>JBAZYB010000031.1:0-22681 GCA_041659545.1 Hyphomicrobium sp.
TTGCTGTGCTAGATTTAGATTAGTTAGCTGACGAGTCGCAGTTACAGCCATCTGGAGCGCCGATTGGCAGCATTTCGCGGGAATCCGGTTGCAGGACCGGGACGATCGCCCAAACCTCAGGTCGCCAGCAAGCGACTGGTGGTTCCATTCGAGGATAACCGCGCCCTGACGCGGCTGCTCGGAGAATACGACAGTCACCTCGCGCTGATCGAGGATCGTCTCGGTATCGAGGCGCACGCTCATGGCAACGTCGTCACCCTTACCGGACCGGAAGCCTCCTGTGACCTCGCACGCACGGTGCTCGAGGAACTCTACATTCGGGCGGCGGCGGGCGAGATGGTAGGTGGCGGCGATTTCGATGGCCTCATCCGTCACGCGCGTGAGGCCAGCGTGCCGGGCGACGGTCAGGCGCAGGTTGCCACCCGCCGACGCGTTATCAAGGCGCGTACGCCGATGCAGAGCACCTATATTCGCGGGCTGGAGAAATCGGATCTGGTCTTCGGTGTCGGTCCGGCCGGTACCGGCAAAACTTATATCGCCGTCGCTTTTGCCGCCCACTGCCTGGAGAAGGGCATGGTCGAACGGATCATCCTTTCGCGTCCGGCAGTTGAAGCCGGCGAGCGTCTCGGGTTCCTGCCCGGCGATATGCGCGAGAAGGTCGATCCCTATCTGCGGCCGCTGTATGACGCGCTCTACGACGTGTTGCCGCCCGAGAAGGTGGAGAAGGATCTGGAGACCGGCGTTATCGAGATCGCGCCGCTCGCCTTCATGCGCGGACGTACGCTGGCGAATGCTTTCGTCATCCTCGACGAGGCGCAGAACACCACCAGCATGCAGATGAAGATGTTCCTGACTCGTCTGGGCGAGAACTCCAAGATGGCGGTCACAGGCGACCCCAGCCAGATCGATCTGCCTTACGGCATGAAATCGGGTCTGGACGAGGCCATCGCGCTCCTGGACGGCGTTCCGGGGATCGAGGCCATCCGCTTCACCGGCGCCGATGTCGTGCGCCGCGATCTCGTGGCGCGCATCGTTGAAGCCTACGACCGGCAGAAGTAGATTGCGGCGATGCCCGACACTCCCATAGGAAACGGTGGGCCGCCCCCGGGCGAAGCAGATGGCGAAACTGGGGACAGCGAGCCTGCGCCAAGTTTCATCATCGATGTGTTCCACGATGCCGGTGATTGGTCGGAGATCGGCGGCGCAGAGCACCTCGCGCGCGCCGCTGCCGAGGTGGTTGCCGATGAGCTAGCCCTGCGGCGTGCCGAAGTGTGCATTGCCCTGTCGAACGATGCCGAGGTGGCGGAGCTCAACGCGAGTTATCGAGGCAAACCGGCGCCGACGAATGTTTTGTCGTTCCCTGCAATTCCGATGGTGCCGATTGAGGGCGACCCGCGCTTCCTAGGCGATGTCGTGCTCGCTCTCGAAACCCTGCAGCGCGAGGCTGCCGACATGGGGGTGCCATTGGCGCATCACATGCAGCATCTCGTCGTGCACGGATTGCTGCACCTTCTCGGCTACGATCATCTGACCGACGACGAGGCGAAAGAAATGGAAAGCCTTGAGGTGCGCATATTGGCGCGTCTCGATGTGGCCGATCCCTATGCAACTGCGGGCGAGCTGATCGATGCTCGCAAACCGGAAAGTGAACGCGATTAACCATGAGTGACGCGCAGTTACCAAAAGATTCAGGGTTGGGCACCAACCAGACGGTCAGTTCAGGCGCTGCCGATCAGCAAAGCGCCAGTGCTACGCAAAGCCTCATAGGCGCGCTTCTGACCCGGATAGGGCTGCGCTCCCCGAGCTTGCGTGAGATGCTCGAGGCCGATCTCAAGGACCAGCAAGTCCCCGATACCGCCGCATTCTCGACCGAAGAGCGCGAGATGCTCCGGCGTCTGTTGCGTTTCGGGGGGCTGCGCGTCGACGACATCATGGTACCGCGGGCAGACATCATTGCGCTGGAAGAAAGCGACTCTCTCGCGGAACTGCTGCGCACGTTCGGTGAGGCCGGCGTCTCCCGTATCCCGCTGTACAGCGAAACACTCGATGATCCGCGCGGCATGATTCACGTGAAGGATCTGTTTCGCTGGTTGACGCGAGAGGCGGCAGCGGATGCCGAGACTGCGCGCATCGGTGTTACCGATGACGACAAAGACAGTGACGAACTGGACGTGACGTTGTCGGATACCGGGCAATCCTATCTGGCGTTCGGCAAGGTCGATCTATCGAAGCCGATAACCTCGGCCAAGCTGCGCCGTCCGGTGCTTTATGTTCCGCCGTCGATGCCGGTCACCAACCTGTTGATCCGCATGCAGTCGACGCGAATTCACATGGCGCTCGTGGTCGATGAGTACGGCGGTACCGACGGGCTCATCACGATCGAGGACCTTGTCGAGCAGATCGTCGGCGAGATCGAGGACGAGCACGACGTCGCGGAGGCGGCCTACATCGTCGCTGAGCCGAAAGGCAGCATCGTTGCTCTGGCGCGTACTCCCATCAAGCAGCTTGAGGACCATCTCGGCTTAAAGCTCTTGAAGCCTGAGGAGGAGGAGGACATCGATACGCTCGGCGGTTTGATGTTCTCGCTGCTCGGGCGGGTTCCCGTGCGGGGTGAACTGGTCCGCCATCCCAGCGGCATCGAACTCGAGGTGCTGGACGCTGATGCGCGACGTCTCAAAAAGGTGCGGATCCACCAGCGTCGCCCTGCAGCGACTGCATCCGATGCGGTCAAGGCGTGAACGTTGCGTCGTCATCAACGCGGCAGCGGCTCGCTGGGATAGCTCTGATTTCGCGGGCTGCTGCCGAGGTTGTGAACGCCTCTCGATGGGTTGGCCGCCTGTCCGGCTGGCGTCGGCCGGCCGTGGCGTTCTGCGCCGGAGCCTTGTCGGCTCTTGCCATGGCGCCGTTTTTTGTCTCGCCGATCCTGTTCGCGACATTACCCGTTCTTATTTGGCTCATCGACGGGTCTGCCCGCGCGACGAGATATGAAAGCTTCAGGCGTGCGGCGGGAGCGGGCTGGTGGTTCGGCTTTGGCTATTTCCTGCTCGGGCTTTTCTGGATCGGAGAGGCGTTCCTCGTCGAAGCCGACAAGTTCGGCTGGCTGATGCCATTTGCGGTGCTGATCCTTCCTGCCGGATTGGCGCTGTTCACCGCGGCCGCTGTCGGCTCGGCGCGCGTCATCTGGCCTGCAGGCTTCGCCCGCGTGTTGGTACTCGCCGTTGCACTTTCCATTGCCGAATGGCTGCGCGGCCACGTCCTGACCGGCTTCCCGTGGAACGTGCTCGGCTACGCGCTGACGTGGCCGCTATCCTTGATGCAGTCGGCATCTGTGCTCGGCGTCTATGGGCTGACGCTGATTTGCGTGCCGATTTTCGCCGCACCGCTCGTGCTGCTGGCCGGGGCAAAGCCGGAGGCGCGCGGCATCGCCTTGCGCAATGGTCTCCTGGTCGCAGCCTTACCGCTCGTGGTGTTGTATGCCTGGGGGGCCTGGCGGCTTTCTGGCGATCCGGCGAGGATGGTAGATGGTGCGCGCGTGCGCATCGTGCAGGCGAGCGTGTCGCAACGTGACAAGTGGCGCCCCGAGAAGCAGCGCGAAATCTTCGAGGACCAGCTTTCTCTGTCACGCCATGATGCTTCGGGACACCGCGACGACCTCGCTGGCATCACCCACTTGGTCTGGCCGGAAGCGGCGATGCCGTTCCTGCCCCTCGAGCAACCGGAGGCGTTGCGGGCCATAGGTGAATTGCTGCCGCAGAACACGCAGCTTTTGTCCGGCGCCCTACGCCTGGACCATTCATCGGCAACGATGGGAGGTCCCCGCGTCGGGTTCAATAGCCTGATGGTGTTCGGTAAGGGAGGCACCCTCGAGCAACTCTATGACAAGATCCATCTCGTGCCATTCGGCGAGTATCTGCCGATGCAGTCATTGCTCGAACGCATAGGCCTGGAGAAACTGACGCGATGGCGCGGGGGCTTTTCCACGGGTCCGGTGCCCCGGCCGTTGCTTAACATTCCGGGCCTTCCCCCGGTTGTGGGCCTAATCTGCTACGAGGCCATCTTTCCGGCGGCCGTTGTGCAGGGCGAACAGCGCCCAGGTCTAATTGTTAATATTACTAACGATGGATGGTTCGGGGACACGACTGGGCCTTGGCAGCATTTTCACCAAACGCGCGTCCGGGCTGTCGAGGAGGGGTTGCCCATCATCCGGGCCGCAAACAATGGCGTCTCGGCGGTTGTTGATGCGCAAGGTCGTATCGCTGCGATGCTCACTCTTAATGCACGCGGAGTGGTGGATAGTGGGATTCCGGTCGCTATTTCACCACCTGTTTACGCTAAATTCGGCGACTGTACTTTTGTCGCTCTTGTCCTAGTCTTTCTTGTGGCTGCAGTTGTCCTAAGTCGGCGTTATGGCGTCTAGAGACAATTTGGCTGTTGTTAGAGGTCCTATGTCTGACATAGGACAGCTGCTGAGCGTCTCTTAGCTGACCTCCAGTGTGTGACGGGCATCTTGTCTGGTGGCACTGAATAAAAAAAAAGCATCCGCGGCAGTTAAGGTATTTGGAATGGCAAGAGAGAACACACTGCAAGAAAAGGGAAGCGAGACCGAAGAGCGTGGTACGCGGCGGGCAAACCCAATTGACGTTCATGTCGGCGGCCGCGTGCGGCTGCGACGCATGCTACTGGGTATGAGCCAGGAAAAGCTTGGCGAGCACTTGGGACTGACGTTCCAGCAGGTCCAGAAGTACGAAAAGGGGATCAATCGGATTGGCGCCAGCCGCTTGTTCGATCTCGCACAGGTTCTCGGAGTTCCGGTGCAGTTTTTCTACGAGGAGCTAGCCGTCGGCGGCGCACGCGCGGCGGGTTTCGCCGATCGACCGGCGGAGAGCTACGCGGCAGAATTCTTAGGGAGCCGTGAGGGTCTCGAACTGAACAAGGCTTTCGCGCGGATAAGCGACTCGCGGGTGCGACGCTCAATTGTCGATCTCGTACGTGCCTTCGCTGGTGAGATCCCGCCGAGCGAATAGGTGAATCGCCGGCCTTGGCGTCCTCAACCCGACCTGCGGCATAGCAAACGCGATGCTCAAGCCACTGTCGGTATCCTTGACCCCGCTGCCAAAGCTTGAGACAACGCCCGCGCTTTTTGGCTGAACGAGAAAAGTCCGGGGATCCCGAGTGGCACGCAAATCCTACCTCTTTACGAGCGAATCCGTTTCTGAGGGTCACCCGGACAAAGTCTGCGATCGAATCTCTGACGAGATCGTCGACCTTTTCTATCGCGAGGGTCCCAAGGCGGGCATCGACCCGTGGGCCATTCGGGCGGCTTGCGAAACTATGGCGACGACCAACAAGGTGGTCATTGCCGGTGAGACGCGCGGTCCTGAGACCGTGACGAAGGACTGGATCTCGCACGTCGCCCGTATGGCGATTCGCGACATCGGCTACGAGCAGGACGGCTTTCACTGGGACACGGCCGACATCGAGGTGCTGCTGCACCCGCAGTCGGCAGACATCGCTGCCGGCGTCGATGCGCTTCAGCCCGGCACGAACAAGGAAGAGGGCGCCGGCGATCAGGGCATCATGTTCGGCTATGCGTGCACCGAAACGCCGGAGCTGATGCCCGCGCCGATCTACTACGCGCACAGGATCCTTCGCGACCTCGCCGCTGCCCGGCATAAGAAGGAGGGCGGTGCGGCGCTTCTGGGACCAGACGCCAAGAGCCAGGTGACGGTTCGCTACGAGGACGGCAAGGCCGTCGGCGTGACGCAGATCGTCGTCTCGCACCAGCACATCAAGGAAGACCTGTCGTCCTCGCAGATCCGTTCGATTATCGAGCCGTACGTGGTCAAGGCACTGCCGGACGGCTGGGTCGGGAAAGATACGATCTGGCATATCAATCCAACCGGTAAGTTCTTCATCGGCGGTCCCGACGGCGACTGCGGCCTTACCGGGCGCAAGATCATCGTCGACACTTACGGTGGCGCGGCTCCGCATGGCGGCGGTGCCTTCTCGGGCAAGGATCCGACGAAGGTCGACCGCTCGGCCGCCTATGCGGCGCGTTACCTCGCGAAGAACGTGGTCGCGGCCGGGTTGGCCGACCGATGCACGATCCAGGTCTCCTACGCCATCGGCGTTGCCAAGCCGCTGTCGATCTACGTCGACACCCACGGAACCGGCAAGGTCGAGGAAGCGAAGCTGGAAAAGGCGCTGGGCGAGGTCATGGATCTTTCGCCGCGCGGAATTCGCCAGCACCTCGATCTCAACAAGCCGATCTATGCGCGCACCTCGGCCTATGGCCACTTTGGTCGGGCACCGGATGCCGAGGGCGGTTTCTCCTGGGAGAAGACCGACCTTGCCGACGCGATCAAGAAGGCCGCCGGCTGAGCCGCCTGCCCGCATGGGCGAGGACGCGCCATGGCACGAGCTGCGATCGTTTGGACGCCGCCGCGGGCGCAAGCTGAGCCCGCGCCAGCAGCATCTCTTGGACGAGGTGCTGCCGCGCGTTTCAGTCGCTCTGGCAGATCCTTGTCCAGTATCGCCGGTCGATCTGTTCTCGCCGCCGGTTCGTCGGGTGTGGCTGGAGATCGGATTTGGCGGCGGTGAGCATCTGATCTGGCAGGCGCGCGCCAATCCGGAGGTCGGGTTGATCGGCTGTGAGGTCTTTGAGGAAGGAGTGGTCAAGGCCCTGTCGGGCGTTGAAACGCACAGGCTCGGCAACGTCAGAGTCTGCGACCAAGACGCGCGAGCGGCGCTTCGCTGGCTGCCGGCGGCCTCGGTCGAGCGGGCGTTTATCCTCTTTCCGGACCCATGGCCGAAAAAGCGGCACGTCAAGCGACGGCTCATAAACCGGGCGCTTATGGATGAACTCGCCCGGGTGATGAGCCCGGAGGCCGAGCTGCGGATTGCCACCGACATTGGCGACTATCTGCGTACCATCCTTATTGCGTTGCAGGGACACCCCGCGTTCGCATGGCGGGCGGAGGGGCCGGGCGACTGGCGGGTGCGCCCCTCGGATTGGCCGCCGACACGATATGAGGCAAAGGCCGAGCGAGAGGGGCGAAGGCGTTATTTCCTCCGCCTGGTGCGGGGCGGGGCGCTGTGAGGCCGGGGCATCCCCTTGCAAGGCCGGTCATGATCCCGTAATATTTGTCCGCTCATGATCATCTCAACTGTCACGAGTGGGCCTTCGGGTCCGCTCTTTTTGTATTTGCGCAAGGGATCGGCGAAGTCGCCGTAGACTTATTTCAGATGCAGGCTGGCGATGGCGCCCTGGAAACCCGATTTATCGTCGAGAGCGGCGTGGCTGCGCGCGTTGCTGCGCTGATCGAGCCGGCGCTGAGCGACCAGGGATTTCGTCTCGTACGCGTCGCCGTATCGGGCAGCGACAGCCAGACGCTGCAGATCATGGCCGAGCGTACCGATGGAACGATGACAATCGAGGACTGCGAGATCATATCAAAGGAGATTTCGCCTCTGCTCGATGTGCACGATCCTATCGCTGGTGCCTATCGGCTCGAGGTTTCCTCTCCCGGCATCGACCGGCCGCTGGTTCGTCCTTCGGACTTTGAGGATTGGGCGGGGCACGAGGCTAAGATCGAGGTGACGGAGCTGATCGGCGGACGCCGGCGTTTCCGCGGCATCCTCGAAGGCTTCGAGGACGGAGAGGCGCGCATCGAGGTCGATCTGGGCGCCGACGGCAAGAACGTGATCGGTATTCCCGTCGGGCTCATTGGTGAAGCCCGGCTGGTGATGACAGACGAATTGATCCGCGAGGCTTTGAGCCGCGCAAAGAAGAGCAAGGCACTGTCGGATGGCGCGGAAGCACCGCTGACAGACCCCGAGGAGGAATAAGACCATGGCAATGGCTGGCATCAGTGCCAACAGGCTTGAGCTTCTGCAGATCGCCGAGGCGGTTGCACGCGAAAAGTCGATCGATCGCAAGATCGTCATCGAGGCGATGGAAGACGCCATTCAGAAGGCTGCAAAGTCGCGCTACGGTGCCGAAAACGACATCCGCTGTGAGATCGATCCGAAGACCGGCGAGGCGCGGCTGTCGCGGGTGCTGGCCGTCGTCGAGAACGTCGAGAACGACTCCACTGAGATTAATCTGGCGGATGCGCAGGGTCGCAACTCTAGCGCCAAGATCGGCGACTTCATCGCCGAGCCGCTGCCGCCGCTGGATTTCGGTCGCGTTGCGGCGCAGAACGCCAAGCAGGTGATCGTTCAGAAGGTGCGCGAAGCCGAGCGTGAGCGCCACTTCAGTGAGTACAAGGACCGCATCAGCGAGATCGTCAATGGCACGGTCAAGCGTGTCGAGTACGGCAACGTGATCGTCGATCTGGGTCGTGCCGAGGGCATCATCCGCCGCGATGAAATGATCCCGCGCGAGAACGTGCGCTATGGCGACCGGATCCGCGCCTATATCTACGATGTGCGCCGTGAGCCGCGTGGGCCGCAGATCTTCCTTTCGCGCGCTCGTCCGGAATTCATGTCGAAGCTGTTCGCGCAGGAAGTGCCGGAAATCTACGACGGCGTCGTCGAGATCAAATCGGTGGCCCGCGATCCAGGCAGCCGCGCCAAGATTGCAGTGATTTCCAAGGATTCATCCATCGATCCGGTTGGCGCCTGCGTCGGTATGCGCGGCTCGCGCGTGCAGGCGGTGGTCAACGAGCTGCAAGGCGAAAAGGTCGACATCATTCAGTGGAATCCGGATGCGGCGAGCTTCATCGTCAACGCGCTTGCCCCGGCAGAGGTGACCAAGGTCGTCCTCGACGAGGATTCCAACCGCATCGAGGTTGTCGTGCCTGAAAGCCAGCTGTCGCTGGCCATCGGCCGCCGCGGCCAGAATGTGCGCCTCGCTTCGCAACTCACCGGTTGGGATATCGATATCCTCACCGAGCAGGAAGAGTCGGAGCGGCGCCAGAAGGAGTTCTCCGAGCGGTCGAATATGCTCATGGAGGCGCTCGACGTCGACGAGGTGATCGCCCAGCTGCTGGTTACCGAGGGCTTCGCTTCGATCGAGGAAGTCGCTTACGTCGATCTGGCTGAGATCGCCCATATCGAAGGCTTCGACGAGCACACGGCGGGGGAGATCCAGACGCGTGCGCGCGAGTACCTGGAGAAGCTCGAAGCCGACCGCGACTCCAAGCGCCGCGACCTGGGTGTTTCCGACGAAATCGCCAAGGTGCAGGGCGTGACCACAGCGATGATGGTGGCAATGGGCGAGAACGGCGTGAAGACGCTTGAGGATCTCGCGGACTGCGCAACTGACGACCTCGTCGGCTGGACAGAGCGCAAGAAGGAAAAGGATGCCGAGGCGGTGCGCCACAAGGGCGTGCTGGAGAGCTTCGACATCGGGCGCAAAGAAGCTGAGGAAATGATCATGTCGGCGCGTGTTCTCGCCGGCTGGATTAAACCCGAGGACCTTGAGCCGCCGGTGACGGAAGTGGAAGCCGAGGCGGAAGACGAAGCTGCAGAAGGCGAACCGGTAGCCGAGGGCGGAACGGAAGCCGCCATCGAAGGTTAGCGGGAGATGTCCACGGCGGAAGGAGCTATTGGTTGGGCGCTGAGTTGCTCGAGGATACCGAAGACGGCAATGCGCGGGGCTCGCTCCGCCGCTGCGCCGTCACGCGTGCCGAGCTTGAGCCTGACGAGCTGATCCGCTTCGTCGCCGATCCTTCCGGCACCGTGGTGCCAGACCTCACGCGCAAACTGCCCGGGCGCGGCGTGTGGGTTACGTGTGAGCGTCCGGCCATCGAGGCGGCGGTGAAAACCAATGCCTTTGCCAAGAGCTTGAAACGTCAGGTCAGCGCTCCGTCGGACTTGCCCGAGAGGATCGACGCCTTATTTGTAGGGCGTCTTCTCAACACGCTTTCCCTGGCAAATAAAGCGGGTCTGGTCTCTACCGGAGCCGAGAAGGTCGAGAAGCTGCTCAATGGCGGAAAGGCCGCGGCGCTTGTGCACGGCACGGACGGAACCGCTGAGGGTCGGCGCAAACTCGACCGCAAGTTCTCGGCAATTCAAAGAGATAAGGGCCAGGCAGCGCCGATTGTTGATTGGCTCACCATCGAACAAATGAGCTTGGCCATCGGCCGGTCAAATGTGGTACATGCTGCCCTCATACAAGGCGGAGCCACGAGACGGTTTCTAAGCGAGGCCGAGCGCTTAAAGCGCTATCGGTCTGGCTTCAGCGCATCCTAACCTTGAACGCATCCTGACGACCGACAGCAGGATTTCGGAGTTTGAACGAGAAGAGCATGACAGAGACCAAGGACACTACCGACAAGACTCTCCGCGGGGGCGCGCGTAAGCCGCTGTCGCTGCAGCGGACGGTCGAGAGCGGCCATGTCCGACAGAATTTCAGTCACGGCCGGTCGAAATCGGTGGTCGTCGAGAAGCGCAAGACGCGCAAGCTCTCCGGTCCGGGCGAGGGTGAGACGCAGGCGGCAGGTACGGCCCCGGTAGCGGACGCGCCGCCGGCCCCCCACAGGCCGTCGCGTCCCCAGACGACTGCGCCGGCTGAAAGGTCCGCTCCCGTCGTCGGTCGCGGACTTTCAGAGGAAGAGCGCGACACACGCGCTCGCGCACTCGCGGCCGCTCGTCAGCGCGCCGATGTTGAGCGCGTCGAAGAGGCCGAGCGGGCCGAAGTTGCGGCCGCAGCGGCTGCCGCTGCTCCACCCCCGCCGCCACAACCTGAGACCCCGCCTCGGGCAGCCGTGTCTTCCGCGCCAGCACCGGCTGCTGCGCCGGCACCCGCGCCTACGACGGCGAGAGCCCCGGATCGGCGCCCAACGGAGCAACGTGAACACCGCGCTCCCGAGGGACGCGGCCCTGGCCAGACGGGTTCGCGTCCGCCGCGTCCCGGCGACAGTGGGGCAGCACGGCCTCGTACCAGCTACAATCCAGCCCTGCAGCCGCGCGAGGGCGGTCGCCCGCGCGAGATCGATATTCCGGTGCCGACGCGCGCCAAGCCCGATGCAGATGCGCCTAAGCGTATCGTGCGTGCGCCTCAGGCGGCCGAGGAGGACGATAATCGCGGCGCCAAGGGTGGCCGCAACAAGCCTGCCAACGCCCGTACTCCGGCGGTTAAGCCGGAGGAGAAGCGCGAACGCGTCAAGCTTACGATCAACAACGCCTTCGACGAGAAGCAGCGCGAGCGCTCTCTCGCCTCACTGAAGCGAAAGCGCGAACGCGAGAAGCTCAAGGCGATGGGAATTTCCCAGTCGCGCGAGAAGATCGTGCGCGAGGTGATCATTCCCGAGGTCATCACGATCCAAGAGCTCGCCAACCGCATGACCGAGCGCGCCGTCGACGTCATCAAGTACCTGATGAAAGAAGGCGCGATGCACAAGATCAACGATGTGGTCGACGTCGATACGGCGGAACTCATCGTGCAGGAATTCGGCCATACGCCTAAGCGCGTGTCGGAAGCAGACGTCGAAACCGGCTTCATCGGTGAGAAGGATGACGAGGGCGAGCAGGTCGCGCGTGCTCCAGTGGTCACCATCATGGGCCACGTCGATCACGGCAAGACGTCGCTACTCGACGCGATCCGGCAGACCAACGTCGTCTCTGGCGAGGCCGGTGGCATCACGCAGCACATCGGCGCCTATCAGGTGACGACGCCGAACGGCGACAAGGTGACGTTCATCGATACGCCGGGCCACGAGGCATTCACGGCCATGCGTGCACGCGGTGCGAAGGTGACGGACATCGTCATTCTGGTCGTCGCAGCCGATGATGGCGTCATGCCGCAGACGATCGAGGCCATCAACCACGCCAAGGCGGCGGGTGTGCCCATCATCGTGGCGATCAACAAGATCGATAAGCCGCAGGCGGACCCCAACAAGGTGCGCACGGAACTGCTGCAGCACGAGATCGTGGTCGAGAGCATGTCGGGCGAGACGCTGGAAGTGCCGGTCTCGGCGCTCAAGCGGACAAACCTCGACAAGCTTCTGGAAGCAATCCACCTTCAGGCCGAGATCCTGGATCTCAAGGCGAACCCCAACCGCTCCGCCGAAGGCATCGTCGTCGAGGCGAAGCTGGAGCGCGGTCGCGGGCCGGTGGGTACCGTGCTGGTACAGCGCGGCTCGCTGAAGGTCGGCGACATCGTCGTCGCCGGCACCGCATGGGGACGCGTTCGCGCCCTCATCGACGATCACGGTCACAACGTGCCGTCGGGCGGCCCGTCGGTTCCCGTCGAGATCCTGGGCTTTGACTCGGCTCCCGAGGCTGGCGATCAGTTCGCGGTCGTCGAGAACGAGGCGCGGGCCCGCGAGATCACCGATTACCGCGTGCGCAAGCGTCGCGATGCCCTCGGCTCTGCCGGCACGGCTCGCACGCTCGAGCACATGATGCAGCAGATCAAGGATGCCGGCCGCAAGGACTTCACGCTGCTCGTCAAGGGCGACGTGCAGGGCTCGGTCGAAGCCATCGCCGGTTCGCTGCGCAAGCTGTCGACCGAGGAGGTCGGCGCGCAGATCGTCCACTCGGGCGTCGGTGGCATCACCGAATCCGACGTGGCGCTGGCTAGTGCATCCAAGGCGGTCATTGTCGGCTTCAACGTTCGCGCCAATGCGCAGGCAAAGACACTTGCCGAGCGCGATGGCGTACAGATCCGCTACTACAACATCATCTATGACCTGGTGGATGACGTTAAGGCGGCCATGTCCGGCCTGCTTGCTCCGACCATTCGCGAAGTCTTCCTCGGCAAGGCGGAAATCCTCGAGGTGTTCAACATCTCGAAGACCGGCAAGGTCGCTGGTTGCCGCGTCGCCGAAGGCAAGGTGGAGCGTGGTGCGAAGGTGCGTCTCATCCGCGATGACGTCGTCATCCACGAAGGCACGCTTTCGACCTTGAAGCGCTTCAAGGACGAGGTGAAGGAAGTGCCGGCCGGCCAGGAATGCGGTATGGCCTTCGCCAACTACCAGGACATCCGTCCCGGCGATCAGATCGAGTGCTTCAACGTCGAGACGGTGACGCGCTCGCTGTAGGCCAGATTTCGGCTGGTGACATTGCGGTCGGGCGATGCAGCCCGACCACCTTCTTCGAAGCCGACCGCGGTTCGATTCCGCGGCGGAATAAGGCGAACGAATTTCCGTGACGAGATCCAAGAAATCGGCGTCCAGCAGGCCGCCTTCACAGCGGCAGCTGCGCGTCGGCGAGCTCATTCGCCACAAGCTGGCGGAGATGCTCACTCGCGGTGAGATCCACGACGATGTGCTCAATTCGCACGTAATCACCGTGCCAGAGGTGCGCCTGTCGCCCGACCTCAAGCTGGCGACTGTCTTCATCGTCGTGCTTGGTGATGTCGGCACGGCCGAAGTGATCGAAGCGCTGACGCACAACAAGCGCTACATCCGTGGCGAGATCGCCCAAACGGTGAACTTGAAGTTCGCGCCCGACGTGCGCTTCCGTCGCGATGAAACCTTCGAGGAGGCGAGCCGCATCGATTCGTTGCTGGCGAGCCCGAAGGTGCGGCAGGACGTCGACAAGGACTGAACGTATGTCGCGACGCAAGAAGGGTAACCCGGTCCATGGCTGGGTGGTGCTGGACAAGCCTGTCGGTATGACCTCGACGCAAGCTGTCGGTGCCGTGCGCAGGCTGTTTGCGGCGCAGAAAGCCGGCCATGCCGGAACGCTCGATCCCTTGGCGACCGGGATTTTGCCGATTGCGCTCGGTGAGGCGACGAAGACCGTGCCGTTCGCGGTCGACGGAGAGAAGGCCTACCGATTTACGGTGCGGTTCGGCGCGGAGACGGACACCGACGACGCCGAAGGGCAGATCGTGCGCACGTCCGAAATCCTACCCACGCTGGAGGACATCGAGAGCGTGCTGCCCGATTTCATGGGCGAGATCAGCCAGGTGCCGCCCGCGTTTTCGGCGATCAAGGTCGACGGCAACCGCGCCTACGACCTCGCCCGTAATGGCGAGACGGTGGTGCTGGAGCCCCGCTGGATCGTCGTCGAGGATCTACGCCTTGTCGATATGCCGGACGCTTCCACGGCGATACTCGAAGCCGAGTGCGGCAAGGGCACTTATGTGCGCGCGTTGGCACGCGACATTGGCCGCGCGCTCGGCAGCGCTGCGCACGTGATCGCGCTGCGGCGGACGCGCGTGGGTTCGTTCGATATGCCGGTGTCCGTGCAACTCATAACCTTGCAGGAGGCCGCTGAAGCTGGCGAGATCGGTCAATATTTGCAGCCTGTGGAGGCGGCCCTTGAGGACATTCCGGGCCTCAGCGTCGGGCCGGGCGACGCGGTAAACCTGTCGCGGGGCCAATCCGTGCTTGTGCGCGGCCGTGACGCGCCGATCCTCAACGGGGCAGCCTATGCCCACTTCAAGGGGCGCATTCTAGCCCTGGGCGAGCTGGAAAAAGGCTCCTTCAAGCCTACGCGCGTGTTCAATTTCACCTGAGCCGCGAAATGCCGCTTGGGAAACGCCTCGTTAACGCTCAAGGAAGCCGTTTTTGTTGGCAATTTGTGCTCGCGAGGGCATTCCGCTCGTGTATAAGACGCGCACCACTTGCGACCCCGCTGGACGACATCCCGGCTGTGGCCGCCATCGCGAGGGTTCGAGCCCTCATCCACCCTGAAACGAAAGGATACCCCGATGTCGCTGTCGCTCGAGCGCAAGACCGCGCTCATTAAAGACAATGCTACGAAGGCAAACGATACCGGCTCGCCAGAGGTCCAGATTGCGATCCTCACCGAGCGCATCAACGGCCTCACCGAACATTTCAAGCTGCACAAGAAAGACAACCATTCGCGTCGCGGCCTGCTGAAGATGGTGAGCCAGCGCCGCCAGCTGCTGGACTACGTGAAGGGCAAGAACGTGCAGCGCTACCAGAGCATCATCGAGAAGCTCGGCATCCGCCGCTGACGACGACAGGCGTGCGGAAGGCGCGAGCGCATCTGCTCCGGCCATCCGCTCGCAACCCCCTAGAGGCATTGAGCCTCGCGCCTTGGCACAGAGCCGAAGGCGGGCGCCCCAGGCACTCCGGCCGGCTGCGCCTCGATACGAGATGAGAAAGAGAAAGAACTCACATGTTCGATATCCATCGTGTGGAAATTGATTGGGGTGGACGCAAGCTGACGCTCGAGACCGGGCGCATGGCGCGCCAGGCCGATGCGGCCGTCTATGCCCAGTACGGCGAGACGAGCGTTCTCGCCACCGTCGTCGCCGCTAAGTCCCCCAAGCCCGGCATCGACTTCTTCCCCCTCACCGTGAACTATCAAGAGAAGACCTACGCCGCCGGAAAGATTCCAGGCGGCTTCTTCAAGCGCGAAGGCCGTCCCTCCGAGAAGGAGACGCTGACGTCGCGCCTGATCGACCGTCCGATCCGTCCGCTGTTCGTCGAAGGCTTCAAGAACGAGACGCAGGTCGTCATCACCGTGCTGTCGCACGACATGGAGAATGACCCGGACATTCTCGCCCTCGTGGCCTCCTCGGCTGCCCTGACGTTGTCCGGCGTACCGTTCCTTGGCCCCATCGGCGCGGCGCGAGTCGGCCTGATCGGCGGCGAGTTCGTTCTCAATCCTATGCAAGACGAGATGCCCGAGAGTTCGCTCGACCTCGTTGTCGCCGGCACGCAGGACGCGGTGATGATGGTCGAATCGGAAGCCAAGGAGCTTGCCGAAACGCAGATGCTCGAAGCGGTGATGTTCGGCCACAGGCACTTCCAGCCGGTCATCCAGGCAATCATCAAGCTGGCCGAGAAGGCCGCCAAGGAGCCGTGGGACATCAAGCTCCCCGACTCCAACAAGTACGCTGAGCAGGTGAAGCAGATCGCCGAAGCCGATCTGCGTTCTGCGTTCTCCACCAAGGAGAAGCAGAAGCGCTACGACCTCGTCAAAGAGGCCGAGGCTAAGGTGAAGGCTGGGATCGAGATCCCGGACGACGCGAGCGAAAAGGTGCTGCTCGGCGACACCATCAAGGCGCTGAAGAGCGACATCGTGCGTGGCGACATCGTCAAGACCGGGCGTCGCATCGATGGCCGCGACTTGAAGACTGTGCGTCCGATCGTGTCCGACGTGCACGTGCTGCCGCGTACGCATGGCTCGGCGCTGTTTACTCGTGGTGAGACGCAGGCACTTGTCGTTGCAACGCTTGGCACCGGCGAGGACGAGCAGTTCGTCGACGCGCTGGAAGGCACGCGTAAAGAGCGCTTCATGCTGCACTATAACTTCCCGCCCTACTCCGTCGGCGAGACGGGCCGCATGGGCTCGCCGGGTCGTCGCGAGATCGGTCATGGCAAGCTCGCTTGGCGTGCTATTCGCCCGATCATGCCGTCGCAGGAAGAGTTCCCCTACACCATCCGCGTCGTTTCGGAGATCACCGAGTCGAACGGTTCGTCGTCGATGGCGACCGTGTGCGGCACCTCGCTGGCTCTGATGGACGCTGGCGTGCCGATCAAGTCGCCGGTGGCGGGCATCGCGATGGGCCTCATCAAGGAAGGTGAGGAGTTCGCCGTTCTGTCGGACATCCTCGGCGACGAGGATCATCTCGGCGACATGGACTTCAAGGTGGCCGGCACCGAGAACGGTGTCACGTCACTGCAGATGGACATCAAGATCACCGGCATCACCGAAGAGATCATGCGCGTTGCGCTCGATCAGGCACGCGACGGCCGCCTGCACATCCTTGGTGAGATGTCGAAGGCGCTGGACACTGCCCGCACCGAGCTTGGCGAGCACGCTCCGCGGATCGAGACCATCAAGATCCCCACGGACAAGATCCGTGAAGTGATCGGCTCGGGTGGTTCGGTCATTCGCGAGATCGTCGCGGAGTCCGGTGCCAAGATCGACATCGAGGACGACGGCACGGTGAAGGTTGCCGCTGCCAAGCGCGAGTCGATCGAAGCAGCCCTGAAGCGCATCAAGGAGATCGTTTCGGAGCCGGAAGTCGGCACGATCTACAAGGGCAAAGTCGTGAAGATCATGGACTTCGGTGCGTTCGTGAACTTCTTCGGCGCCAAGGACGGTCTGGTCCACATTTCGCAGCTTTCGTCCGGGCGTCCGGCGACGGTTGGCGAGGTCGTCAAGGAGGGCCAGGAGGTCTACGTCAAGCTCCTGGGCTTCGACGAGCGTGGCAAGACGCGCTTGTCGATGAAGATCATCGACCAGACGACGGGTCAGGAGATTCCGCGCGCCGAGGGTGACGAGCCCGAGCCGGAGATGCACTCCGAGCGCCCGCCGCGTCGCGAAGGTGGCGGCCGTGATCGCCGTCCGCCTCGCCGGGACCGTGAGGCGAGCTGAGCGGAACTCTCCGCAGCCGAACAAGACCTGAGAGACCGAAGCCGCCGGGTGCAAGCCTGGCGGCTTTTTTATTGGTGCGGACGGCGACAACGTGGCCGGTCTAAGCCAGGACTCCTTGGTGCGCTGGGTCCAGCTCCTTGGTGGAATAGGCGTCGCTGACACTCGTGCCCGGACAGCCCAGAGCGGCTTCGGCGCTCGCGCTGCAATCGATGGGGAGAGCTGGCGCGGCTGGCGGACTCATCGCAGTTGCAGCGCAGGCTAGTCATGCGCCGTCGCGGTGTGCCTACTCGGCGAGTAGAGTCTTCTGGATCGCCGCTTCGCCGGAGATCATGCGCCAGAACGCGATCATCTTGGCGGCGTCGTGGAATTCTTCCATGCGCACGATCTTGTCCGCACGAAACGTTGCGAGCTGGCGATAGGAACCTACCATCGTGTGGCGGGTAATCTTGTGGCGGATGTAGCATTCGATATTGGCGCGGCAGATGCCGTCGCTAAAGCGAATGTATTCCGGCACAGAGACGCTTTCAGCGACGTCGGTAATCTGCGTCAGCATCTCGCGGTATGCCTGCTTGCCGACGATGATGAGTGGGCCCCCATCGGGTCCGCCGGTATTGCAGCAATAGGTGATGTCGTCATCGAAGTGGCCCAGCAAATCGTCGACATCTCCGCGGCTCCAGGCGGCGTGCGTTGCTTCGAGGATTATGCGTGCTCTGTGCTCGTCCAGATCCATCTGTCCCTAGTCCCTCCGGTCATCGTCGACCGGCCAATCCGGATGCTGCGCTCGGGAGGTCTACTGCCCTACCTAGCTGCTAGGCGCACTTCCTGCTCAGGCTAGTTATTGTGCCAGCTAAGGCCAGCAAAGCAAGTGTCGGCCATGATTGGAATCAAGCGGTTCCGATATCGTCGGGGGGCGATTTTTTTCGGCGATGCGATTCAAGTGGGCTTTTTGTACGGCTCCGAATGTCTAGACCCCAGTAAATTCAGTGTGCTGCAGATGACATGGCTAATGGCTGGGCCTCTGGGAGGGGCACGTTCGTGCCCAGCATCTAGGCAAGTTGCGTTCTCTCAGGCGGCTTCAATTTCTGTTACGGCCTTTATCTGATTGGGCATTTCGGCCGTGGCATCTTCGCTGGGCCACAGGGCCACAGCAAGTCGCTCGGCTCCAGATCCGGTGACGTTTACGTCCGTGAATCCTGCATCTCGCAACCGCTCGGCAATGACATCATTTCCCGCTAGGCGTTCGAGTAGGCCAAGGGCGATGCTGGCGCGGTATCGCCGACCTTGGCGGACTGTGAAAATGCTCACTGCTGGCTCCTTCCTTTGTCGGATCGATTCCGGTCAGCGCATAATGCCATGGGAGCGTTTCCCGTGGATGGGAGCTGACTGAGAAGTCGCGGCTGCTCGATTGGCGCATGTGGGGCTCGGACCAACGTGCGCGATTCGACGGGCAAGCATCTGACTGATCACGAAAAAAGTGTCGCCGACGAAATGTTTGAGTGCCCCCAGTAAGCTCCTCCAGGGGTGCATAGCGCTCGATCCGACCCCATCGGGAGCTGACGGGCCAGCTGCCCCGTTGCGAACGATTTCTCTGCTATCCTTAACCATGCAGCATGATGACATTCCGGCAACCCCTCGCCGGGAAATCAACATTAAGCGGCCGCGCGACACAGTGCAGACTTTCCCCGTATCGTGACGCCCATTAGCGGTTGGCGCGCGAGCGTCCGTGAGAAAAAAGTGCCCAATGAAGATCGTCATCGCCCCCGACTCCTTCAAAGAAAACCTGACCTCCCTGGAAGTGGCGAGTGAAATCGAGACAGGCCTCAGACGGGTCTGGCCGAACGCCACCTACGTAAAGGTGCCGATGGCCGACGGCGGCGAGGGGACGGTGCAGTCCCTCGTTGACGCGACAGGTGGCCAGATCGTGAAGGTCGAGGTCTCCGGTCCCATGGGTGCCAGGGTGCTTGCCTCGTACGGGTTGCTGGGCGACGGCAAGACGGCGGTCATCGAGATGGCGGAGGCTTCGGGTCTGCCGCTCGTGGCCAAGGAACAGCGTGATCCGCTAGTTGCTACAACTTTCGGGACCGGTGAGCTTATTGCCGACGCCATCAATCGCGGCGTCAGAGAGATCATTCTCGGAATCGGCGGTTCGGCGACAAACGACGCCGGCGCAGGGCTTGCCCAGGCACTCGGGGTACGTTTCCTGAATTTCGGCGGCGCTCCGATCCGGGATCTGATTGCGGGAGGCGACCTCGACGACGTTCAGGCGGTCGATATGTCGTCGGTCAATCCCGGTCTGGCCAACATCCACATCAGCGTCGCCTGCGACGTGACCAATCCGCTGTGCGGCGAGAACGGCGCGTCGCGCGTCTATGGTCCACAGAAGGGCGCTACGCCGGAAATGGTGGAGCGGCTGGACAAGAACCTTGCCCACTTCGCCCACATCATCAAGCGGAGCATTGGCGCCGACGTCATCGACCGGCCTGGCGCTGGCGCAGGTGGCGGCATCGGCGCCGGGCTCATGGCTTTCACGAATTCGACGTTGAAGCGCGGTGTCGAACTGGTCGTCGCCGCGACCCGGCTAGAAGATCACATGGAGGGTGCGGCCCTTGCCTTCACCGGCGAAGGTCGGGTCGACTTCCAGACTGCCTTCGGCAAAACGCCATCGGGCGTTGCTGCGGCGGCGCGCAAGCATGGTGTGCCGGTGGTCGCTATCGGTGGCGGACTGGCCGATGACGCCGCGGGCGTGTTCGAGCACGGCATCGACGGCCTTGAAACGGCTACTCCGAACGCCATGCCGCTCGATGTCGCGATCAAGAAATCCCGCCAGTATTTGCAGGACGCTGCTGAGCGCGCCGCGCGTCTAATCGTCATTGGGCAGCGCGTTCCGAAGTGATCCAGCTGCTGTCCGGCTCCCTCGCCGAGCGGCGCAAGAACGCCGTCCCCGATCAGACGATGCTCTTGGCGTAGAGATCGGGGCGGCGGTCGCGGAAGAAGCCCCAATCGGCGCGATAGCTTTCCAGCTCGTCGAGATCGAAGGCGTGGGTGAGCACGCCCTCTTCATGGGCGCCGAGGGATTCGACGATCTCGCCGCGATGGTCGGCGATGAAAGAATGACCGTAGAATTTCTGCTGGGTGCCGTCGTTATCCTCCAAGCCGATGCGGT
The DNA here is from genome assembly GCA_041659545.1 of Hyphomicrobium sp. Taxonomy (GTDB): domain Bacteria; phylum Pseudomonadota; class Alphaproteobacteria; order Rhizobiales; family Hyphomicrobiaceae; genus Hyphomicrobium_A. Next base: position 20,417 of record JBAZYB010000031.1, read on the forward strand.
TGGCGGCGACGATTGGCACAGCATTGGAAACGGCATGACCCTGCATGGCGCGCTGCCATTGCAGGTGCGTATCGAGGCTTTCGTCGTAGGGCTCTGAGCCGATCGCCGTGGGATAGAACAGAATCTCCGCGCCGGCGAGTGCCATGGCGCGCGCGCATTCTGGGAACCACTGATCCCAGCAGATGCCGACGCCGATGTGCGCAGCCTGCGTATTCCAGGTTTTGAAGCCGGTGTCGCCGGGGCGGAAGTAGTACTTTTCCTGATAGCCGGGGCCGTCGGGGATGTGGCTCTTGCGGTAGATGCCGAGGATGCTGCCGTCCGTGTCGGCGATGGCGATGGAATTGTAATAGCGCGGGCCGTCCTTCTCGAAGAAGGAGATGGGAATGACGACGCGCAGCTCGCCGGCGAGCTTGGTGAGTGCTTGCACGCAGGGGTGCTCAGCCACGGGATGGGCCGTGGTGAACCACTTCGGATCCTGGCGGGTGCAGAAGTAGATGCCCTGAAACAGCTCGGAGGGGAGAATCACTTGAGCTCCCCGCTTTGCGGCTTCGCGCACAAAGGTTTCCGTCCTGGCGATGTTGTCGCGCAGGTCGTGGCCATACCAAGTCTGGATGGCGCCGACGGTGAGCGTGCGATTGGCCATCTAGCGAGGCTCCTGCTGGGTGATGCAGTGGAAGGAGCCGCCTCCCGCCGTGCCGCAGCCGAGAAGCCCCTTGGACGGCACACCGATCACCCTATGATCGGGGAATACGGTTTGAATGACGTCGAGCGCAGCCTGCTCGGTCGACGTTCCGTAGACCGGCACCACGACGAGACCATTGGCGATGACAAAGTTCATGTGCGAAGCGGGTGAGACTTCGCCGAGGGCGTTGCGGTAAAGCCCGACGCCGGGGACGCGGGTGACTTCCAGCTTGCGGCCGGAGGCGTCGGTCGCTGCCTCGAGGGTGCGGGCGATGGCGTTCAGCGTCTCGGCGTTTGGATCATCGTCACCTGACGGAGATTGGCATACGACGCGGCCGGGCCCGACGAAGCGGGCGATGTTGTCGATGTGGCCATCGGTGTGATCGTTCTTCAGGCCCTCGTCGATCCAGATCACCTTGCGGGTGCCGAAGGCTTTAAGCAGGGCGGCCTCGGCCTGCTCTTTCGTCCACCCGTTGCGATTGGGGTTGAGCAGGGTCTGCCGTGTGGTGAGGATTGTACCCTCGCCATCGTGATCGACGGCGCCGCCTTCGAGGACGAAGTCGAATTTCTGCACGGGCACGTCGGCGAGGCGCGCGATCTCGTCGCCAACGGTTGCGTCGTCCGGCAGGTTGTATTTGCCGCCCCAGCTGTTGGTAGAGAAGCGCAGTCCGACCGGCCCAAGGTGCGTACGGGCGAAAATCGGTCCGGTGTCGCGCAACCAGATATCGCCATAGCGGGCCTCGACGAAGTCAGCGGTGCCGCCGAGTGCGGCGCGTGCGGAAGCCTCCGCTTCTGGGCCGTTGACCAGGAGGCGCACCGGGGTCGCTTCGCTCAAGGCGTTGACCATTGCGGCCACGTCGCGGCGGGGGGCTTCTAGATCCCCGTTCCACTCCTCAGGATCAGCCGGCCAGGCCGTCCATATCGCCTTCAGCAAAGCCCACTCGGGTGGCACGGTGGTGGTCGTTTCGGTCACGTCTGGCCGCATCTCTACCCTCTGCTGGTGCGTATCAGCGATCAATAGCGGCGCTGAGGTCCGTTGGGACCGTCATATCGTGCTGCGGTGGACGGTTCACTAGTGGCTTGCCGTTTGACGGAGACAAAATCGCCGCGGGGAGCCGGACACATTCCCTGAGAAGTAGTTGCGGCTATTCCGACACTTGCAGCAAGGGCCTGAAGGCTTCGTTTCCCCTAGCCTAAGGTCCTCCCGCGCCGCTGAGCCTCTCGTCATACCTTCCCCTGTATCTGAACGGTCGGCTGCCGGAATTGAACCGGCGAAAGCGAGCATCAGGTTCGGGAGGGTATTCATGGTCCGCAAAACTGCTCTGGCATTGGCCGCAACGGCTTCGATTGCAGCGCTTGGAGCGACCGATGTCGCGGCGCGCGGCGGCGGCGGTCACTTTGGTGGTGGCTTCGGCGGCGGTCATTTCGGTGGCGGCATGCGTGACTTCGGCGGCGGTGGAATGCGCGATTTCCGGCCGGAGTTCCGTCCTGAGATGCGCGCACCGCGCATGGAAGAGCATCGCGCGCCTGAAGGGCACCGCTCCGAAGAACATCGCTCCGCCGACGAGCATCGCGGCGACGAGC
>JBAZYB010000032.1:0-22544 GCA_041659545.1 Hyphomicrobium sp.
TGCCGAAGGGCTTTCACCGCATTCGCCACTACGGGCTCCTGGCAAGCGGGGTAAAGGCGGAGAACCTTGCCAGGATGCGCACGCTGCTCGACGTGGCGCCGCCAGAGCAGGCAGAGCCCGCAGCCGTCAACGGCGCCGATGCCGGCGACGTGCTGCCAACGCCATGTCCGTGCTGCGGTGGCCGCATGCTCATCATCGAGCGCTTCGAGGCGGGCTGCCAGCCACGACACCACGCATCACCGTCGCGCACCAGCATCAGGATCGACACCTCATGACCGCCAGTCGACACCCCGACCGCAGTGCCGACGATCTCGACTGCTGGTTTGGTGCCGGCGGCGCCGGCGCTCGAGCATCATCAAGAGCCGAGCGCGCATATGGCCGCTCGTTTCAAGACATTCCCCACCGTCGGAACACGCAACCGGCATTCGCGACGCTCGCGCCCCGTCATGATCCGATGCGAGGCGTCACCATCGGTCCTGCCCGAACTCCGACCTCAGCCATCAATCGCCATAGCGCCTGAGGCACCGGCTTGCCCACATCCCCGCGGGTTCCTTCACTGGGGGCTTTCCGACGACGGCCCGAGTGCCCGTGGCCGCGTCCGTGAGGGCCGTCATCCGAAACCCTTCACATGAGCGGAAGTCGGCGGGTCACGATCGGCGCTGTGGAAGCGTCCGCCGGTTAAGTCCGCTAAGTGAGGGAAACCAGCCAAAGTTGAAGTTGCCCCCCACGCACTTTCATGGCGACGAGCGCGGACCCGAGGATCACCTCGCCCGCGCGAATCCGCTGATCTCTAGCCATGCTGCACATGACTGCAACTGAGCGGAAGGCGCACCATAGTGGACGGGCTTTCTATTGATTGTCTGTCTCGGGAGGCGGCGGCTTTTCAAATTTGCGCCGCGCAGCACTCTTCTCAAAGTCGAAGTGCATGATCTGTAGCCTGTTGAGCCGAGCCCGTGTCGGTTCCGCAAACGTTTTGTACCCGCTCGCTTCAAGCATAGCGGACCATAAGGCCAGACGGTGCTTTGCTGGCTGATTCGCCAAGTGAAGCGAGTTCGTCTCGTAGGCGATGGCTCCTGCCAAAAGGTCGGCCGCTTGAATGAGCCTGCTGTTCTCTGACCTCACGTAGCGCACCACCTTGAAAGGGTTAGTGCGCTGGCCCGTTCGTGAGAAGGCGCGGTTATTGAGCATCGCCTGCAGTGCAACATCGCATTCCTCACGGCCGTGCGGGGAGTCGATGAAGACGCGGTACTGGTTGTTGACGCCGAAGTTGGACGCCATCTGGAAGATCAAGCCGAACATGAACTTGGACAGGATGACTTCACGGTTGGCGCCCTCGCTAACAGACCTGTCAATCTTTGACGTCTCGACGATGAGGGCGTTGAAGCGCATTCGGTACGGTTTGACCTGAGTGCACGCCATCAGTTTTAGCGCGACGGCCTGATACAGAGGCAACTGGTGGTTCTTAAGTTTGGTCCAGTGAAGTTCACGGTTGGGGCGATCGCCGAAGCCGTCGATGGTTTCCTGAATCATGTGTGCGATCGAGCGAGCAGAATCCTTGCGAGTGAACAACGCACCGATGCCCATAAAAGGCGAATTCTTGCTCGTCTCATCGACGTAGATGTCGAAAGTCTTTTGGTCTTGGTCCCGGGACATGTGCAGGGGTCTATGGCATCATCGCCTCGACAAGTCACGCAGCCCTAGGCTTATTTGCAGCTTCCAGAACCACGCGTGAACCTCTGCAGGTGACCGTGAACGTCGAAGCCGGGCAATTGATGATCGCCCGGCTTACGCATTCCGCAATTGTGCTGGCTTAGCCCGCCTTGCGGGCCTTGCGGGCGGCGTAACGTGCGTCGCGATCCTTCTTGCGCTGCGCCTCAAGCTCCACCTGCTCGTCGATCTCCCGCACCTGCCGCGCTTCGAGCTCGGTGCGCGCGGCCAGTTCGTCTGCCGCGGCTTGAACCGCTTGCTGCTCCTGTTCAACGCGGCGTGCCTCTGCCCGCTCGGCGGCTAGCCTCTGCCGTTCGGCCGCCCGGAGGGCACGCTCCGTTCTTTGCTCGGCTATGGCCGGATCTTCCGCTCGTGCGCGGAATCGCGCCAGCGCGGCGCTCTTGGCGGCCCCGGATGTGGCCAGCCGGTCGTTGAAATTCGGGTTCTTGAAGGCTTTCATCTTGCTCCAATCAATCGGTTCAGTTTGCTGACCCGAACACGGCGCCTCCGTCTTCGGGAAACAGCTATGCGGCTGCTTAACACGGAATCCGCCGCCTCGCGAAATGCTCCTGACCTCATCCTTTCCTTTCATCGCGGGACCAATGAGCGGTTTGTCCCATGTGTGGACATCGGGTAATCGCGGCGGCGCGATCCAGCCCATAGTGCCGCGGTCCGAGCGCTGTTGCTCGGCTCTTCGCACATCGGAGGCTGCTCGATGACCTGCTATGTCGGATTGGACGTGTCACAGAAGATGACGGCGATCTGCGTCGTCAATGAAGTTGGCCAGAGGCTTTGGCGCGGGCAGTGCCGGTCGGTGCCAAGTGAGATCGAGGCCAGTGTGCGTCGACACGCTGGCGTCGAAGCTCGCATTGGCCTCGAGACGGGGGCTATGACGCCTTGGCTGGTGCATGAGCTACGCGGCCTTCATCTTGACGTCGTTTGTCTCGATGCACGGCATGCCCGTGCCGCGCTCAAGATGCAGCTGAACAAGAACGATCAGAACGACGCCGAGGGCCTGGCGCAGATCATGCGCACGGGTTGGTATCGGTCGGTGCACGTCAAGTCGTTCGAGGCTCACCGCGCCCGCGCCATACTTGGCGCCCGATCGCAGCTCGTGGGCATGACGACGCGATTGTCGAACCACATCCGGGGTGTGCTCAAGACGTTCGGTCTTCTGCCAGGCGCCGTGCGCGGTCTCCCTTTCGATCGACGCGTCGACGTTCTACTTGCCGACCAACCGGACCTCGCCCCTATCGTCCGCCCCATGCTGGCGGCCTGGCGGCGCCTGCGAGAGCAGATCGCCGTGTTCGACGAAGCTATCGGCGCCATCGTCAAGCAGAGCGCAACCTGTCGTCTGCTGATGAGCGTACCCGGCATCGGAGCGCTATCTGTGCTCGCGTACATCAGCACCGTTGAGGAGCCAAATCGCTTTTCTCGATCACGATCGGTCGGCGCGCACCTGGGACTAACACCGAGACAGTATCAATCTGGCGAGACCGATCGCAGCGGCAGGATCTCCCGCTGCGGCGACCACCTCGCCCGCACTCTGATGTACGAGGCGGCGGTCGTTATTCTGACGCGGGTCAAGCGCTCCTCGCAGCTCAAGGAGTGGGCACTCGCCATTGCAAGGCGATCAGGCTTCGGTAAGGCGCGTGTCGCGCTCGCACGCAAGCTGACCGTCATTCTTCACAGCATTTGGAAATCGGGAGAGCCTTTCCGTTGGTCGGCGCCAGCAATGTCGGCGTGACAACGATTCTCCTGCTTGAGCTCACCGCGAGGTGAAAGGTTGCCCTGCGGGGCGAAGGTGCAGCTGACTGCGTGGCGTGCCGATGGGTGGCCTTCCCGGCTCAACCCGCTGTGGACCTTGCAGCGCCTGCGCTTCGAACCAGATGTTGCGGCGGCACTGCCGACCGCGGAGAGAACCGTGACCTCGAGGGGCAGTACCAAACCTTGACAAGGGAGGCGCGATTAGAGAACGGCACCCCGCTGGCAAGGACTTTCTGGTCTGTCTCGCAGAGCTGGTCGGTAGCGCCCATGTGTCCGGCCTTTTTGCTCGGCGCGAACACCGATGGCCTTCATGCTATCCGCAAGATCGACTCCCGATCAAAAGCACGCGCTCGAGGCGCCCTGGGACCAATGGGTTTTGCCGATCTCGGTGGTCGACCGCTTACTGCATGACTTACCTTTTGCCCTCTCCAACCTCGTGAAGCGCGCCCCGTTGGGCCCGCTCGTTCCTATGCGGCCTGTGGCACTGGTTCGTGATAAGCACCTCCGCGCGCCATCAGCACCCATGCGATCCGCGCCATCTTGTTTGCCATGGCGACGGCAGCGATCTTGGGCGTGCGCCGCTGCAGAAGCTTGAGCAGCCACGGCCGGCGCGTGCCGTGACGCTGCGCGTATCGGATCACCGCCAGGCCGCCGACGACAAGAAGCCATCGCAGGTAGTGATCACCGCGCTTCGATATCTTACCGAGACGTTCCTTGCCGCCGCTCGATGACTGTTTTGGCACCAGGCCGATGAAGGCTGCGAAGCTCCTGCCGTTTTTGAAGTTCGAAGCGTCGCCGACGGAGGCGACGAGCGCGCTAGCCGCAAGGGGGCCAATGCCGGGAATCGTGGCGAGGCGCTTGCTCGCTTCGTTCGACCTGTGCCACGCCAACACCTGCCGGTTGAGCTCGAGGATCTGGTTTTGGAGCAGGCAATACTGATCGACTAGGCACATCAGCGCGCGGCGCGTCACTGCTGTGATGCGATTGTCTTCGCCAGAGACGATCATGTCGATCAGTCGAGAGAGGCCGATCCGGCCGATGCTCTCGGTGATACCGAACTCCGCGAGGTGCGCTCGGATCGTATTGCCCATACGCGTGCGATGCCTGATCAACATCGCTCGCGTCCGATGCAGCACCAGAACGCTTTGCTGCTCGAGTGTCTTCGTCTCGGCGAACCGCATGTTCGGGCGCGTGACCGCTTCGCAGATCGCTTCGGCATCTGCCGCATCGTTCTTCTGAGTCTTCACGTAGGGCTTCACGTACGCCGGCGGCATGAGCCGGACCTGATGGCCCAGCTTGGCGATCGTGCGGGCCCAATGATGCGCTGTCGCGCAGGCCTCGATGCCGACGAGGCAAGGCTCGAGCTTGGCAAAGAAGGCCTCCACCTGCCCACGGCGAAGCTTGCGGCTGAGGACCTTCTGCCCCTGAGCATCGACGCCGTAGGCGTGAAAAACGTTCTTAGCGATATCGAGGCCGACCGTGACTGGCTGCACCATCTGACTTCCTCCATCTCATGCCCGAAAACCTTACCGGTCTCCGGGGCTGGGTGATGGATGCCGTCCACAGCATCATTAGCGGAAGTCGAGGTCATCTGCGTCGAGCTCGTCTGATGTTCCCCATCGGATGTCTGCATTTGGAATGACTGCTGCCGTACTCGAAGGCTGATGCAGAGCCGCCGCACTCCACCCACGGAAGTCAGATGTCGATCTTCTCAGCAATCTCGATCGCATCATCCACTTCGATGCCTAGGTAGCGAACCGTGCTCTCGATCTTCGAATTCCAAGACGCAGCTGGACCGCGCGCAGGTTGCCCGTACGGCGATAGATCAGCACCGCCTTCGTTCGCCGCAACGAGTGCGTGCCGAACTTGGCTGGATCGAGTCCGATGCTGGCCACCCATTCGGGGACGAGCCGGGCGTACTGCCGCGTCGTGAGCCCGTGCGAAGCATCGCCACGACCGGCGAACAGGAACTGGCCGAGTTCCGCCCGATGAGCATCAGGTACTCATCGACGGCTGAGCGAGTCTGGTCTGTCAGCTCAAACCGCGCCGGCCTACCGGTGTTCTTCTGCCTGATGGTTGCGCGACGAGTGCTCAACGAGAGCTTGTTCTTCGGCATCGGCCACGCCCACAGCGCCATCGCGGCGTGGGTTGCCGATTACATTACCGCTACGCAACACCGGCCGACTTCGCCAGGATCATCGCCGCAATCGGCTCTGACGCTGCGCCAGACGATAGCTCCGCGTCAGCGCCGGTTGCTCACCACACGCCACACGGAGTAACAGAAACGGCCGAGGCTCTAAACGCCGCTGGATGAAAGATCAGTGGCAGGTCAATCACGTTAGACGCTCGTAGATCGCACGCGCCGTATGGGGGCAGCCATCACGGTCATACACGTGAGCCAGTCCCCGCAGTTCGTCCTTCGCAAGCTCAGATTGTGGGGTTTCCGCATGATCTTGCACCAGCATCCAGAACATGTCCTCTGCCTGCCGCAGATCGCCTTCGTTGCGGTAATGCCGCGCCATTGCCAAAAGGTCATCGAGGCTCCGGGTGGCCACCTCGCTTTGGTGCTTTTGAGACCCTAAGGCCTGTGCCTTTGACTGTTTGGATTCCACAACACTCTCCTTTTCTAGATGATATTGGTTAGGCTGCCTGGCGCATCTTAGTTTGCCTGCACGGATCAATGCGAAGGACACGCCTCGCTCTTGGCCTCGCCGAGGCGAGGGACTTCTGCAAAACTATTCTGCCCGCCGCTCTAGCGCTGCAGCTCACTCGATCATTCTACTCGCAATCAACAAGGTCGCGCAGCGGACCGAGATCCAGGGTCAGTTCCTGACCTTGCAGGCCGAATGCGGTCTTGAGCTCGCCCATGCGAGCTTCGAGCCGCATGAGCGTCAGTCCCAGCCGTTCGATCTCCTCCGCGCTCAGCGCACCGCTTTCGACGCGCCGCGTAGCCTGTTTCTCAAGCAGCTGGCGCAGCAGCTCAATGACGCTCAGCACGAGGCGCGCCAGATCGCGCTCGACCTTGTCCGGGTCGGTCGCGATGCGCTGCGGCAGCTCGCGGCGCTTCTCACCGAGCGCGCCCGCAAACCGGTCGAGTATGGCCTGATCCTCCGGCGCGTGAAGCACCTTCGCGCCGCCCTCCGGCGCGCCGTCAATGGCTATGGTCATGACCCGCCCCGTTGCATCGACTGACTGGCATGATCGCTCACAAAGGAATATGCGGGCCATGGCCCGGTGCACAGGAGCGCCAAGTCCCGATCGGCATCCGCCAGCCGCGCCACCAGCTTTTTGAACGCTGCAAGGCCGCCTCGGTGGACAAGGAATGCCGCCGAAACCGCGGGCGCATCGCCCCGATCATCATCGAGCTTGGCTGCTGCCGCATGCTCGGCCAGAATCCGATACGTCTTGCGGACAAGCTCAAGGTCGACGCGGTGCCGGTCCCGGCGCTCATGCTCCTTTGTCAGCTTCGTCCGCAGGTAGGCGGTTCCGGGGGCCATTGGCGATTTTGCGAGAGAATCAGACTGCAGTAACTGCGAAGTGCCGCTCGTCGCGGATATAGCGACCGCTCCGGGTTTGCGGAGCACCATGAACCTGATGCCGACCTCGACGTGATCGCGAACGCGCGCGAGATCCTCGACAAACATGGGATAACCGCGACGCAGCATACCCTCCACCTCGTCAAGGGAGGCGAGCAGTGTCCCGTACTGCATCGGCAGCACGGCATGTGCGCCCATCAGAGACTCCGCGACTTGCTCGTGCCGCCACACCTTGTCCGCGGCGGCCGTCACGTGCGAGCCGTCATGCACGCTGACCACGGCTCCGATGTCGCTGAAGACGACCCGGGCAAGCACTTCGTCGCCGAGGCCCAACTGCTGCGGCAAAGGCAGCCGGCAACGTCGAGGATTAGACCCACAACGTTGGGTACCTCCATCTTCTCCATGACGTGCGCGCGCGACATCTCGATCGCCTTCGGACTGACGCCGAGATGGCGCGCGATCTGCTTGTTCGACATACCCTTGAACACGCAGTCGAGAACCTCGCGCTGACGACACGACAGTTTCGCTAAGCGTGACAGAGTGAGCTGCCGCCGACGAAGCGCCTCATTGATGCTACTATCCTGCTGAACCCAATGCTGAATGCACTCGAGCAGTGCTCCGCTATTGACCGGCTTCTCGAAGAAGTCCACCGCGCCAAGTCTCATGGCACGGACCACAGCTGACACATCGCCGTTGCCAGTGAGGAAGACGACAGGGATAGTCTTTGCCCGTTCGCGCAGACGGATCATAGTTTCAAAGCCGTTCAAGTCCGGCATCCATAGATCAAGAACGACACAGCCGGGTCGATTGGGATTGAACTTCTCGACAAATTCACCCGCCGACGTGTAGGCCTCCATCTGCAAGCCAACGCTCTTGAGAATGAGACCCAAAACGTCGAGGACAGTCTCATCATCGTCAACGGCATACACTGTGGCGTTGGGGTCTGAGGGCATCCGCTTAGCACGCGCCGCCACGCCAGATTCCAGACGCTCCGGGTTGGGGAGAACTCGGGAGGCAGACGAGAACGGCACGGCTTCTCCCCCCATTTGTAGCGACCACAATCAAACGTCGCCGCCCGGGCAGGTGACGAGCGATCTGCGACAAACTAGGAGGCGGCGCCTTTGCGTATCTCTAATTGTGCTCGCAAAATGCCAAATGCTTTTGCTTGTGGGAGCCTAAGCGTTTGAGGGTTGATCTTGGGACTGTCCCGCAGTTTACCGGGGGTCCAGCGGGAGCGCAGCAATCTAGATACTCGTCCTCCCAATGAGCGACTCTGGGCAAGTCTTGGAGGAAGACCGGACTCGGAGAGGTAGGCGGGAAGTGATTCACGCCGCCATAGCCCCGAGGTCCGCAAACTCGGCTGAGCAGTCATTTATGACGCAGTTGGTATGACGCGGCATGCACACTAGCCGCAACCGTTGCTCGCGGTGGGGAGCCGCGAGAGGTGTCCCACCGGCGGCACACGCCAAGCGACGAACGTTACCGCTCCGTGCTTGTCGCTGGCCAGTAGTATGCGTCGGGTAGCGCGCGCGGACCGAATACCGCCTGTCCCACTCGGATGATCGTAGCGCCTTCATGAATGGCGGCTTCGAAGTCGCCCGACATACCCATTGAAAGTTCTTGCAGCTCTGCCCCCTGGGGAGCGGCGTCGCGTGCTTGATCGCGCACCGCCCGTAGACGGCCGAAGCAGCGGATCACTTCTTCGATATCCGGAGTGAAGCGAGCCAGCGTCATGAACCCGCGCACATTGAGGGAGCTGAAGGCCGTCATCTCGCGAAGGAAGGGGACTGTGCCTTCTGCTGGCAGTCCGTACTTCGTCAGCTCATCGGATGTGTTTACCTGAACGAGCACGTCGAGCGATCGTCCCTGGCGCTGAAGATGTCGGTCGAGTGTTTCGGCCAGCGACAGGCGATCCAGCGACTGCACTTCATCTGCAAAGCGCAGCGCGTCCTTGACCTTGTTCGTCTGGAGATGTCCGATCATGCTCCAGCGAATGGGGAGTCCGGCGAGATCCACTGCCTTCGCGCGCCCCTCCTGTACTTTGTTCTCAGCGAAGTCGCTGTGAGCGGCGGCTATCGCTTCAAGTATCCGTTCCGGCAAAACCGTCTTCGTCGCCAGCACGAGACGCACTGACTGCGCAGGGCGCCCCGAAGACTGCGCCGCTCGAGCGATCCGATCCCTTACAGACTGCAGGTTTTCTGCAATCAGGCTGTTCGATCGCTGTGGGTCATCCTGGGAGGGCATCGAGCCATTCCTGCGGCATTCGGCGCCCAGCCTCACGCAGTGTCGAGCCAACCTCTACGGCACGGGCGCGTAATCCGCGCACGTCGATCCTGGCCGCCGCTAGTTCGGCCGCATGCCCGACAAGCCAATCTTCGATGTGGTCCGGAAAGTCGGCCTCTGGATGAAATTGAAGCGCCAGGGCATGCGCACCGATCGCAAACGCCTGATTGCGGCAGACGCTGGTGGAGGCAAGCAATTGGGCGCCCGATGGAAGCTCGAATGTATCGCCGTGCCAATGGAAAACGGGAACGTCGGTCAGATGGCGCAGTGCTCCCTTGGCGCCCGTTTCAGTCAGCGTCAGTGGCGAGAAGCCGATCTCTTTCGTGCCTGAGGCGTAAACTTTCGCACCCAAAGCGGAGGCCAAGAGTTGCGCGCCTAAGCAAATAGCCAGCGTCGGACGTTTAGCGCTCAGCCTTGCCGCAATGAGCCGGCGTTCGTCATCGAGGAAGGGGTAAGCGGCACCTTCATAAACGCCTATGGGGCCGCCAAGAACCACCACCAACTCAGGTGAGACGGGATCTATATCGCTCACTCCGCGCCCAGCGTTTCGGTAATAGATGAAATAGCCCGCGTCGTGCAGGACAGATTCAAACGAGCCCAAATCTTCAAACGCAACATGTCGCAAAGCGACCACTCGCTTTACCATCTGTGCCTCAGCCGCGGAGTTTGCGAAGTCTTCGTAAGGCTGCCATAAGACGGAACCGGTCCGTCGAGTAGGGCCAGTTTCGATAGTTCTTCTAGGCCGGACATGACACGCCAAATCGTGTTGGAGCTGGAGAAAGACTCCGAAAAGCCGATCTTCCTCAACCTCGCTTCGGTGATCATCCGCGAGATCGAGCGGGGTCGACTGAAGCCTGGGGCGGCCCTGCCCGGAACACGCTCGCTGTCGAGGTCGCTTGGCATCCACCGCAACACGGTCGACGCCGCCTATCAGGAACTCGCCCAGCAGGGTTGGGTCGTTGCGCGTCCCTCGCAGGGGACATTCGTTGCGCAGGATCTTCCCGATAGCTATCCGGTCAGAAGCCGCGAGAGGCCGCCCCCCGCGCCGGTGGTCGCTGCCACGCGTTTCAACTTTGTCTTTTCAGACGGGGCGCCCGACGCGCGAATATCGCCCCGCGCGGAACTGGCGCGGGCATTCCGACGCGCCTTGTCGGCACCTGCATTCCTGCGCGGATCCTCATATGGAGACCCTCGGGGCAGCATCACCCTGAGGTCAGCGCTGTCGACGTATCTCGGCAGCGAGCGCGGCGTGGCCGCTGATCCAAACGATGTCATCACAACACGCGGAAGTCAGATGGCGCTGTTTCTTGCCGCGCGAGCACTCATACGCCCCGGTGACACGGTAGCCGTCGAAGACCCTGGTTACCCTATGGCTTGGTCCGCATTCCGTTCCGCCGGCGCAAACGTCTCAGGGGTCGACGTCGACGAGTACGGAATATCGATTGAGCGACTTGCAAGTCTGGCGGAGAAGCAGCCCCGCCTGCGTGCGGTCTATATCACGCCGCACCATCAGTATCCGACCACCGTGGCACTCAGCGCGCCGCGCAGATTAGCCCTTCTCGAACTAGTGCATCGGCACAACCTACTGCTCTTCGAAGATGATTACGATCACGAGTTCCGTTTCGACGGGCATCCGATCCTTCCCCTGGCTGCGAGCACACAATCAGCATCTGTTGTCTACATCGGCTCGCTTTCGAAGCTTTTGGCACCCGGCCTCCGCCTCGGGTACGCGGTTGCATCATCGAAGATTGTGGCGCGCATGGCGAGCGTGCGCGAAGCCATCGATAGGCAAGGCGACGTCCCGCTCGAGCACGCGGTCGCGTCCCTTATCTTGGATGGCGAGTTGCGAAGGCACGGCCGGAAATCGCGCCAAATCTATCAAGCACGGCGTGATCTGCTTGCAGAGTTGCTGCGTAAGCACTTCGGCGACCTTGCCCATTTCGAGCTGCCGACGGGTGGTCTAGCGCTTTGGCTGCCCCTGTCGAAAGGGGCTTCCTCGGACAAATGGTCAGCGTCAGCCGCAGCCGTTGGTCTAGGCGTCACACCGGGCTCGAAATTTGCACTCAGGCAACGCAGCACTATCGATGCATTTCGCCTGGGCTATGGAAATCTCTCGGAGGATGAGCTGACGCGCGCTGTAGGTATGCTCGCGCGTTGCCGACCGCAGAGGCGCTAGCCGACAGCCGCGGCTGGGAATTCGAGCGACACCGAGCGAGGCGCCAGCACGGCAGCCAGCCTTTCGATGCCGAGTTCGATCTCTCGTTCGGTGAGCGACGAAAAGCCGAGGACGAGATAGCGATCGCTACAGCCGGCCGTACCGAGTTCGACCGCGCCACCCGATCCAACAGCGTAGACGCCGACACCCGCCTCCAACGCGATGGACTGTACCGCGCTGGCCGCCGGCAGGCGTTTGGGGACGCGCCACACGACGTGCATGCCAGCCTCGGAGCCGAGGATGTCGCTCTCCCCAAAATTCCTGGCGAGCGAGGCCAAGAGCGTGTTGCGTCGCGCCAGATACAGCTGACGAATCTTGCGCAGATGCCGCTCGTAGGCGCCCGTTCGCATGAAATCGGCCAGTGCCGCTTGCTCGAGCCACGGCTGTCCATTGCTCATCAAGGTCTTGGTCTGTTGCGCCAATTGCACGAGTGCGGGCGGCACGAGAACGTAGCCGATGCGCAACCCGGCGCCCAAGCACTTGGAGAACGTTCCCAAGTAGATGACGCGTTCAGGTCCATCGAGACCCTTCAATGCCGCTATCGGTGGACCATTGAAGCGGAAGTCGCTGTCGTAATCGTCTTCCAGCACGTAGGAGTGGGTCGTTGCGGCCCAGCGGATGAGTTCAAGCCGGCGGTCAAGTGATAGGGTCACGCCGAGGGGATACTGATGCGATGGCGTGACATAAGCGATGCAGCGCCGCTCGTCCGGTAGCCGCTCGGTCATGATGCCCTTGGCATCCACCGCAATTGGATGAACCCGCGCGCCGAGGCTTTCAAACAGATAGGCCGCGCCTTGATAGCAAGGATCCTCCAGGACGGCCGTCGTTGCATGCGACACAAGCATACGGCCGATCAGGTTCAGGCCGTCCTGGCAGCCTCCCACGATGATGACCTGCTCCGCGGTCGCCCTAATCCCGCGCGCAGGCCTCAGGTGGTCGACGACCGCCTGCCGCAGTTCGCGGAGACCTGCCGGATCCTTGTATTCAGTTAGCGCCGAGCCTGCCGACAGCAGTCGCGCATGGATGAGCTTCGTCCAGATTTTGATCGGAAAGCTTCGCGCGTCGGGGCGTCCAACCCAGAAATCGGCAATCAACCGGCGTTGATGTGGGTTGAGCAGTGTTTGCGCACGAGGACTGGTTCGCAGCAGCGGCATTGCGGGCGATGCCGCAGTTGCGCCGATAACCTCCTCAGGGTTTCGGTCAGTGCGCAGCGTCACGTCCGGGATCTGCGACGACACGAACGTCCCGACGGAACCGCGCATCTCGATATAGCCCTCGTCCGCCAGACGCGCGTAGGCGAGGATGATCGTGTTGCGTGACACGTCGAGCGTCTCGCTGAGCGCTCGCGAAGCCGGCAACCTTCCTCCGCTCTTGAGCGTGCCGTCGAGAATCAGTCCGCGCATTTGCTCGAAGAGTTGGCGCTGCAGGCTGATCCCGTCATCGGCCGCTAAGCGGATCAGCATCAAGAACTCCTAAACGAGGCGTCTGCCGAATTCACTCGGGCGCACTAAAGCTGCGCACCGGACGTCTCGTTAGGTCCAGATTTCAGAAATCGATGGTGCCACCCCGTGGTTGCCGGGCGGCTTGGATGCCCCCTCACACGGTGCAGCCAGCTTGCGCACGCATAGCACTACCCCTCGGCAAAGTGGAACCATGAAAAATGAGCCCGGCGGATCTAGGAGGCCGCGAAACCCTGCGACTAGTTTCACGACGCCGTGAACTAGGCGTGCGTCAAGAGGATGATCTTCCAAAAGCACGCGTCGCGCCTTCCACCGCTTGGTTACTCGGGTGGCCAGGGACGCGCCTCGGCAACAAGAGCGTGGCCATTAAAAACACGACAGGAGGAGACGTGAATGAGTAGGTTTTCAATGGGGGCGGTGCTCATGTCGACAGCCATTTTGGCGTCGCCGGCACTGGCCAATTCAGATCTGACTAAGCTCCAGGACAATCCGAACAACTGGGCATCGCAATCGGGCAATTACAACGCCAATCGCTACTCGAAGCTTGACCAGATCAACTCGTCGAACGTCGGCAACATGAAGGTGGCCTGGACCTTCTCGACCGGCGTCCTGCGCGGTCACGAAGGCTCGCCCCTCGTGATCGGCGACGTGATGTACGTCCATACGCCGTTCCCCAACATCGTTTTCGCGCTGGACCTGAACGACGAGAACAAGATCATCTGGAAGTATGAGCCGAAGCAGGATCCGTCCGTCATCGCCGTCATGTGCTGCGATACGGTCAACCGCGGTCTCTCCTACGCAGAGGGCAAGATTCTCCTGCAACAGGCTGACACCAGCATCGTCGCGCTCGACGCCAAGAACGGTAAAGAGATCTGGAAGGCGACGAACGGCGATCCTAAGATCGGCGAGACGAGCACCAACACCTTCATGGTCGTGAGGGACAAGGTCATCGCCGCCATCTCGGGCGCCGAATTCGGCGTGCGCGGGCACGCCACCGCCTACGACCTCAACACAGGCAAGCGGGTTTGGAGAGCCTACTCGGTCGGTCCCGACGACCAGATCATGTTCGATCCCGACAAGACCATGTCGCTCGGCAAGCCGGTGGGCAAAGACTCTTCTCTGAAGACGTGGAACGGCGAGCAGTGGAAGATCGGTGGCGGCACCCTGTGGGGCGGTTGGTCGTACGATCCGGAAGCCGACCTCGTCTACTACGGCACGGCCAACCCTTCGACATGGAATCCGGCGCAGCGCGCTGGTCCCGACGGCAAGCCGATCGACCAGAAGTGGACGATGTCGATCATCGCCCGCAACCCCGATACTGGCATGGCCGCTTGGGCATACCAGATGACGCCGTTCGACGAGTGGGACTATGACGGCGTCAACGAGAATATCCTCATCGACATCGACGTCGCCGGCAAGAAGACGCCCGTACTAGTGCATTTCGACCGCAACGGCTTCGCCTACACGCTGAACAGAAAGACGGGCGAGCTGTTGGTAGCCGAGAAGTACGACCCGGCCGTAAACTGGGCGACCAAGGTGGAGATGGACAAGTCGAGCCCACGTTATGGCCGGCCCGAGGTCGTCGCCAAGTACTCCACCTTCCAGAATGGACCGGACGTGAACAGCACCGGTATCTGCCCGGCCGCGCTTGGCTCTAAGGACATGCAGCCAGCGTCGTACTCGCAGCTGACGGGTCTGTTCTACGTGCCGACCAACCACGTCTGCATGGACTACGAGCCCTTCAAGGTCGAGTACACGGCAGGTCAGCCTTACGTTGGTGCGACGCTCTCGATGTACCCGCCTCCGGGTGAGAAGAACTTGGGCAACTTCATTGCCTGGGATGCCAGCAAGGGCAAGATCGTATGGTCGAAGCCTGAGCAGTTCTCGGTGTGGTCAGGTGCGCTGAGCACCGCCGGCGGCATCGTGTTCTACGGCACTCTGGAAGGCTACTTCAAAGCCGTTGACCAGAAGACGGGCAAGGAGCTGTTCAAGTTCAAGACCCCGTCGGGCATCATCGGCAACGCCTTTACCTACACGCATAAGGGCAAGCAGTACGTCGGCGTGTTCTCAGGTGTCGGCGGATGGGCGGGCATCGGCCTTGCCGCCGGTCTCACCAATCCCACCGACGGATTGGGCGCGGTTGGCGGCTACGCGGCACTCAGGGACTACACCAACCTTGGCGGCGGGCTGACGATCTTCGCACTGCCCTGAGTAGGCATCTACTCTCGCTGCGCAACGCGCTTCCTCCAAACAAGCATTGAGCCAGCGGGTAACTTGGGTCAGCGCCGTCCAGCGCCGACCCTTTTTTTGTTTAGGCGCAACCGCGCCAGCCGAAGCCGATGGAACCGTCACAACTATGAGGCCGCCGCCCGTGCGTGAAGGTTCCTTTGCCGCTAACCGGCATTGCTCGGGATAATTTCCAAGATGGCTTGTAACGCTCCGGGACGACAGGTGGGTCTTCACGGCCGAGTTGGCCTGCGCAACTGTAGGCGCGAGACTGCACCTTAACTAGGGTTGTCGTCGCGCTTGGGCTTCGACCGCCGATTCCAAAGAAGTTTTGGTCGCACACCTTTTTCTCGTCGCCGCTAACGAGCTGGGAGCGGACGTGGCCGATCGTAGTGTTTTAGCTCGAGCCATTCAGTCGTGATCTCGGGAAACCCGACTAAGCCGGAAGGCGGCTTTGCCGAGTTTGCGGACGTTGAGGCGAATTAGCGCGAGGCAGCTTCGCCCGGTTCTGCCTGGGCCCGCTCTACCTTCGACAGCCGACGTGAGCCTCCCGAAGCTAAGGACCAGGGGCCTCGGCGGCGCGCCACCGGTGAGCAATCTTCGTCACTGACGACCGACGCTGGTAGCCGACGGCGTTGATCGGCCATCTGCCAGAGCGATGGCTGTTGCTTCAGCTACGTCTGCTGCGGCCTGAACGTCGGGGATAACGCCGACGCTGCCCCAATTACTGTGGGTAATTGGGTTCTCGGCTCTGCCTACGGGAACCACGACGAATAATCGGAACCAAGTTCCTTCAAACCGCCGGCATTGGCGCCACCGCGCGTCTTGGCGCCGACGATGGTCGGCGTTTCAGCGCTTGTAGGTCACCGGGATCAGCGAGGTTTCGACCAAACTGCGTATCGGCGACCTCGTCGAGACGGTTGGAGGGCGGTGCAGCTCAAGTTGGAGCGCAGCGCTTGCAGGACCCGAAGTTGCTTCATCCCCAACGATCGATAACCACAACGAAGTTCGTCCTACTAATTGTAGTGGCGGTAGTAGCTATCGCCACACTGCTTGCGGCAGTGCTTTTAACCACGGATAGCAAACGAGAACGCCGGATGAAGCCGCGGAAAGTCCGTCAGGGCCTTACCGGATTGCGCGCGGCGCGCTGTCTCCCTGTCCTTATCCGGCGGTAGGCCGAGCAGGCACCAAATTCGCGCATGGATGGCAAGACGCTTTCATAGCCTACCTAGCCTTACCCAGACGGCACACGCTTTTGCAACTCGCTGAGAAGTGTCTCATTCCAAGCCATGAGGCAGCGAAAGCGGACCATGCCGAAGCGCGACGTTTCCAGGTCGACTGTCTTCAAAAAAACGGCGAGACGGCCCAGCTTGCATGATCTGATGTCGCTATAGGGGATGACCAGCGCCGAGCTGTCTTCTTGCAGCAGGGCGTTTAGCCGGTTCGTGGAGAAGTGCACGTGATCGCTGCGGAGAACGACCGTCCCACGAATCCAGTTTCCAACCAGATCTGTCACGGTGCGAAGCACGAGAGGATTGCGGCCCTCGATCAGCGCGTTGCACATGTATGCGACATCCTTCATTCGTAAGGGGTATGCCACTCAGTGCGTAACGGCAAGGCTGAGTTCGCTTTGGCCATTGAAACAATGCGCCGCAGCGCAACTGCCGAAGTCGACTTGGGACCGATGCTGTCGACAGGTTGCGATGGCTCAGGCAAATATGCGGTTAAGCACTCCGTCTACTTTCCAGTGAAAGCCGAGATTGCCGTGAACCAGCGTCTATCCCGCAAAACGTTGCGCGAGCGTCAGCCGGGGTATCGTCGGCTGCCACCACAGCCACGCCCGAAGGAGCTGCCACGCCCCAATGTGTTCTTTGTTGCGCTAGTCGTGACGGTCGGCGTCTTAGGCCTCATGAGCACATTCGCTGTGGGGCATACATTGTACGAGATATCCTCAATTGCGGAGCGGCAGGAGATCTTGCGCACGCTGCCCGACTTGCGCGACGCGGCGCAGCGAGAGACTGTTATTTTGGACGGCCGCATCGCGGCTGCAGAGCCCGCTCGCTACAAAGAGTTCGTTGCCTACATCCGCGAACGCAAACGGGGCGGCGGACCCAGGAGCGTCTCTTGGATCGAGATCGTGGATCAGGCGAAACCGGCGTTCGCCGTCGATACGGGAACGCGCGTCTACAAACTCGCGAACACCAACTATAGCTTCGATCGGTTGATCGGGAACTGGACAGATCACCGTCGTGTCGACGAGGGCCCGACGACGTTCAGGAATGCGATCACCATTGAAGGGATTGTTGCCGGGTCTCCGGTCATGGCTGTCGGTCGTCACGTGTCCGGAGAGCAGGGCGCACTCGATTTTCATGCCGAGAGTGTCGTTGGCCTGTCGCGAGCCGCGTATATCGACCGGCTTGAGCGTGCACGCGTGTGCGACTGGTGGTTGGCAGGAATTCTGGCGCTTGTGGCGCCCATCCTCCTCTATTTCTCGTGGCGGGGCGTGCGCCGCGTCATGGGCTGGCCGCGTGGGCGGGCTGGTCGATAACCCCACAGCCATGCACGCAGTCCACAGATTCACCTTGAATAATCTTGCTCGTTGCGCGGACTCGCCCGAGCAGGATTTCACGTTGGTATATGTGGCTCAATGTGTTTGTATGCCCTAATCGCCCATGCCCCTGGGATGGGAATCGCCAGCTAATTCCAGAGTAAGGGGCCAAAAGTCTCACGATGGTTCAGCGACATGCACTGGCCAAGAGCAATGTGGTCCAGCAAGCAATCGTGGCGTTTGTGGTCACCTGCGGATTAATCGCTTTCAGTTCGAGCTTCGGCGGCCGCGCGCACGCAGGGAATGGCGACGACTCAGGACTAGAAGAACGCAACCTGCGCGCACCCTCGTCGAAATTTACGCGCTACAGAAATGCGCGCTTTGGCTACGAACTCACACTCCCCAGCACATTCGTGGCTGAAGAACCGCCGCAAAATGGAGCCGGCCAAACTTGGCAGAGCCCGAACGGGGCTTTCGAACTCAACTCGTTCGCGAGCTTCAACTCCGACGGCGCAACGCTGGAAAGTCTCAAACAGAATTTACTGACCGGTGATGCGCGGTTTAAGAATGCGCCTGCCGCCGCCGTGGCGGGCGACATTCTTTGGGTGCTCTCCGATTCAGGTCCGCGGGCCCATGGGTACGCGGCTATCTTCTCGTGCAACAATCAGATCGTCAACGCCGTCGAAATCAGCTTTCCCACCGGGACACCCGATCGCAGTCGGTTCGACGAAATCGCCAAAGGCATTGTCACGAGCTTACGAGTGGGCGTAGGCGCCGATACCCCGCCGGATTGCGCCAGGGGACAAGGGGGTCCCTTGGCCGCCACTCAGACAGCCGCGCCTTAGACTGACCATCCGTTCTCAGACCCATCCCTCAAGCGGCTCGCCATTTACGGCTGGAGCACCGCGGGTCTACAGGCCGACCTTTGGGCCTCCGGGACAAGCGGGGCGAATGGCACGGCGCTCTACATCAAATGCTCGACCGGAAGTGGCGAACTGCGCAACGGCAGCATCGAGCTGCGGGGCTTGAGGCAGTTACCGAACCTGTCCGGCAACCACCAAGTCAATGTGGAGATTGGTGACTACCAGCATGGTGGCGTGTTCACGTTCTCTCCCGGCAATCCCGGCTCGAACGGCATGCTGGAGATCAGCGAACGCAATGAGGACGCAGGTGTATACCTCGAGTTCCTGCGCGCCCTCGTATCGGGAAAGGTTCTGAAGATCGAGGTCCTCGACTCCGGCTATCGCGAGACGTTCAATCTGTTCGCGGCCGGCTATGCGCTCGGGCCTTGCATGGGCAGGCCCATCTCGCAGCCTTGGACCAACCACGGCGAGCGCGACGGAGTGTACGGCACATCGGTGCGCAACTCCGATGGAGGAGCATTCTATGTGCGCTGCGATTCCACGGCAGGGACGCGCGGAAATGCGGTGGTCGCATTCGCGGCGCCGCAAAGTGTCCCAACGCCCGGGATTCGGCGCGGCCAGTTAGAAACGATCAAAGCTTTCGTCGGGACCCGTTCTCAAAATGTGCAGTTCTTGATCACGCCCGAACCCAATGTCGTGACGGGTGTCCTCTATTACACGGCGGATACTGGCGGTGACCGGAAGATGCGTGATCTTATCGCGCTGCTCAGTCGCGGCGATGAGCCCGAGGAGGGCGACGAAGACATAAGTGACGTCCTCTCCCTACTCGGCGGTGGCACTGAGCTACGTCTTCTCAACAAGGATCTGGGAGTGGACACCCGTTTCGACCTGTATGGCGCGCGCCAGGCACTAGCGGCTTGCGGCAGGCTCTATTAGCGCAGGGATACCCATGGACGAACCCACCGCTCGCGGACTTGCTGCTTCGGCAATCATCCTCCTGATCTCGAGCATGGTTCTGGCGACGGACGCGAGCGCTGGAGACCCGGATGGCGGCGGTGTCGACTACTACTCGCAGCTCTCGTGCGAGCAGTTGTGGTACGAGCGGAACGCGATCTTTGCGCGGCATGGGTACTGCTTCGAACAGCCCCGCGCCATAGCCACGTTCGGTAGTGGTTGCAAACCGCCCTATGGCAAGCTGCCGAACAATCTCAGCCGGGTGGTGCGCGATATCAAAGGTTGGGAGAAGCGCCGCGGTTGCCGCTAGAGCAGTCGCACAGCGACTAGAGGCCAGGAGATAGGTTTGCTGGCACTACTCCGAAAGCTGTTTGCCGCTTGCCGTGCTTGGTAGTGTCTAGATCGGTCACGGATTCCTCGTCGACGACTGCGGCTATCAGACAAAAAATGGCCGCCCTTTGAGGGGGCGGCCAGCAACAAGCGCCTATCGTATCAGCGCCAAGGCGCTTTAAGCAGAAGCGATGGTGCCGACAGCGATCTTGCCGGAGCGACGATCCTCTTCCGTGTCAAACGAGACCTTCTGGCCTTCGCTCAACCCGCGCATTCCTGCGCGCTCGAGAGCGGTCGCATGGACGAACACGTCCTTGCTGCCATCGTCTGGCTGAATGAAGCCGAAGCCTTTTTGGTCGTTATAGAATTTGACGGTGCCGATCTGCATGTGAGTGTCCTTTAGGTATGAAATAGCTGTTGCGCACGCTGCGAAGCGTGGCAAAGCGGGTGTACGATTTCTGGAGATTGTCTGAGCGTTCGCCCAACATGGTGGGCAGACGGCCTGATTGTCCGGCCAAAAAAGCGATAGGGCTACTTACTCTGAATCACGCGTCAGCGCAACAATTCACCACGATGATAGCCGGTGACTTCTAACTCGGGCGCAGTGCAACCAGGCGGGCTCGCCCATGGACCGCGCATGGAACTATCCACTTGAGACGAAGTTGAAAGCGTGAAGCCGTTAACGCTTCTATGCTCATCCCCCATGAGCGGAACGCGCCCCGACGCTTCCCCCGGCGTCGGTTTTTTTTGTGCGGGCGACCGTCGGCCACTGAGGTCGAGACGAATTCCAGGCCTGAAGCCGCTGAAAGCGCATGTCGACGTCGACGACGGCCCCAGCAAGCCCTCTCGCTCGGCACCGACTGCGTGATACGCATCTGCTCTGCGGCGTAGCAGCGCGCAAGCTTGAACGCGTCTACGGTCGGCGCAGAGGGCCATGTCTCGAAGTCGACCGGGTCGGTGATCAGTATAGGCATGCGTGTTGGAGCCGCGGGCCGCGGCGAGCGCCTTCATCGTGCCGGCAACGTCGGCGCGGCGGTGATGCGCTCACAACAGTGACACCGTAAGCGACCAGCTGGCAGAAATAGACTTTCTTTTAGTCCGCTTATGAAGTGCGAGCCGCCGTGGGCTCATCGTCTAATTCGGCTGCGCGTCCGGCTAAGTGAGGTTTGGCCTTAGCGCTGTCCAGCAGAGCGCGAACAGCTCCCAGCGACTTCGGCAATCGTCTTGGAGCTTACGGAACATTATCCGCCTGCCCGCCGTTAAGGAGATCCCCCCAATGGGACCGTTCCTCAACGGCCGCACGGGCAACTCACCGTACAATTGAAACAAATGCGGCGCGGACAAAAACTGCCCCGTCCGGAGCAGCATATGATTATGAAGAACACCGCCGTCGCGCTCGGCTTTGCCCTCGCCGTCGCCATGTCCGGCGGCCCCGCCGTCGCAGCACCCATATCACCGGCCAACAGCATCGGCACGACGCAGACGCTGACCGAACAGGTCCATTATCGCAGCCAACGCCATTGTCACCGCCGCAACGGCATGCGCCGCTGCCACGGAGGCTATTCCTACTACGGCAGCCCGGGCATCTATCTCGGGCTGGGTACCGGGCGCCGCCATCACTATCGCGGGTCCCGCCAAGGTCGCGGGCATATGATGCGCGGCCCAGGACGCATGCATCATGGCGGCGGTCGTCACCGCTAAACCCTCGGACACCCCCGGCCCACGCCGGGGGGGACTCCGCACGTCGCTGCCCAATCGGGCTGCTTTAGCCCGCAATCTCACTTGGAAGTTTCATCATGATCGACGCCGGATATAGGGAGGATGCCGGATGAAGGGCTTCGTGCAAAACATCGAGAAGGTGGCCGTTGAGAACAACGAGTTTCGTCGCGTGCTCTACACGGCAAAACACTGTCAGCTCGTCGTCATGGCGTTAAAGCCCAAGGAGGAGATCGGGGCGGAAGTTCACAAGCTCGACCAGTTCTTTCGCGTGGAGGAGGGGACGGGTGAAGCGGTGCTCGACGGCATTCGGACGAAGATCCAAGCAGGCTTCGCGGTACTCGTGCCGGCCGGGGCCAAGCACAACATCATCAATACCGGAGCTGTTCCTTTGAAGCTTTATACGCTCTATGCGCCACCAAATCATCGGGACCGCGTCGTCCACCATACGCGCGACGACGCGGAGGCCGACACTGAACATTTCGACGGCAATACGACGGAGTAGCCGGAAATGAAATCGGGTCACCATGCGGTTTGCCGGCGACCATCGCTTGGACCGAGCGCAGCGGGCCGCCAATCGCGACGGATGAGCAAGGCGCACCTCGCGACATAGATGAGAGCGAGGCAGCGTTCAACGGACATGCATGCGGCGATGACGACAGGAGACGTTAAATGGCCCAACCAGTTCACGCGCTAGCCGACATTCTTGAGGCGGCAAGGTCGCAGGCAATTCAAGAATTAGCCTCGGCGGACACGGTGGATCTGGTGCTTTCGACTGAAGCGCTTCAACGAGTTGCGTACTTACATATAGCTTTGGTTGCCGTCCGCGATGAGCTGGCCGCTCACGAGCCAAAGGTCGGAGGAGGAAGTGAGCGGGGTCTGGACTAGCGTAGGGGTAACACCGTCAATAAAGTGCGCTGCGGCCGTCAGTCCCAGAGC
>JBAZYB010000033.1:0-22038 GCA_041659545.1 Hyphomicrobium sp.
AACTCCGCCACGCTCGCGGCCAGCGGCGACTTCGCCAAGCTCGCGGCCAGCGGCGACTTCGCCACGCTCGCGGCCAGCGGCAACTCCGCCACGCTCGCGGCCAGCGGCAAGGATAGCGTCATTGCATCCTCTAGCCGCAACGGCACCGCCAAGGGCGCGGACGGCACTTGGATTTCGCTGGCCGAGTACGACGCCAACGGCAAGTGCGTCGGTTTCGCCACCGGCTGCATCGGCCAAGACGGGCTGCTTGCTGACACTTGGTATCGTGCCAAGAACGGCAAGCTCGTCGCCGCCTGAACCGCAAGGGGATCACCATGACCGACACCATGAAGAAGCATACGCCGGGGCCTTGGCGCGTTATTCGGCAAAACGACATTCCAACAGCCGTCATGGCTCCCCACCCGGACCTTGGTGGGTACGGCGTTTGCTTGATCGTCGTCGGGCCCGAGATGGAAGCCAATGCTCGCCTGATCGCCGCCGCCCCGGCTTTGGTAGAGGCGCTGCAAGAGGCACAGGCGGCGCTGAGGAGTGAACGCAACCTGGTTGGCCTGCACAGCCAGATCGACGCCGCCCTCGCCTTTGTGGAGGCCAGGCCATGAGCTGGGCCGCCCTCCCCGCAAGAGAGAAGGCCGACCTGACGCGCCCGCTCATCGAGCAACAGGGGCTGTCCTACGGCCAGGCGGCGGCCATCCTTGGCACCACGCGCACGGCGATCGCCGGCGTGATCAGCCGCAACGGCCTCAAGTCGATCAACACCGGCGTCGCACAGGCCGCCGCACGGGCCCGCCTGCAGCACACCCGGCGTAAACCGGCGCCGAAGCCCAAGCCGCCGGCCGCACCCGACGGCGACAGCCTGCTGGTGACCGATGACCGTCCGCTGCGCGAGCGCGCCTGGGACGCCTTGCCCGGATCCACCCCGATTTTGTTACACGAGCACACAAACGGTTGCCGTTGGCCAATTGGGCGCCCTGTAGCGTACTGCAATCTGCCGGTTTTTGAGGATCATCGGTATTGCGCGGAGCACCATAAAGCTAGCACGCGGGTAAAATCCGAAGGAGGCAATAGTGCAACCAAAAGATGCTAACTACGGGCTGACTGTAACCAAGCTTAAAGACGTCCTGCGGTACGATGAAGTTACCGGAATTTTTACTCGGTTAAGAAGAACCGGAGAGACCCGTCCTGCTGGGTTCGTGTCCCGTAACGACGGATACGTGCGTATAAAAATTGGGACCCGCGCCTACATGGGGCACCGCTTGGCGTGGTTTTACACTCATGAAGCGTGGCCGGAAAAGAAATAGACCACATAAACGGTGATCGAGCAGACAACCGGCTAGCTAACCTGAGACCCGCATCGAGGCGTCAGAATACTTACAATATGCGCGCTATCAGCGTATCTGGTGTAAAAGGTGTTAACCAACATTCGGGCAAGAAAAGTTGGCGTGCTCGCATCCGAGGACCAGAAGGCCCTATTCATTTTGGGACCTACGCCACTATCGCAGACGCAGCTAAGGCGTACCAAGAAGCGGCGGCCAAATTACACGCCGAATTCTATACCGAACGCGGTAACGACGAATGACCCCCCGCAAGAAGAAACGTCGCAGCCCCTCCAAGGGAGTGCCAAGGTCAGTCGAGACCGTGCGCATCCTCGGTCTGAACCGCGATCGCGACATTGTCGAGGTCGTGTTTTCGCACGACATCGTCGACCGGCTGTTCGAGCTCTACGACATGGACTACCAGCACATCTTCTTCACCTACGGTCCGGACCGCTGGCGCCAGCACCGCCTGCAGTTCGTGCGCTGCGCCGACCTTGGCATGCCCGCGGTGATGGTGCGCATCGAACCGCCCAACTTCAATCCCAGCGGCTGGCGCTTCCGCCGCCGCACCACCGGTTCCCACCAGTTCGTCACGCGCATCAAGGCCAACCGGCTGCGCATCCGCGACGGCGTCCCGTCGCAGAAGCTCGAGTACTTCTGGGCGGATCTGCCGGGCAAGGGCCAGCTGCGCGGCCTGATCCTGCTGTTCCGCGACGAGGACATGCTCTTGCCGCAGCACGACACCCCGCTCAAGCGTGCCGAGCGGCGCTTCGAGCCCGAGCGCCTGGACCTGATCGTCAGCAAGCAGCGCTGAGCGGCTGCTTGCGTTGGCGCGAAGAATAGGTTATAGTGGCTACCTGAATAAATTAATTTAGACGCCATACAACCTCAAGGATCAATGACCATGGGCACCAAGGTAAGCGACGAACGGCTGCGGGAGATCAAAGGTTTGTGCGATAGCGCTGCTGCAGACTTCCCGACCGCAACGGCTAAACAACGGTTCGATCTCGAAGAAGTCGGCGCAATGGTCACCGAACTCCTCGCCCTCCGCGCCCCTGCTGAGGCTGAGGCGGTGGCGTGGCAGTGCGCCAAATGCAAATGCCGCAGCTACGCTCGCGTTGACCGGCTCAGCTTTTCCGGCCAGCGCGCCTTCGAGCCGGGGCATTACGTCAGGTGCGTCGAGTGCAAAGATGTATCGTTCTTCCCCGCACCCCACCCCGCCCCTGCACCTGATGTGGTGGAGGCGCTGAGTGTCGATGAAATCGAGCAGATCATCATCCGCACCGAACCAGACATTCCGGCCAGCGTTGACCACGAGAAGATTTGGACCAGACGGATGGCTGTCGGGCTCCACGCCTCCCTCTCCACCAGGGGGAGAGAGGCAGGGGCCGCCGCTGTGCCGGACGTG
The DNA here is from genome assembly GCA_041659545.1 of Hyphomicrobium sp. Classification (GTDB taxonomy): domain Bacteria; phylum Pseudomonadota; class Alphaproteobacteria; order Rhizobiales; family Hyphomicrobiaceae; genus Hyphomicrobium_A. Next base: position 2,722 of record JBAZYB010000033.1, read on the forward strand.
AAGGTGAAGACGCTGGGGTGGCGCGACAATGCAGCCGGTTCGATTGTTGGGGTCTATCGCATAGTCGATGTTACGGAATTCTTGGGAGACCCGCGATTTGACATCTGGCTTGAGGCTGGCTCGGGAGAGGACGCCAGCGGTTTTTATGTGGAAGGTGGGTTTGACAACGTGGAAACCGCGCGAGCCGCCGCCCAAGCCGACTACGAGGCCCGCATCCTACGTTTGACGCGCGCGGCCCGCGCCGCCCTGGTGAAGCCATGAGCGGGGAGAGGGTGGTCGCTGCTGCGATCTTGTTCGATGGGATCATATGCGTCCTGCCGCCTCCAGCGCGGCATCACACGATCTTGCACGCAATCCACGCGCTGGTCCCTGACCGCATCATCGGTCCGAAAGAGCAAGGTTTCGTTACGGATACCGGGCGTTTCGTCGGCAGAGAAGAGGCGGCGGTTATCGCCGTAAGAGCCGAACAAATCGAAGTCCCGCAGTATGGGCGCGACCTGTTTTCGGAGGACTTGTGGTGATGACCCGATGGGAAGACCGCATAGCGGCCAAGTTCGCCATTGGCATCATTGTCGCGCTCGCGCTTACCGTAGTCCTGCATTTGTGGGGAGGGAGATAGTGAGCAATCGCCCGTGGCAATGCGAAGTGCGCTCCGTCGACGCTTGGATCAGGAAAAACGAACAGCGACGAAAACAGCGGCAGGAAGAACGCCAGCGTTGTCGTGAACGCGAAGCCGTTCTGCTCGTCATGTTCACGCTCCTGCTTTTGCTGACCTACGCTGTTACAGGGGGTTGAAGATGGGCCGCACCCGCAAGATCTTGCGCCCGATTCGCAGCCCGCTGGTGCGCGAGCTGGTCGGGCTGATCGACGCCCAGCCGCTCACCCAGGCGCAGCTCGCCGAGCGCGCCAACGTGTTGCAGTCGACGGTGAGTGCCATGTGCACCGGCCGGATGGTCAACCCGACCATCCTCGTGCTCGAGCGCCTCGCTGGCGCCTACGGCTACGAGATCGTCCTGCGACCCCGGCGCCGGAAGAACATCACCGCAGCCATCATGTCCATGGAAGAAACCCCCTGAAACGAAGAGGCCGTCCAGCTTGCGCTGGACGGCCTGCTCGAAAGGAACGAACGTCGCCTACAGGGAGGAAGGACAACCTACGTTTGCGCGGGGGAACCACTCCTCGCGCACTCTCCGTATAGCCTAAACGCCGGGCGCCGTCAATGCGCGCCGGCGCGCACGCGGCGCTGCGGAATGCGCGTCATCGCCGGCGGCGCCGCGGCCCGGGTCAGGCGTTCCTTAGCCTGGTCGAGCAGCGACTTGAGATCGGCCTTGTCCTGGTCGTCGCCGAAGTCCTTGAGGAATTGCATCGTTTCGTCGTTCTTGGTGTAGACGGCCAGCACCTGCTCGACCGAGCCGGCGCTCTTGAGGAAGGCGCCGAGCTGCTCGAGCAGCGTATCGACGATCGTCCCGGCTTCCTCGCCGACGGCATAGAGATCCTTGAAGATCGGAACGCCATCCGGCTCGGTACGGTCGATCAGGTCGAGTCCTTCGGGCTCGTCCGTCTCGCCGCCGTTGACGTACTCGCCGCCGTCCGCCCCGGGGAGCACGATGTCGCCGTCGCCGGGCCCGGCGTTGATCGTCTGGTGCTGCACCGGCGCGCCGGCCTGCGGCGGCAGGCGCCCGAAGAACAGGTAGATCAGCGTCGGCACGAGCTGCAGGCGCGCTGCCAGCGACACCGGCCCGATGTTAGGCAGGAGCTTGATCGACACGGCATCGAACTGATCGTAGACGCCGTCGCGGCCCACCTGCACGTCGAAGGTCAATAGCGTGTTGCCGTCGTCGAACAGCTGCGCGTCCTTCTGCACCAGGCGGTACTGCCAGCCGGCCTCGGTCGCGGTCTGGAGCAGCTTCTCGTAGGGCACGTCGGCCCCGATGGTTTCCACGAACTTGACCAGCTCGGGCAGGATGGGGGGAGTCTTGATGGCCATGTTGGTTTCCTTTTGGCGGTGTTCAAAGAGCCGACCACGGGTCGGGCGGGGCAAGATCGGGGCGAAGCAGGTGCGGATGAACGCCGAGCGTCTGGGCTACGACGTCGAGGCGCTTCTCGGGCACCTGCACCCATTTGCTGACCGCCGGCTGGCTGACGCCGAGCGCGGCGGCGAGCTCGCCTATGGCGAGTGGGCGATAGCGGGTCCAGGCGGAGACGGCACGCGGGTCGGCCTTCGGGCGCCCGCCTTTGTTCGTTTCATTCATGGGCGCGACGTGTAACACAGCAAAAAGTTATAGACAAGTAGTTTTAGTTATTGACTGGCGCTTCGGCCTGCCGTATAGAGGGAGGGCAAATGTGACTGAGCGCTTTCGTAAGGAGGTGATCATGATCCGGGCCGGGAAAGCCGGCCGAACAGGAATTTCGCTCCGCTCTCCCCCAAGATCCCAAGGCGGAGCGAAACCAAGGCTCCGGGCCGGGAGGCACCACCGCCTTCCGATTACGACACCCGGCTCGGCGCCGGCGAATTTCAGATCTGGGGAGGGGACCCTTGCTGGGCGTCCGCGAGCGTCCAACTGAGTAGAGACAGGCGATGCGGCCCTCCCCGCCCTTCGGGGTCCTATGCAACCGTCAAATCGCCTGATCTCGCGGCTTTGAATTCACTGCCGATTGATGGCAACGAGTAGGCTATCGCTTACGCTTCTAGCAGGGCGGAAATTTGATCTGGGTCGTCCTGCTAGGCGACCACACTAAGGGTCAACGCGGTATACGTCTAATTCGCCGAGGCGCCTAAAGGCGACTGGCAACGAAGCGCCCCGGAGCCGAAGTACAAGGCACCCCGTAGGTCCGCCTCTTAAGGGCGGAGGATGGTCCGGATCGTTACGCCGGACGGGGCACAAATTTTAGCCCGAAAGGAACCACCGATGCGTAGCGACCTCGTCGACCTCACGCTCCACATCCACCACGAAACCGATGCCGCCGTCCTCGTCAGCGACACCGGCGAGGAGAAGCGCGCCGTGTGGGTGCCCAGGAGCCAGGTCGAGATAGAGAAGCTCGGCCCCCGCGGCGACGAGGCGATCGTCACCATGCCGCAATGGCTCGCCATCGAAAAGGAATTCGTATGATGGGTGAAATTCGTGTCGTATTTGACGGCCCTCCGGGGCCAGTGTCAGGGCGCTTTGTCGAGGTGGAAACACCAGACGGACGTTCGATCAACACTGGCGAATGGGTAGAACGCCCAGACGAGCTCTGGGAGCTGCGCATCACACAGTTACCGCCACCTGTGCACGGCTACCGGCCCCAGAGCGAGGCCAAAGTGGCGCTCGTCAACGAGTTCAAGGCCGACGAGGAGCGCCTGCTGCGCAAGATCGACGCCTTGTTCGAGGAGTGTTTTCGGGATGCCGAACTTACGGTAGCTGCGCGTCCATCCGGTATGTCGTTTGCCGAAATGCAGAAGAAGTACCCGCCGCCGTACAGCGATAACATGTTGCGCCAGGCGACTGAGCATTTGGTCGTCGGCTTCATGCTGCTAAACCGCGCCGTGTTCCAGCCGCAGCGCATCGCGCTGCCGGAGGATGAGCCGAAAGTCGACGAGGCGCTCAAGCTGGCGGACTTGCCGTGACCGTCCGCAACGGCCTGTGCAAGGGCGGTCCGCTCGACGGCAAGACGCACGCCGAGTACGATAGCCGGCGCTTCGCGCCTAAGGGCGACGCAGGGTTCTACGTCTACGTCCCGGCCGCTGGCGCGACGCCGCCTACCTGGCGGTGGATCGAGAACAAGGAGTCGAAGAAATGAGCGACGACGAGGCGCATAAGGATCTGGCGACGTTCACCGAGCGTATGGACCATCTTGTCGCCAAAGCCAAAGCGCTCGTCGATTCGGTCAGCCACGACAACAACGGCTCGATGGTCGCAGGCCAGTTCATGGGCGGCAATGGCGGGCTTGTGAGCCGAGAGACGATCGCCGCAGTGGATGCACTGCGGTTGGAGCTCGATAAATGGCGTTAACTTTAGCGTATTTGAAAGAATGCTTTATATGCGACCCTGCTACGGGGTCTTTAATTTGGCGCGTTAGGCCGGAAAGTCACTTTTTGACGCCTAGCGGACAAGTGCTAGCAAACAGATTCGCGGGTAAAGAAGCGGGAAGCATGCATGCTAAGTCTGGGTACAGGAGGATAAAAATATCCGGAACCGTGTATCTGGCGCACAGGATAATCGCTTCGTTGAGCTACGAAATAGAGCCAGACGCCCTTCCACCCTTTCTAGACCATAAGGACACCAACAGGGCCTACAACGCCGTTGGTAACCTTAGGCCCGCTACCGCAGGTCAGAATGCTAGGAATCGCGGTGCTTCGGCGCGTAATTTACTAGGGGTTAAAGGCGTTAGTAAACGGTCGGATACAGGTAACTACGAAGTTAAAATATGCTTCCAAGGCACGAAGATGCACCTTGGGACGTTCTATAGCGCCGAAGCCGCCAGCGAAGCCTACAGGCAAGCCGCAGAGCGACTTCATAAAGACTTTGCGAGAGCAGAATGAGCGAGCGCCGTTACACGCTCGGCGAGATCACCGGCGCCATGGGCGACGCCATGAAGGCGCTGCAACAGCGCGGTGGGGTATTCGACGGGCGCCTGATGAGGCTGTTCGTCGATGACGCCGTGATGCAGCTGAAAGATATGCCGCCCAAACCCGGCGCCGCTATGCTCGACAACATGATCCGTGAGTTAGTGAGCCCGAACGATTAGGAGGTACGCCATGCCGTTAAAGAAAGGCTCGAGCAAGAAGACCGTCAGTTCCAACATCCGCACGCTCATGCACGAAGGCCGGCCGCAGAAGCAGGCGATCGCCATCTCCATGAGCAAGGCTGGCAAATCCAGGAAAGGAAAGTAGCCATGGCGAAGATCCGTGAAGGCAAGGAGACCTACTCCTCCAAGGCCGCGATGAAGAAGCACGAGAAGGCCGAGAGCCCGCGCAAGGAGCGGTCCGAGATGGCCGTCGGCAAGAAGAACACCAGCAAGAAAGGACGGTGACGCCTCCTGTACCCGAGTACTTCGCCGGTAATGCGATGAGGCCCCGCCCGGATGATCCGGACGGGGCCTTAATCATGTGACCAGCCGTTCAGATGCGCCCATTCGTGGCGCAGCACTCCCTCGAACTCCAGCCCGTGCACGTCGTCCCGGATGAATACGTGCAACAGCGGGCCGTCGGTGCAGCCGATCAGGCGCAGCTCCGGGTACGGGAATTTGCAGACCGTCTCCATGTCGCCGAACGGCACGCGCACGAGCGTGTAGCGCTTCGGCTCATGGTCGTAGGCCGCAGGCGGCAGCGCCTGCAGGAGCAGCAGGAAAGCGGCTTCGGTGATCGGGAAGGTCATGTGCTGCGAATCGCCCTGATTATCTTCTGCTGCTCGACGTTTTTATCGAGCAGGGCGTCGGACACCTGCTGGTCCTTGGAGTTGAGCGCGATGATGTGGTGTCCGAAGCAGGCGTGTTCCTGGCCGCGGCGATCGATACGCTCGTTGGTCTGGAGGTAGGGATCGAGACCCCACGGCAGCGTCAGCCAGCAAATGTGGTGCCCACCGTACTGCAGGTTCAATCCGTGCGAGGCGCTGTTCGGATGCAGCGCCAGCACCGACAGTTCGCGCCTATTCCAACGTTCGATGTGGCTGGCCGCCGTCGCCGCCGAGACGCCCTGCCCTAGGTAGGGCACGTTCTTCCACACCTTGCGGATGTTCTCCAGATCCTCGTCGAACTCGTAGGCGACGAGCAACGGCTCGCGGCCCATCGAATCGACGAGCTCGGCCAGGGCCTGTGTCTTCTCGTCGTGCATGTGGTGGACGGTGCGCCGGCCCTTGTCGTCGACTTCGTAGAGGTAGCCCTGGGTGATCTGCCGCAGCTTCTGCGACGCCGTGGCCTCGCTCATGGCGACCAGGTCCATGCCCGGCTCGATCTCGACGGCCATGCGCTTGGCCATGTCATCGTAGGCGGCGCGCGCCTTGGGCGGCAGCTCGACGGTGATCTGGGTGTGGCGGATGTTCTTCTGGTAGCTCAGCGCCTCGGCCGGAACACGGAAGGCGATCGAGTTGAGGTCCTTCATCAGCAGATCAAAGGCCCCGATTTGCAGGCGCCACGAATAGCCCATGTAATCGGCGGGGGTGAAGTATTTCTGCCGCCACTGGTAGAAACTCTTGCCCCACAGGCGCCCGCCGTCGACCAATTGCACCTGCCCGAACAGATCCTCGCAGCCCTCCGGCGCCGGGGTGGCGTTCATGCCCCAGCGAATCTTCGCCTTGGGCATGTGCTTCCTTAGCGCCTTGTAGCGTGGGCTCTTGGGGTTGCGCGCGACCTTGCCGGTCTCGTCGACGATCCACAGGTCGAACGGCGATCCGCCGGGCGGATAAAGGTCGGTGAGCCACTCGATGTTCTCGAACGAGGTGACGTGCCAGGCTTCTGGCGGCAACGTGCCGCGGATCGCCTTGTTGACGCGGCGCTCCTCGCTGACGATTGCGCCGAGCTTGTTCTCCATCTCGCGCCGCTTGCGCACGTCGATGACCTTGGGCAGGCGCTGCTCGATCCACAGACGCTGGCCGTACAGGATCCGGCTGTCGCGCCACAGGCTCGGGGCCCAGTTCGCCGGCTCGCCGCCCCAGCACACCATCGGCACGTCCTTGAGGTGCTCCCACTCGAAGCGCTCGTTCGGCCATACTACCTGAGCTACCCGCAAAGGAGCAAACACCAATGGTCGGCGAACTACCCCCGCCTGCCGTAGTTCTTCACCTGCGGTCATGGCGATTACCGTCTTACCTGACCCGGTTTCTAAAAGAGCGAGCAGTTCGTTATTCTCGTATAGGTTGTCGATTGCTGACTGCTGGTAATCATCCATAGTCGACCAGTCTCTTAGGCGCCCCATACTTGACTCCTGCAGCGTCTTGGCCCATTGTGTGGGTAACGAGGAATCGACGCATGCGTTTGAAACCACTGTCTAATCTTACCGCTGAAGAAGTACGTTCCAGGCTGCATTACGACCCTTCTACCGGCGTGTTCACTTGGATAAGAACCAAAGGCGCGTTGGCGAAAGGCTCGCGTGCCGGGCACGACCACAAAGGGTACACGCGCATAGGTTTCGGCGGGCACGCCTACATGGCTTCGCGCCTTGCATGGCTCATAGTTACCGGCGCGTGGCCCCCTGATGACCGAGAGATAGACCACGAGAATCTGGTCCGCAACGATGACCGTTGGGTTAATCTGCGGCTGGCTGAGCACGGACAGAATATGGCTAATAGGACGACGCAGCGCACCGGCTTGAAAGGAGCGAGTCCGCATCACGGGCGATGGCGAGCGCGGGTAACAAAAGATGGAGCTAACCATCTTATCGGCGTATTCGACACCGAACAGGAGGCTTACGAAGCGTACTGCACCGCCGCAGCTAGGTTGCACGGCGGTTTTTACCGCGGGTAGCGCCAGCTGCTCGTCGTTATTGTACAGCGCGTCGGTGGCGCTGTGCTGGTAAGGGTCGATGGCCGACCATGGGCGGAGGCGGCCAGTCATGCCTGCCTACTAAACTGGGGGGTCTCGAAACCCTCGGGCGGAGGCGATTGCAACTTCTTATGCATGAGTTGCATCGCCTCTTTCACTGAAGCGCAGGCAAACGTCCCGACTTCATCGTCAGGCACGCCGATCCATAGCGCAGCCTTGCCGCCCGGCGCGAACTGGACCGAGGCAACTTTCACAGCACCGATGCAAAAATCGACACCACCGGTAACCCTCTTCGAAGACATCACCCACATAACGCCACCCAAAAACCGAAAAATATGCGTGCAATTTTGGAGGCGGATTTGCGCAATTCGAAGTTTTCAAACGGCATGGTCGCCCTTCTTTGCTTCTTCCAGGATGCGCGACACCAAAGTTTTGGGCCCGCCTATGCCGTGGTGCTTGGCGCTCCAGTACGGCGCGTTGTAGATGTGCTCAAGGTACGGGTGCCCGGCATGCAAGACTTTGCGCTCCTTGATGCGCACCGGCTCGCCGGCGTCATCGAAGTCGACGAGGAACCGGCGAGTGCCAAGCGTGACCCATGTCATCGTGCCAGTTCCTTCTCCAGAGCAGCATCGAACTGCTCGTCGGTGTCTATCACGTACACATTGTAGCCTAGCTTCCACAGCACAGCCTTCCAGCGCACCTGCTGGGCTGACAGCCGACCGGTCTTGAGCCGCTTGGTTTCGATAAAGAACAGCGTGGCGCCCGGCAGCATGCAGCTGCGGTCCGGGAACCCGCGCACGCCGGGGATGGCGAGCTTCAGCGCCAGCCCGCCGCGTGCCTCGATCTTGGCGACGCAGCGGGCTTCGAGAGCTACTTCTAGTTCACGCTTCATGCGTTCACGAACTTGGGCGCCACGAGCGTCGCCGTCGGATCGCCGTCGTAGTAGCCGCCGATGTGCGACAGCATCGGCGCGTCTAGGCGCGCCCGCTCGCGCAGGGTGATCGACATGTCGACGCGCTCGAGTGCCCTGGCGAACAGCGAAGCCCCGGGAAGCAGCGTCAGGTTGCGTGCAACGACCTGCAATTCGGGCAGTACCACATAGGCGTCGCGCTGCAGGTTGAGCGCGGTCACGATAACCAGCTTCGGTGCATCGAGTTCAGCAGCCGGCTCAATGAAGACCTCGCCGGCTTTGGTCAGGTGCCATGACTCGAGTTTCGATCCAGTGGTCATGGTCAGCCATCCGTTGATTTCTCCGAGGTTCCGCGCTGTCAGAAGAGCATCTTTCGCTAGCGTCACCCAGCCGCGGACAAATGTCAGCGCTGGAGCGGTGAGCACGACGCCTTCCTCGATGGTCAGGTGCCCGTAGATCTCGGTGACCGCCGGGAAGTCGTGGACGTTCTCGGTGGTGACGGTCAGATTCCCCATGTGCTTCATTGCGCTGCCTCCTTGCGTTCAAAGATGACTTTGATGGTTGTGCCCATATCGTACGTGTCCATCCATGCCTTGATGCGGATGTCGAGTTCCGCCATAGCCTTGTCGACAGCCTTGTCGACTTCCGCCTCCGCAATTTCCATGAGCGGACCTTTGAGGGTGCTTCGAATCCCCGCGGAAAGCGTGGCGGTTACGGCGCTCAAGAAGGCGTCGTCAGTTGGGAGCGGCGGAATGCTTGCCATTGCGGTTCGTTCCTTTTGTACGATTAACAACAGTGTTGCTATATACGAACGGGTGTGCTAGGTCAATGTCGAACTGATCGAAAGGAATCGCCGAATGGGCAAGACCCCAGAGATAAAAATCTCGGCCGCAGCAGCCAAGGCGCTCGATGCTCTCCTGGCCGCGGCGGACGATTACGCTTTCCTCGGCTCAATGCACCCCGAAACGCAGGATGAAGTCAAGGAACGATACCATCGTTCCGTCCACGCTGTTCGGAAGATCATCAACCGGCTGGAAACTAGATGACCCTCGAAGACGAGCTCGCCAAGGGCGACAAGATCCAGACCAGCATCTACCTCTACCCCGCCGAGCTGGCGACCATCGACGGCATCTGCCTGCGATTCGATTGCTCGCGCTCGTCGGTGATCGCCGCCTGGGTCAAGGAGTACGCCGAGATGGACCTGACCGACAAGGTCAAGCCCGGGCGCCGCGCCGGCGCCGGCCGGCCGCGGCTGCGCAAGAAGAGAACCCGGCGCTGATTTCTCGAAAGGAGCCAACCAATGAGAGCACGAACCAAGCCGATCATCGTCGAGGCCGTGCAGTGGCGTGGCGATAACGAGGGCGAGCTGATCCGCTTCTTCCCTGAAGGTACGCGCTTCGTCTGGCGCGGAGCTAGGGTGGTGGTGTTCACTCCTACTGATATGTGGTCGAGCGTCAATATTTCCCGGGATTGGTGGGCGGTGAAGTACCCCGACAGCTTAATCAGCGTACCACCGGAATACTTCCAGAAGAGGTTCGACATCATCGAGCCGCCGGAAGAGAACGAGGGGAGCGACTGAATGAACCGGTTCCATATCATCGAAGAGGCCGCAGCAATACTGCGTACCAAGGGCGTCTGGAAACAGGTCAAGGTGTACCTGCGCGGCGAGGCGGTCTACGTCAGCGTCGGTGGAGGATATGTGCGCCTGTATAAGGGGGGCGGGACCTCGGTACCAAACGTCTCATGGGAAGACATCGATCTCAATGGCGCTGGTCCGGACAGCCTTACACCCGACGCTCACGGTAAGCTGTCGTTCAACGGATCGCTCAAACAGATAGAGGCTACAGCCGAATGACGACCGAAGTCACAACCATCGACCACAGCCAGCGCGCCCACAGCCCGGTCGGCGGCAGCAGCGCCGAGCGCGTGCTCAACTGCACCGCCAGCGTCGAGCTATGCGCCAGGTACGAGAACGTCGAGACCGAGTTCGCCGCGGAAGGCACGGCCTGCCACGAGGCGATCGACCTCATCCTTATGGGCAAGACCCGCAAGGACACCGACGTCATCGGCGTAGCCTTCAACAAGAACACCGTCGTGATGACCGAGGAGCTGTTCCATGAGGCGATCGTGCCGGCGCTCGACATGTTCGACGCTCTCGACCGCGAGCTCGGTGGTATCGAGTTCTTCAACGAGCAGCGCGTCGTGTTCCCCGGCATCGAGAACGCCTTTGGCACGGCCGATATCGTCGGCACGTCTCGCGACCGCACGATTGTCTGGGACTGGAAGTTCGGCCGCGGCAAGGCCGTCTATGCCGAGGCCAACCCGCAGCTGCTCTACTACGCCTACGCCGCCGCGCACACCGCGCCGACGAACAAGTTCTTCGCCCCCGACAAACCGATCGAGGTGTTCATCGCCCAGCCCCGGACCAACGACGGCGAGCCGTTCACGCGCTGGATGACCGGCATGGTGCAGCTCGAAGCCTTCGCGCTGGAGTTGCGCCAGGCTGTCGAGATCGCTTTCACCACGGAGGCGACGTTCAACCTTGGCCCGTGGTGCCAGTTCTGCAACGCCAAGCGCGGCTGCCCACTCTACACCAACAAGGTGCAGGAGGTGGGCCTGCTGACCCGCGAGCAACTCGAGGCCGAGCTGGAGAAGTGGCTGCCCTACGCCGATACCATGATCGCCTGGGGCAAGGACGTGAAGGACGCCGCGCACAAGCTGCTCGAACAGGGTGGCCGCGTCCCCGGCTGGAAGCTGGTCAACGGCCGGCAGACGCGCAACTGGGTCGACGAGGACAGGGCCCTCAAGCACTTCGCTCGCATGGGCCTCCCCGCCGCCGAGCGCCACGTCAAGAAGATTATCAGCCCGAAGCAGGCCGAAGACCGCTTGAAGGCGGCGGGTTTACCTGCTGAACTCCCCAAGGCCCTCGTTGATTCCCGACCGAGCGGCACGACCTTGGCACCCGAGAGCGACAAGCGCCCGGCGGTGGCCATCGCCCCCGACGCGCTCAAGCTGCTCGCCGACCGGCTGGCCGCCAAGTGAAAGGAACCACCGAATGCGGCCCTTCGTGCTACAAACCCAACCTCCCCCGACCAATGCGCGACTGGAAGAACTTCGTTCGCACTACGAGTCGTTAGCCAAGCAGCCTTCTCGAAACGAGCGTGGCTACAGCGATACCGAGCACATGCTGATCATCGAAGAGCTGCAGGACGCGCGATTGGCTCTGGCCATGTACGAGGAAATGTTTCGGCCTAAACCCGGAAAAGGAACCTAGGATGGGAGACCCGTATAGAGACAACGCCCATGCAATTTATGGAGGCCGCGAAGGTGCGCGGAGAAATGACGGAGAAGGCGCTACCGGCGCGGAGTTTGAGTGTGAGGACTGCATCGGCATGAAGAGCCATGGCTGCTATTGTGCAACCATGGGTGCCACTCAGCCGGGTGGCCCTACCTTAGAAAGGAACCAACGAATGACCGACGATGCTGAAGAATATTTTGCCAACACCACCAATCACCTGTCCCCCGCCGAGCTTGCTGCGCATGAGATGCAGCAGCGGGCTAAGTACCCCGGGTATTTCGGTAATATGGTGGCGCGCGCAATCGCTGCAGCCGCCAAGGCGAGCGAGAAATTCCCGCAGCCTAACTACGTGGTGCTCAAGATTGCCGAAGAAGCCGGTGAGGTTGTCCGCGCCGCCATTCATTACGGCGAAGGGCGCATGCCGTGGGACGAAGTCGAAGATGAGATCATCCAATTGCTCGCCATGCTAATCCGGTTCGTCAGTGAAGGTGACGAGGTCAACGGTATCATTCCGCCTCACATCGAGGATATCAACCCCGGGCAGTCTACGTTCTTCAAAGCTCCGAAAATGGAAGACACGCTGTGTATTCGCCGCGCGCAAGGCGTCCCTGATATGTGGGTGCTACAGCACGTGCCCAGCGGCAAGGTCGGCATTTTCACCGACGAGGAGATTGGCGATGTTCGCAGGTATATCGATGCGCACCACGGTAGCTCTCTCGACCCGTCGGTGCTGTTCGATGACGCCGTGCATCGGTACGGCGAACAGCGGGAGACCTGACCAGATGCAAGCCACCACCTACACGTGGGGACAGAAGAATCTTGAGCGACATCTGCGGAGCGGCGAATGAACTATTACGAGTTCCTCATCGTCCATAAGGTAACCAAGCCAGAGCACGAACAGCTGGTTAAGGTTCTCGCCATGCATCGCTTCGACAAGGCGATGGCGCTCAAGTATCCCCGCAAAGGCAAGACCGGGCCGCGCACCAAGAAGGCGGCCTGAACGAAATTCCGGGCTAGCGCCCGGCGTACCGGCGCCTCGGCGGGTCCCGAGGTAACAACCAGACCTGAAACCAAAGAGCAAAGAGACAAAAGATATGACCTCTCTCGTTCCGATCACCGGTGGCACCGGACTCATCAGCCGCGAAGACCTCGCCAAGTCCCTCAACAACGCCGCCATGTCGATGCCCTCGGTGGGCGGCGACAAGTCGTTCCTAAAGATGGACCGGATGAATGGCGACTGGCTGTTCGGGCAGGAAGAAACCGTCGTCGAACCCGACAGCCTGTGGGCGGCCAACCCGACCAGCCTGAAGCACGGCTGGGTGGCCTGGGACACCAACGGTGGAGGGGCCCCGGTGCACGAAGTGATGGTTCCGATCAGCCGCCCTCTGCCTGCCGTCGAAACCTTGCCGCCGCTTGGCATGGGTACGCCCGACAAGAAAACCGGCCGCGCCGAGCAACTCGTCTATCAGCGGCAACAGTCCGTCGATCTCGTCTGCATCTCCGGCGAGGACGAAGGAACGCAGGTCGAGTACAAGCAGTCCTCGACCGGGGCTATGAAGATGTTCGCCGCGCTGACCAATAGCCTGCTAGACCAGCTGTCCAAGGAGCCCGATCTGATCGTCCCTGTCGGCAATTTGGCTTTCGAAGCTTACAAGCACAAGCAGTACGGCAAGATCCACAACCCGATCTTCAAGATCGTCGAGTGGCGCGGCGTCGACGACACCTCGCCTGTCGATCCGGAAGTCGCCAAGGAGGAACCGGCGCCAGCCGCGCGGACGCGCACCCGGGCCGCCGCTCCTGAACCTGCCGTCGAGGAGCAGGACAACGACGCCGCACTGGCGGCCGAGTACGAGCAGACCGCGGCGGCCGAAGCCACACCCCGCCGCCGGCAGCGGCGCTAGGCCATGGAAGAAACAGCGGAAGAACTGCTGGAAGCCACCGCTAACATGCTCTGCGGTATGATCCTCGACCCGGCCATACCGGAGCACGCCAAAGAGGTCATGCGCGATCGGTACGCCCGTATCGAAGCCTTCTTGGAAGGGTTTGCGGAGGACGACGATGGCGAAGAATAAGACCTACCCGGACGTCAGCGGCGGAGGCAACGCGGCCTCCGTCGCCGGCGCCCAGCTGCGCGCGTTCATTGAGCGCGTGGAGCGCATGAACGAAGAGAAGAAGGCGGTCTCAGACGACATCCGCGAAATCTTCGCGGAGGCCAAGGGCAACGGCTTTGACCCCAAGATCATGCGCATCATCATCCGGCGCCGCGCCATGGACGCGCACGCCCGGGCCGAGCAGGACGCACTGGTCGAAACCTACTCGCATTCGCTGGGCATGGCCTCGCCCGCCGACGCCGAGACGGACGAAGCCGAGTAGCCCTTCGCATGCACGAAGCCGGCGGTCCGCCGCCGGCTTCTTTGCCTCCCTCTCGGAAGGAACCAGCCCGTGAACTATCTCTCCGTTTGCTCCGGCATCGAGGCGGCCACCGTGGCGTGGCATCCACTCGGCTGGACGCCCGTCGCCTTTAGCGAGATCGAGAAGTTTCCCTGTGCCGTGCTGGCGCACCACTACCCCGACGTGCCGAACCTCGGCGACATGACCGAGATGGACATTGAGCCGCTCGGCGCTATCGACATCCTCGTTGGCGGCACGCCCTGCCAGGCGTTCTCTGTCGCCGGGTTGCGCCAGTCGCTCGACGATGCGCGCGGCAACCTTACCCTGTCTTATGTGAGGCTGATCCATGAACTCGTCGAAGACCACAACCTCCGCAACGCCGTGTGGGAGAACGTCCCCGGCGTCCTCTCGACCAAGGACAACGCCTTTGGATGTTTCCTGGGCGCAATTGTCGGAAGCGATGAGCCCCTCCTACCGCCTGGAGGCAAGCGCTGGCCCAACGCAGGTATGGTCTCTGGACCAAAAGGCCGTGCTGCGTGGCGCATTCTCGACGCTCAATACTTCGGACTGGCCCAGCGACGCCGCCGTGTGTTCGTTGTCTCGGATTTTGGAAGCGGGGCCGACCCCGCAGCGGTTCTTTTTGAGCTCGAAGGCGTGCCGGGGAATCCTGCGCCGAGCCGAGAAGCGCGGAAAGACGTTGCCCCCACAATTAGCGCTCGCACTAAAGGCGGTGGTGGACTTGGAACCGACTTCGATCTCGACGGAGGGCTGATTGCCGGCGATGTGCCAGAGGTCTCGCCCGCCATGAAGGCGCGCGATTACAAAGGCGTGTCGTCGGACGGGGACGGGGACGGGGACGGGGACGGGGACGGGGACGGGTTACCGGTCATACCGATGTTCGCCATTCAGGCGGGCGCCCTGCGCGAGAACCCGAACAGCGGACCTGACGGCGTCGGCGTGCAGGCGGACATCGCTTACACGTTGGAAGCACGGGCAGAAGTGCAGGCGGTGAACATCCATGAAAACCAGCGCGCCGAAGTTACACTGAACGACACTGCGGGGGCGCTGAAAGTTGGCGGCGGTAAACCAGGCCAAGGCTACCCGGCAATCCTACAGGCTGTTAGCGTAACCGGCCAGATCACCCACACGCTCAAGGCCGAGGGCTTCGATGCCAGCGAGGACGGGACGGGGCGCAGTAACCCGATCATCGCCTTCTCGTCCAAGGATTACGGTGCCGACGCAGGCGAGTTGTCCCCGACGTTGCGCGCGGGCGGACACGACGGGTCGCACGCCAATGCCGGGGTGCCTCCGGCTATCGTGCAGACGGTCGCCTTGCGCGGACGCGACGGTGGCGCGACAGCCGAACTTGGCGGCGAGGTTGCCACGGCGCTGCGCGCCAGCCAAGGCGGGGGCGACAAGCCGCATGTCCTGACTTCGGCAGTTCGCCGTCTCACTCCGATCGAATGCGAGCGCCTGCAAGGCTTCCCGGACAACTACACGCGCGTCCCTATGCCGCAGCGCGGCAAGAAGGCGGGCCCAGTCTGGGCCGCCGACGGCCCGCGCTACAAGGCGCTCGGCAATTCCATGGCCGTACCGGTGATGCGCTGGATCGGTGAGCGCATCGACCGCTTCATGCCGCGCGAAGAAGCGGAGGCGCGGCGCCTGCAATTCAGGCCTGACGGCAGGATGGTGTTCGAATGAGCTTCATCTTTCAGGATTTCGAGACGCAAAGCCTCGCTGATCTGACGATCACCGGTAGTCTCAAGTACGTGCTCGACGCCAGCACCCGGGCGTTGCTGTGGTCGTGGGGCATCGACAACGACCCGATCAAGCTGTGGTGCCCGGACCTGGGCGACGAGCTAGCGCCGGAGGTGTGGGCGTATGTGAAGGGCTGCATGGCCGATGTCGGTGACTGCCCAGCCGAGGTGGTCGAGGCGCTCAAGCGGCCCGATACCTACATCATCGGGTGGAACCAAAGTTTTGACCGCCAGGTATGGCAACAGGTTGTCACGCCGGACCACGACTGGCCCCGGATCGAAATTGAACAGACCCTCGACGCGATGAGTCAGGGGCTCGCGAGCAATCTCCCGGGCTCGCTCGACTTCGCCGGCCGCGCGCTGGGGTTGGGAACGAAAACTCTCGGCGGCAAGGCGATCATGAAGCGCTTCGCCGATCGCGCCCAGCCGCTGCCCGGCGCGCCGGAGGATATTGAGCGGCTGATGACGGAGAAAGGATGGTCGCGCGATCAGGCGATCAAGATGGCCATCGAATCATGGGATCTTTATTTGACCTACTCGGTGCAGGACACCGAACTGCTGCGCGACGTGTGGAAGACGACGCGCCCGCTCGACGCCAGCGAGTGGCAGGAGTACTGGGTCAGCGAGCGCATCAACGACCGCGGCAAGATGGTCGACTTGGATGTGGCACGCGGCGCCGTGCTCTATCGCGAGGAGGAAGCCGCGCACGTCATTGAGCAGATCAAGGAGATCACCGGCGGCGCCATCACGTCGCCGACGCTGACCAAGCAGATCAACGAGTGGCTTTATGACCGGCTCCCCGACGACCTGGCAGAGACCATGGTCAAGGCGCGCGACGAGGAAGGGTACGTGACTCGGCTCACCGGCGCCAAGGATGTTATGACGCGGCTGATCGAGGACATTGCTGTCAGCGACACACCTCCGTCGGATGACGTGATCGAGTTCCTCGACCTGCTGCAGTACGGCCGGTCGTCATCGGCTGTGAAGTTCCAGAAGATGTTGGATCAGGAAGTCGATAGCCGGATCTACAACGCCTACGTTTTTAACGGGGCCGGGCAGTCGGGGCGCTTCTCGAGCAAAAATCTGCAGGAGCACAATCTCGTCCGTGACAAGATGCCGAGCGAGCTCGACGTGCTCGATATGATCGCGGCGCGCGTACCGATCGAACAGATGCGCCATTTGCCTCTGAGCAAGAAGGCGGTCGATATCGAACGCGCGGCTCAGGGGAAGACCCCGATCAGCACTGTGCTGTCCCGATCTATTCGCCCGACCTTCATTGCGCCCCACGGCAAGAAGTTTGTGTGGGGTGACTGGAAGGCGATCGAGGCTCGCGTCAACCCGTGGCTCGCCGATACTCGTGATGCCGACTTGGCGGTGCTCGAGCCGTTCCGCCAGAGCGACGCCGATCCGAAAGCCCCGGACGTCTATGTGCTGAATGCCGAATCAATCGTTCATGTTCCGGCCGATGTGATTTGGGAAAGGTACATGAACGGCGACAAAGAAGCAGATGACTGGCGCAAAGCCGCGAAGGTGGCGTGCCTCGCCTTGCAATTTTTAGGCTCTATCGGCGCACTCAAGGCCATGGGGCGAAACTACGGTATGCGGTTCACCGACGAGGAAGCAAAAATAATCGTTGATGGTTGGCGTGACCGCAACCGCTGGGCTCGCCGGTTCGGTGACAAATGCGATGCAGCCGCCTTCGCGGCGATGCGCCACCCGATGTCAATCCAGACTGCCGGCAAGCTCAAGTACCAGTATGCTCCTGACCTGATGGGCGGCACGCTGGTAACATTCCTTCCAGACATGCGCCCGATCGTCTACCCGATGGTGCGCATTGAGAAGGTCGAGAAGTTTGGCGAGGTACGTGATACGATCACCTACCTGAAGGGCCTAGGTCGGCGGCATGCATGGCCAGGAATCTGGGTGGAGAATCCTACGCAGGGCGCCGCCGCATCTCTTTTGCGCGGGACGTTGGTTCGCCTCGAAGCCGAAGAGACCGAAGCCGAAACAGTTCTGCACACCCATGACGAGGTAGGTTGCGAAGTTCCCGACACAAGCGCTAGTGGCTTTGCCGAGCGTCTCGAAAGTGTCATGGTGCGGGGGTTCGACTGGACCGAGGGTCTCCCTCTCGCCGCCGAGGTGATGGTCGACTGGTACTACCACAAGTAAAGCCCCGCCCAGCTTCAATGGGTGCACACTCGAAAGGAACCACCGATGCCCTTCGTGGCTGTCTCCGATACCGCCGCCATGTTGTCCGCGAACCACTATCTTGGCCCGTGCAAACGCGGCGCTTTTGCGTGGTCGGACGAGTACGGCTGTATCGTACTGGCAGCTCCTGCCTCCCGCAATCTGCCGAAGAACTGGCTGGAGTTGTCGCGCTGGTGCATCGTCGAGGGGCGCGGTTCCGAGCAGTGGGCGGCGTTCATCAAAGCATGGCGCAAACTCGACGAAACGGCGTCCACCATCGTTAGTTACTCTGATCCGAGGGCGGGCCACACTGGCGCGCTTTACCGCGCTTGTAACTGGTTGTGGGCACCGACATGGCACCGGCTACGACCGCCGCCAAGTGGTAACGGCGCGTGGTCGGCCAAAGGACCCCAGTCGGTAAAAGATCGCTGGGTATTCCCGCTAACAGCTGACGCTGACCGCGCCAAGGTGCTTTCCGTAAAGGACGACTCAGTCAACCGGAGACTGCCGTGGGCGGAATATCGTGAGCCGGTCTGGTCACGTGGCTCCTTTCGCCCGCACACAGGCGGCGGAAACTATAAGAAGTTTGCAGCGATGCAGGCCGCCGAATGACCTTCGACGCTCACGCCGACCGCAGCGCGCTCCGCCTGCGCCTCTACGACAACGGCTTCACGCCGCTCGCCAACTCCAAAAAGATGTGCCTGATCCCGGAGTGGAGCACCATCAAGGTAACGCCCGAGCTGATCCGGTCGGCGCAGTGGGCGCGCTCCAAGAAGTTCCTCGATACCGGCATTCGCTGCGGCGACGTCATCGCGCTGGACTGGGACATCGACGACAAGGACCTGCTCAACGACCTGCTCGACGAGGTGGTTGGCAAGGGCGTGTTGCCCGAGTCTCCGTTCGTGCGCATCGGCATGCCGCCACGCGAACTGTGGGTTTATCGCACGGCTGAGAAGATCGGCAAGCGCACCACCGGGCACTTCATGCCACCTAACCCGCCGGAGGACCACAAGGGCTTCGCCGTCGAGATCCTCGGCAGCGGCTGCCAGTTCGCCGCCTACGGCCAGCGCGATGCGAATACCGCGTACGCCTGGCCAGTCGAGAGCCTCGTCGACCACCAGTACATGGACCTGCCCGAGATCACCAAGACGCAGGCCGACGCCGTCAAGGACTTCGCCATCGCCTTCTTCGAGCAGCGCGGCCTCGAGCGCCGGTCGCCCGCCGGCGGCACCGACAGCGGCTACACCCACGCCTACGACCTGACGCCCGACATGGTGTTCGACGTCCACGACATGGGCGAGATGAGCGTCGCCGAG
>JBAZYB010000034.1:0-21943 GCA_041659545.1 Hyphomicrobium sp.
ACCGCAAACGGCCCCCAGCGCGGTGAACAGATGCACGCTGGCAGCAGCTAGATCAGATAGGCGCAGGGGAAGCATTGGTGTCCCCGTCTGACCGATGGATCAGAAGCGGTGCTTGACCGATCCGCGAACCGTCAGATCATCGTTGGGATTGGGAGCGACCTCGGGCTCGCGGGCGGACTGGTCTTCAGCTGCGCCGTAAAGCAGCTCAAGGCCGAAATCCATCTTTGGCAGCACGCCAAGTCGCCCAAGGCCGGGGATACGGATCTCCGTACCCGCTTCAGGCTTGGGTGCGGTCTCGTCGCTGAGGCCGGCCTTATCGCCCATCGGTGCAGCCTGAGACGGCGCCGTCGCGGCTTCGGCCGGTGGCGGGGTGCTGCCCTTCTGCTCCTGGAACGCGAACGCACTGTGGCCGACGGCCAAAGCCGCTACCAACGCCAGCGCTAAAACGAACCGGTTGCTCATCGCAATCCCCGAAAGGTGATCAAAGTCGACCCGAAGCGAAAATGCTGCCTCGCGTCTACCAACACAAGGATGTTTTGGCCACGGTTAAGCCCCAGTAAACAATTGTCTCTCCGGGTGTGTTCCATCGGCCATGTGTCATATGGGCACCAACAATAGGGGTTTCCACCGGGAAGGGGATTTACCCCCGTTTTGCCCACTGCAAACCCGAGATTCGCCGCAAAGACGGAGAGAGCCGCCGAACGCCGGCGGCTCCCCCAGGTTGCATATCAGTATGGTCTTTGTGTTGGCGTCAGAACTTGATCAGCGCGCCGCCGATCACGGTCTGCCAAGGCTCCGTGGAGACAGCGCCTGCAGTCGTGGTCACGTCGGCATCGTAGTGCTTGTAGTGGAGGTAGAGGTCCATCGCGGCAGCCGAGATGTGCTGGTTCAGGCCGACCTCATAGAACTCAATCTGAGCCTGCTTGATGGTCGTGCTGATCGCGCCTGC
Source organism: Hyphomicrobium sp. (assembly GCA_041659545.1). Classification (GTDB taxonomy): domain Bacteria; phylum Pseudomonadota; class Alphaproteobacteria; order Rhizobiales; family Hyphomicrobiaceae; genus Hyphomicrobium_A. Next base: position 950 of record JBAZYB010000034.1, read on the forward strand.
GTCATGCTCCTGGAAGCCGCCGAAGACCGTGGTGTCGCCGAGCGGGATCCACTTCTGCTCGATACCGGCCTGCACCATCCAGTGCGTGACCTCGTCATCGCCGTACAACTGGCCCTTCTGGTCGTCCTGACGCAGACCGTACGCACCGGTTGCAAAAAGACCGGTAGGCTTGTGCATCACGCTAAGCGAGCCGCCGTATTCCGAGCAGTGAGAGGCGACGGTGGAGCTTGAGTTCTCCGTGCACTCTTCGTCCTTGAGCGTCATCTCGCCGTAGCCGATGCCGCCTGCGACCGCAAACTGGCCAATCTCACCTTCATACGTCAACGCCATGCCCCAGATGTCGTCCTCACCGTAGTGGGCCTTGACCTGGAAGCCTTTAAACTCCGGCGAGTCGTAGCGGATGAGGCTGCCACGCGAGCCTTCGCCGGGCTCGAACACGTAGGCTAGATCGGCCCACTCAGTGCCCAGGCCAACGATACGGAATTCGTCGTTACCGTCGAAGATATCCTGATTGGCAAAGTGGCTGGTCCGAGCGGTGGTAAATTGCTGGATGCCATCATGCGCCATGCTCGTCTCGCCGACGTTGATGGAACCGTAGGTCTTGCTGCCCAACGTCCAGTACGAGTGGCGGAGATCGAATTCACCGGGAATGCTCGCGGTGTTGGCACTCAGTGCGCCCTGATCCGGAGCGCGCACGCCGATCTCGATACGGTACCCAGCGTACCAATCACCGTTGATCTTCGCCTTACCCTTGAAGCCGAAGCGGGTACGCGACGTGTCGTTGGTGAACTGGTAAACATTGGTCTCCTGACCATCGTCCCACCAGCCAATGGCCTGATTGACTTGGCCGTAGACGGTCAGGCTGACCTTGCGGTTGCCCTTGCGTGCAGTCGTTGCTTCGAGTTCTGCAACCCGCTCCTCGAGATCTGCGCAGCAATCGCCGCCCAGATCGGCCGCCTGAGCGGAAATGCTGGAACCCAGCATCAAACCGCTCGCCGCGAGGATGGTTGCCCACCCCGCCTTACCTACTCCCCCGAACATTTACTCAACTCCCACGAAGGTACGCCTCAACTCGGCCTTCGATCGACGCAACTGCACTCAACTCAACGCAACCACGCGACCACGCCGCTCAGCCGTCGCCGCCGCTTGTCGCCGGCTTGGCCTCGCTGGGTGAAGGAATACGCGAGCGATTCGAGGCGCGTAAATCACTAATCACTGTGTGACAGTTTGTGACAAACATGCGTTACGGCACCGCAACGCAAATATTGAAAGTGCTTGGTATTCTGGGTCCGGAAGAAGCCGACGGGGGTTCGCGGTTGTCATGAAAGAGTGCCTCTCACACGACGTCGTGGTGATCGGAACGGGCCCAGCGGGGCTCGCGGCCGCATTGGCACTGGCTCAGCTCGGTCTGCGTGTTGCCGCGGCGGGGGTAACGCCATCACGGCCGGACACGCGCACTGCAGCCCTGTTTGCTGGCTCGGTGGTGCTGCTCGACAATCTGGGGGCTGGCGAGGCTTGCCGTGCGTCGGGGGAGGCGATCAACGGTATCCGCATCATTGACGACATGGGCGGTCTGTTTCGCGCCCCAGAGATCACCTTCACGGCCGCCGAGGTCGGAATGGAGCGCTTCGGCTATAACTTCCCCAACAGCGCGCTGACGGAGGCCCTACGTCGCCGGGCCGCCGAGGTGGGCAACCTGGCGCTCATCGAAGCCCCGGCGGTGGAGATCCTTCCGCGCGATGACGGGGTCGAGATCCGTCTCGCCGACGGGCGTACCTTCAGCGCCCGCGTCCTCATAGGCGCGGATGGGCGGCAGTCGATGTCGCGTGCCGCTGCCGGCATCGGCACCAAGGGCTGGGACTATGAGCAATGCGCGGTGACGTGCACATTCGGGCACCAGCGCCCGCATGGGGGCATCTCCACCGAGTTCCACCGGCCGGCCGGTCCGTTTACGGTCGTACCCTCCGTGGGACACAACTCGAGCCTCGTTTGGGTCGAGCGTCCTGGCGAGGCCAAGCGCCTCGCCGCCCTTGGAGAGGGTGACTTTCGCCGCGCCATCGAGGAGCGGCTGCAAGGGCTGCTCGGCGCCGTGGGTGACATCGGCCCAAGGGGCATGTTTCCGTTATCGGCCATGTCGGCGGAAGCCGCGGGGCGCGCGCGGATCGCTCTGGTCGGAGAGGCGGTGCATGTGATCCCGCCTATCGGCGCCCAGGGTCTCAATCTTGGACTGCGCGATGCTGCGTGTATTGCCGATTGCATCGGCGATGCGCTGGCGCTCGGCGGCGACATCGGTGCTCCGGAGGTACTCGAGGCCTATGGGCGCATGCGCCGCACGGACATAGCTTCGCGGGTCTGGTCCATCGATCTCATGAACCGCAGCCTGTTGTCGCGTTCCGCTCCGGTGCAGGCGCTGCGCGGAATGGGCCTTTATGCGCTCAAGTCGGTCGGGCCCTTGCGCCGCCTGGCAATCCGCGAGGGGCTCTCCCCGTCATTCGTCAGTCCGCGGCTGATGCAGCCGGCTCCGGCCGTGGCGGCGAACTTGCCTTGACGAAATCAAGCCACCCCGGCAAGACCCCGTTGTCCCAGAAAACAGAGATCCACCTCGTCCGATGAAGACAAAGGACCGCCTCCGCGACCTGCAGTATCGTGCCGAGTACTGGGTGTTGCGACTCGTCGCCGGCATCTTTCGCACGCTGCCGCTCAATCTGGCCACCAGCGTCTCGGCGTGGTTCTGGCGCAGACTGGCGCCGGTCATCAATCCGAAGCGCCACAAGCGCGCGCTCGACAATCTCGCCATCGCATTTCCGGAAAAGAGCGATGCGGAGCGGCAGGCCATCGCTCTGGCGCACTGGGAGAACCTCGGCCGCGTGATGGTCGAGACGATGCGTATCGATCGGTTCTTAAAGGAGCCGGAGCGGATAGACATCGTCAGCCAGAACATCTTCACGCGGTACAAGGACAAGCTCGGACCCGCGGTTGGCGTCAGCTTGCACATGGGCAACTGGGAGCTGGCGATCCTGCCGTTCACGTGGGCGGGCGCCAATCCCGCTGCCGTGTATCGTTCGGTCACCAACCCGTATGTCGACAACTATCTGCGCGCGCAACGCAAAGATCTCTATCCGGACGGTCTATTCGGGCGCGGCAATGTCGGCGATCATGGAGACGATCAGAGGACGGCACGCGCCATCATGGATTTCGTGCGTCGCGGGGGACGACTGGGCCTCGTTTGCGACCTCTATGACCGCACGGGGATGCCGGTTCCGTTTTTTGGCAAGGATGCCAAGACGCAAGCCATCGGCGCGATGATCGCGCGCCGCGTCGGTGCGCGCATCTGGCTGTCGCGATGCAAGCGCATCGGCACGGAGAGCCGCTTCGAAATCGAGCTGAAGGAACTGCGGGTGCCGCGCACGGCAAACCAGGCCGCCGACATCCGGTGGACCATGGAGCACATGCAGAAGCAGTTCGAGACGTGGATTCGCGAAGCGCCCGAACAATGGATGTGGAGCAACCGTCGCTGGAGCTGAGCGCCCGCCGACGCGATCTTCGTGCCGCTGGCACCGAATCCGTGCTGCGCGTTTCGCGCGTTCAGCTCCGTGAAGCTGCATCGCACTAGGCGCGTGCGCGCGCTCCTCAAAACCTTTCCGGCTGCCTAAACTTCTGGGCAAACTTCGGTCTTTGCTCCTTACGAATGCGTATGTCGCCTGCCAGACGCCCGCAAGAATTGCGGAGCAGGTTCCGCGGCTGGGTGGTCCTGAAACACCCATAACAAGAGATGGAGCGTTGAAATGTCCAAGAAGCTCGTGATGACCGCCGTTCTTTCCGCCCTCGCCTTTGGCGCCGTCGCCCCCGGCATTGCCATGGCGAAGTCCGCACCGAAGACGAAGGCGGACTGCGAGAAGGTCTCGACGATGAAGTGGGACGACACCGCCAGCAAGTGCGTGAAGAAGTAATCGGGGAAGGCGGCGGGTTCCCCTCCCCGCTGCCGTACCTCGCCACTCGTGTTCCCACGCTTACTTCACGGGGAGACAACTCATATGAAGCGCACTGCAGTGCTGTCGCTCATCGGCGGCAGTTTGTTCCTCGGCCTAGCGGCCACATCCGGCCACGCAGCTGCTGTCACGGGAATGCAGTCGGCGGTTTCCGCCAGCTCGCATGCCAGCGTTGTCAGCGAGGCAGCTTGGTGGCGGCGGCATCATCGTCATTGCTGGTGGCGACACCATCATAGGTATTGCCGCTAATTTCTTGATCCCTCCTCCGATGCGCGACTTGGTGCAGAGCCTCGTGCTCTGCACCTTTTTCATCCGCTGGCGCGAGGAAAGTGGACTTCGACGCGGAGGCCAGGCGCGTTGTCGGCGAGTTCGACCGTGGCGCCATGCAGCTCGGCGATTGCGGCCACAAGGCTGAGGCCCAGGCCGCTGCCGGGTGTGGAGCGCTCGCGTTCCAATCGGTAGAGACGGCGAAAAACATTGTCGCGTTCGTGCTCGGGTATCCCGGGGCCGTTGTCGGCCACTATGGCGACGAGGCGGTCGCCCCGCGCCTCTAAGCCGACATCGATGCGGGTCGCGACCGGCGAATGGCGCAGGGCATTTTCGATGAGATTGGCAAATAGCTGCGTGAGCAGCTCGCGGTCACCGGTGATTTCGGTCCGCTCGCCCATGTTGACGCTGGTGAGCAGACGTCCGTCCGCTTCCTCGACGACGGGCTCGTAGATGTCGGCGATGTCGGCAAGGACGTCGGAAAGCGAGAGGTTGCAGAAGCGCGAGCGGCGTGCGCCAGCCTCCAATTGCGTGATGCGCAGCAGGGCTTCGAACGTTTCGACGATTGAATCGAGGTCGGCCAGCGCTTCCTCTACCTGGCCACGGAAGGCGGCGGTATCGTCGTCACTACTCAGGGCGCTCTCAAGCCGTCGGCGCAGCCGGCCGATAGGCTTCTTGAGGTCGTGGGCGATGTCGGAGGAAGCTTGGTTGACGTTCTCGATCAACTTCTGCAGATGGGCCAGCGTGGCGTTGATCTGCGTCGCAACGTGATCGAGGTCGTCGTGCGAGGCGGTGACTGGGACGCGCTCGGATATCTGGCCACGGCTGACTTTGGACAGCGTGGTCGCGAACACGTCGATCTTCTGCTGCGCGCGACGGGCGAGATAGACCGCCGATCCGATAGCGAGGAGCAGGGTAGCGGCGAGGCCCCAGCCGAGCCCGTGGAGCAGGATGCGCCGGACCTCGCGGATCTCCCGATCGCTGCCGCCAACCAGCAGGTGGCCCTTGGACACGCGCGTCCACTTGGCAAAAAAGCGATCGTCGGGATTGCCCTTGCTGGCGACCATGGGCAGCCAAGCGCGATCGAGCTCCCCCCACCCAGTGAACAGCTGCACGTTCTGCACGTTGCCGGCCTGGAGGCTGCCGTCATCGGCACGCAGGAGGAAGATGCTATCGAAGTCTCGCACCGAGTCCGCTTCCTCGGCGACAACGGCGGTCAGATCCTTGAAGCCCTGCTGCCTGTCGATGGCCGTGAGCGTATCGGTGATCTCCTCGACGTGCTGGCGTATGGAGCTGTCCAGCTCCGAGACGAGCGTGATGTAGAGCACGCTGACGAGTGCGACGACGGTGACGGCGAAGAGGGATGCGAAGGCCGCGGCGATACGGACCGGCGTGCGCTTCAGAATGTCATGGCTGATCATGCATGGTGTAGCCGGAGCCGCGCACGGTGTGGATCAGCTCGTGTCCGTAGGGCCGATCGATCTTGGTGCGCAGACGTGAGATGTGCGTTTCGACAACGCTGGTGCGCGGTTCGAAGTGAAAGCTCCACACGCGCTCCAGCAGCATGGTTCGCGTCAACACGCGCCCCTTGTTGCGCATGAGAACCTCGAGCAGGCGAAACTCGCGCGGCTGCAGCTCGATGTTGTCCCCGGCGCGCGTCACGGTGCGCGCGATGAGATCCATCTCCAGGTCGCCAACGCGTAGAACTGTTTCGGCATCCTTCAGATGCGGGCGCCGGGCCAGCGCGTTGACGCGGGCGAGAAGCTCGGAGAACGCGAACGGCTTGACGAGGTAGTCATCGCCGCCAACGTTGAGGCCATCGACGCGGTCGTCGACGCCGCCCAGCGAGGTCAGAAAGATCACCGGCACTTTGTTTCCGACCGCCCGCAGGGCGCGGACCAGTGACAGCCCGTCCAGGCCGGGCAACATCCGGTCAACAACAAGGATGTCGTAGGTCTCCCCCATCGCCTGGGTGAGCCCATCACGGCCGTCCGCCAGAGTCTCGACAACATGGCCCTCCTCACCGAACCCGTGAGAGATGTAGGCCGACGTTTCGGTGTCGTCTTCGACGACCAGAATTCGCATGCTTATTTGTTCCCGCGCTGGCGCTACCGTACGCAGCCGGCATTGCGAAGTGCTTTCCGCATTATTACGGAACCGTAAAGCCGGATAACTTCGCCCATAGAGCGCGGAGGGGCTACGACCGGGATCGGGCTGCCTCTCGGCACTCTCCAGGGGTCATCCCGTACACGCTGCGGAAGCGGCGCGTGAAGTGCGAATGGTCGGAAAAGCCCCAGGCGAATGCGATCTCGCCGATCATGCGATGGTCTTGGTGGGGGTCCTCGAGGGCGCGGCGGCAGTTTTCCACCCGACGGTCGACGATGTAGCGCTCGAGCGACAGGCCTTCCTCGGCAAGGAGCAGATTGGCGTAGCGGACGCTGATACCGGCCGCGGTGGCGGCTTGGGCGGGCTTCAGAGCCGGGTCGCTCAAGCGCCGATCGATCTCCGCCTTGAGGCGGCGCAGTGCGCCCGCCCGCGTGCTCGACAACGCCCTGTCACTATCAGACCCGGCGAACGCGAGACTAATGAGTCCAAGCGCCTGCTCAGCGAGCGCCGTATGGGACGCGGGCTCGATGGCGTTGATGCGTGGGAGCATCGCCTGGAGGAAGTCGGAAGTGATGCCCGGGACCGGGAGGTTCGTCGACAGCACGCGCCCAAGACGGCTGTCACCGATGCGCGCCTGCATCATCACGCGCGGCATGGATAGAATGACCGAGTTCGTCGGCTCGGGGAATTCCATTTTCATCGGGCGAGCAGAATCGTGCAGCAGCAGCGTTCCTGGTTCGATGACGATATTTCGGTCGGACTGCGAGAAGTATGAGCGACCCTGCAAGCGGATGGAGAGGAGGATGTCGTCGACGCCGTCACCGGAGATATCGCTCCGCGTACGCGTCACCTCGCACGGTCCGCACTCGCACTGCACCAGGGTGAGGGAGTCTAACTTGGAGCCTTCCAGGCGCCCGACAAAGCAGGTGGACTTGGCGGTAAACCCATGCCGGAAGAATGTCTTCGAAGCGATGTCGACCCAATAGGGAATACGATCATGCTGAGCCACCTGATCGGTCGAGAAAGCAATCGCCATTGGCGCTCCATCCGGGGCCGCTGCCGCCACGGTCAATCAATTGTGCCGGCTGGAGCAAGCACAGTCGTTCGCAGTGAAGTTCAATCAGTCTACCGAGCTTTTGCCTTCGCCCGCAATGCTCGGAAAGTCTTCGATCCCCGAATAACACGCCAAGGTTGCAGCCCGTGAACTCTTCGACACTCCACCTGCTTCACCGCGTACATCAATGCGCTAGTGATCTCTTTCTCGAGCATATGGCTGAGATCGACGTAACAACGACTCAGTACACGGTTCTGCTAGCCGCCTCGGGACGCGACGGCCTGTCCCAACAAGACATCATCAACGCCACGGGCATCGACCGCTCCACAGTGTCGCAGGTGGTGCAACTGCTCATTCGCAAAGGTCTGCTGAAGCGCCGCCGCGCTCGCCACGACGGCCGGGCGTACGCGGTATCGCTGACCGAGTCCGGCCGCAGGGTGATCGTTACCGCCGAGCCGATTATCAGGCAGGTCGAGAACGCCCTCATCGGAGCCCTGCCGGCGCAGCGCGCCAAGGCATTCCTCTCCAATCTGCGGGCCATCATCGCTTCGCTGGAGCCGGCCAAGGCCTAGACCCCGGGTCCTAAGCGAAGCGCGCGAGGCTCGCCATCCAGCTCCCGGGCGCGCCTGCGGACGGCGTTGACTAACGCCTGCGGCCCAATAGAGTGCGCCGCACTGCAGCATTGGGAGCTTTTTGCGATGGCCGATAGCCGGACGCCTGCCAAGTTCTATTCTCCACTCGCCATTGGCGCTCCCGAGCCCTATCGCGCGCTGCCCGTCCGGATCGAGCGCATGATCCATTTCGTGCCGCCCCATAACGAGAAGATCCGCTCCAAAATCAAAGATATCGCCGGCCAGGTCGACGTGGTGCTGGGCAACCTCGAAGATGCCATCCCAGCCGACCAGAAGCATGCCGCGCGCGCCGGCTTCATCGCCATGGCGCAGGAGAACGACTTCGGCTCCACCGGCCTGTGGACGCGAATCAACTGCCTCAACAGCCCGTGGATGCTCGACGACGTGACGGAAATCGTCGCGGCCGTGGGCAACAAGCTCGACGTGATCATGCTCCCCAAGGTCGAGGGACCATGGGACATCCACTATCTCGACCAGTTGCTTGCCCAGTTGGAGGCCAAGCACGCGGTCAAGCGCCCCATCCTGATTCACGCCATCCTGGAGACGGCCGAGGGGGTCAACAACGTCGAGGCCATCGCGGGCGCCTCGCCGCGCATGCACGGCATGAGCCTGGGGCCGGCCGACCTTGCCGCTTCGCGCGGCATGAAGACGACGCGCGTCGGCGGCGGGCACCCCAACTACGGCGTGCTGGCCGATGCCGGCAGCGATGCGTCCGTCCCACGAGCGTTTTACCAGCAGGATCTGTGGCACTACACGGTCGGCAAGATGGTCGACGCCTGCCTCGCCTATGGCCTCAAGCCCTTCTACGGGCCATTCGGCGACTTCTCCGACCTTGCCGCCTGCGAGGCTCAGTTCCGCAACGCCTTCCTGCAGGGCTGTCTGGGTGCCTGGTCGCTGCATCCGACGCAGATCGAGATCGCCAAGCGCGTCTTCTCGCCGGACGATAAGGAGGTGGCGTTCGCCAAGCGCATCCTGGAAGCCATGCCGGACGGCACCGGGGCCGTCATGATCGATGGTAAGATGCAGGATGATGCGACCTGGAAGCAGGCCAAGGTGATCGTGGATCTGGCGCGTCTCGTCGCGGCCAAGGACCCGGAGAAGGCTGCCGCTTACGGCCTGTGAGCGCAAAGCGACGGTAAACAGCGGCGGTTCATGAAACTTCGGGGCTCTGATTGACAGCGGCACGCCGCTCCCGTCGAATGGCGGCTGGGGCTGGACGGGCACGCAGAATGAGCACGGTAAGAAAAGCCAGATTCACAGTCGGAGAGGTGGTCCGCCACCGCTTCTACCCGTTTCGCGGCGTGATCTTCGATATCGATCCGGAGTTCGACAACACCGACGAGTGGTGGCTATCGATCCCCGAGGACGTACGCCCGCATAAGGAGCAGCCGTTCTATCACCTGCTGGCGGAGAACGCCGACACGGAATACATCGCCTATGTTTCCGAGCAGAACCTTGTGGCCGACGATACGGGGCAGCCGCTGCGCCATCCGCAGCTCAACGAGCTGTTCACTGAAGACGAGAACGGCCGCTATCGGGCTCTTTTTCTGCAATCGCACTGAGTGCGCGGCGTAGCGCTCTATGGCCTGCAAAGCAAAGCCGCCCGGTCCTTGAGACCGAGCGGCTTTTTCATTCGCGTCTTCCCGATGGGGAGGCTTACTTCTTCGCAGCGGGAGCGGCCGCAGCACCCGGCTGAGGCGGCAGGTTCTTCATCTGATCGGCCTTGTACTTCTCGATCGCAGCCTGCTGACGTTCGCGGATCTGCGCCATCAGCTGTCCACGAGCCTTGGCGTATTCCTTGTTGTCGATCGGCTTGCCGGCATAGGCCTCGGCGAAGCCGTCGAGCGGGACAGGGAAACCGATCGGCTGTGCGCCAGCGTTCATGGCTATGACCATGATGCCGCCACCGGTCTTCATCTGTTCGACGAGTTCAGGGGTCGCCTCGACTTCGGCCGTGCAGCCGGCGGCGTGGCAAAGCGAGAACTTGAGAGCGATGGGCTTCAGCGCCTTGTCATCGACCTTCTCGTTCTTGGCGGCCTTGGCCCACTGGTCCTTGGTGTAGACAGCAGCACGCAGTCCAGGCGGCAGCGCCATGCCAAGCGGCACCATGACCATCATGCTCTTCTTATCGAGACCCTCGATCTCGCGGATCGCCGCCGACACCATGACCATGCCCGTGTTGCCGTCGAGGCGCTCGTGGTGCGTCAGGCAGATGTTCTTCTCTTCCTTGACGTCTTTGCCGTCTTTGTCTTTGTGATTGAACGGGGCCTTCTCGCAAAGCTTGACCCAAGCGCTCTTGGATGCCGTAACTCCGCCCGCAGGGGCCTTCTTGGCATCAGCCTTGGCAGCTGGCTTGGCGGCGGGTGCCTGCGCGAATGCCGGCGTACCAGCGAAAACGGCGACGAACCCGAGCGCGGCGCACATCGCCGCGAGCCCGCCGGCGCGACGGCCCTTGTCCAGGAGGTGCGCAACGTTATTTATCATGGAATACAGACCTTTCTTAGAGAGCTGGGCCTCCAGCTCACCCACCGTCAGGCGAGCACGAATTGCGCGCCCATATGACGCCCCTCGGCGCTCATCGTTGGGGCACTAAGGACCGGATTGCGGCAATCCCGTGGCCACACAATTGGTGGCGTCAGCAATTGCTGCATCCATTGCACGTATCGTGGCAAAGCCGCAACGCACGCCGTGGCCATCGCGCCCGGGGGATGCGCCCTGGCTCAGGAGACTACCTGTGATATTACGGCAGAAAATCACATTACGCCGAAAAAGCAGGCAGTTCCCGAAGGTCCGAATGCTGCAGAACCTCCTTCTGGCCGCCGTCGCGCTGGCGTTCGCCGCTGGCGGGGCGAATGCCGAGCCCGTGACTGCGATTGCCCTGCACGGGACCCCCAAGGAGCCGCCGGGCTTTACCCACTTTTCCTATGTCAATCCGCAGGCTCCCAAAGGGGGCCGGGTGGTTTTAGGAAACTTCGGCTCGTTCGACAGCCTCAACCCGCTGATCGTCAAAGGCACACCCGCCGCAGCGTTGCGCGATTTCACGATCGAGAGCCTTATGGCGCGTGGGCTCGATGAGCCGTTTACCCTTTACGGGCTGATTGCAGAGTCGATCGAGGTGCCGGAGGACCGCGCCTACGTCACCTTCAACCTCAACCCCAAGGCGCGGTTTTCGGACGGGCATCCCATCACCGCCGACGACGTGATCTTCTCGCTGGAGCTATTGAAGGAGAAAGGGCGGCCGAACCATCGCACCTATTTCTCCAAGGTGGCGAAAGTGGAGCGGCTTTCCGAGCGCGCCGTGCGCTTCACCTTCGATGCGGCCGGCGACCGCGAGATTCCGCTGATCATCGCGCTGATGCCGGTGTTGCCCAAACATGCGACCGACGCCGAGACGTTCGAGAACACTACGCTAGTCCCGCCCATCGGCTCGGGCCCCTATCGCATCGGCAAGGTCGACCCGGGACGCTCGCTCATCTTCGAGCGCGACCCGAACTACTGGGGCCGCGACCTGCCCGTCAATCGTGGCCGTTTCAACTTCGACGAGATCCGCTTTGACTACTACCGCGAGGGCTCGGTGATGTTCGATGCCTTCAAGTCGGGGCTGATCGACATCTGGCCGGAAGAGGATCCGCGCCGCTGGGCAAATGGCTATGACTTTGCCGCCATACGCGACGGCCGTGCAGTGAAGCGCGAGTTCGCCATCGGCATTCCGGCCGGAATGACGGGGCTCGTGTTCAATACGCGCCGGCCAGTATTCTCCGATCCGCGCGTGCGCGAGGCGCTGATCTACCTGTTCGATTTCGAGTGGATCAACAGGACGCTGTATTCGGGCTTGTATAGCCGGACGCAAAGCTACTTCGAGCGCTCGATCCTCGCCTCGCCGGGGCATGTCGCAGATGCGTACGAACGCGCGCTGCTGGCGCCCTACCCCGACTCGGTCAAGCCGGAGATCATGGCGGGTACCTACCGCTTTCCCACTACAGACGGTTCGGGCCGCAGCCGCGAGAACCAGCAGCGCGCCTTCGGCCTGCTGCAACAGGCGGGCTATGTGTTGAAGGGCGGCAAGCTCATCAACCCGGGGACGGGCCAACAAATGAGATTCGAGGTGCTGGCCGTCTCGAGTGCGCAGGAAGCGTTGCTGCTGTCGTTCCGCCGCGACGTGGAGCGCCTTGGCATCAAGGTGGACGTACGCGTCGTCGACAGCTCGCAGTATCAGCAGCGTCTCACCAGCTACGACTACGACATGATCCAGAACACCTGGACCTCGTCGCTGTCGCCCGGCAACGAACAACTGTTCCGCTGGTCGACGCAATCGCGCGAAGTGCCGGGGACGTATAATTTCGCCGGCGTCGCCAATCCTGCGGCGGACGCCATGATCGAGGCGCTGCTCGCCGCCAAGAGCGAGGATGATTTCGTCTCCTCGGTGCGGGCGCTCGACCGGGTTCTGCTGTCCGGCGACTACGTCATTCCGCTGTTCTACATACCCAAGCAGTGGCTTGCTTACTGGGTGCGTCTGCAGCATCCCGAGACGACGCCACTGTTCGGATACAACGTCGAAAGCTGGTGGGCGACCGACGTCAAATGACCGACAAGCCTGAGACCGTTCCGGCACGATTCAACATGGCCGCTTATGCGATCGGGCGCGCGGCGGCCCAGCGTCCCAATGCGCCGGCGCTGCTGGTCATCGACGACGTGTCGGCGCCACGCCCGGCCGAGACGTGGACGTTCGCCGAGATCGAAGATGGCGTGTTGCGTATCGCCAGCGGGCTGAAGCGTGCGGGCCTCGAGCCCGGCGCGCGCATCCTGATCCGCCTCGACAACACCAGCAGCTACGCGCTGCTGTTCTTCGGTGCCATTGCCGGGGGCTTCGTGCCGCTGCCGACGTCGACGCACCTCACCGAGCCCGAGGCCTTGTTCATGCTCGAAGACAGTGGGGCGGCGGCGGTTGCACTCGCTGACAGTCTTCCGATCGGCAGCGTGCCTGCGGGTGTGCGCATGTTCTCGACCGACGACATCGCGCGCATGCTGCGCGATGAGCTGCACGCGGAATACGCGGATACTGCCGCGGACGATCCCGCGTTCCTTATCTACACGTCGGGGACGACTGCCTCTCCCAAGGGCGTGCTGCACGCGCAGCGCTCCGCGTTCGGGCGCCGGCCGATGTATCGCGGCTGGTACGGGATCGGTCCCGACGACCGCATTCTGCATGCGGGCGCCTTCAACTGGACGTTCACGCTCGGCACCGGGTTGACCGATCCGTGGGCCAATGGTGCCACGTCCATCGTCTATACCGGCGAGAAGGATGCGGCGCTGTGGCCGCGTCTCGTCGCGCAGACGCAGGCAACACTGTTCGCGGCCGTGCCGGGCGTCTATCGGCAGATGCTCAAATACGCCAAGCCGTCGGCCAGAGATCTCGGTGTGTTGCGGCACGGGCTGATGGCGGGCGAGTCGCCGCCGCCGGGGTTGTTCGCCGAATGGGAGGCCCACACTGGGCGACCGCTATATGAAGCGCTCGGCATGAGCGAGATTTCAACGTACGTGTCGACGGGGCCGGATGTGGCGCGCCGCGCAGGGGCTGTCGGCAAAGCGCAGCCCGGCCGGCGCATCGCCGTGCTGCCGGTCGAGGGTGACGACGAGCCGCTTCCCGTCGGCGAGGAAGGGTTGCTTGCCGTGCATCGCTCCGATCCAGGGCTGATGCTCGGCTATTGGCGCCGCCCCGACGAGGAGGCGCAAGTCTATCGCGGCGAATGGTTCGTCGGCGGCGACCTCGTCCGTATCGATGCCGACGGTTACGTCTTCCACCGCGGGCGCGCCAATGACCTGATGAAGGCGCTCGGCTATCGCGTCTCTCCTTTGGAGGTGGAGACAGTCCTTCTGCAGCATCCTTCAATCGCCGAGGTCGCCTGCGCAGAAGCGCGCGTGCGATCCGATGTGAGCGTGATTGCGGCGTTCGTCGTTCTGCATCCGGGCGCGGTTGCCGATAGCGGCGAGATCGAGGCGTTCGCGGCGCAGCAGCTGGCGAGCTATAAGCGGCCGCGCGCCGTCGTGTTCGTCGAGGCGCTGCCGCGCACGGCCAACGGCAAGGTCATGCGTTCCGCGCTGCGATTGCCGGGGTCTTCTTCCCGCGCCTGAGAAAGCGGCGACATTCAGGGCCGGTAGTTGACGCCGATGCGCGCCACCTGTGCCGTAATATCGGCGTCGACCCACATTGTTTGGGTGTAGGTCGCGGAGTTGCTCAATGCGACCGGCAGGCTGGCAGAGCGGAAGTCGATGTAGAGGTACTCGGCCTTGATCGACCAGCGGCTGTCAAGCAGCCACTCACCACCGCCGCCAATGGTCCAGCCAGTCATCACGTTCGAAATGCTGGTGGAGCCAGTGCCGCCAGTCAAGCTCTGCAACGGGTCGATCGCGTTGTCGGCGTAGCTGCTGGAAAATCTAAAGTCGGTCAGGGCCACGCCGGCAGTGCCGTAAAGCAGAAGGTGCGGCAGCACCGTGTAGCCGACACGCCCGCGCAGGGTGATGAGCCAGTCCGTCGACATACTCTCGTTGAGCGCATAGGTCGTGCCAAGAAACGGGGACGGAAACACACCCGCGCGATTGGCGGACTTGCTCAGGCTGAAGGCGCCAAAGTCGCCTTCGCCGCCAAAGACAATGCGGCCGAACTGCCAGTTGTAGCCACCCTGGATGCCGCCCGTGAAACCGCTGCTCGTCAGATCGCCGGTGCCGGTGCTGGCGACGGCCAGGCCATTCACTGACGATATGGAATTGGCTTCGCAGAAAACACCTTCGACGCCGGGAGGCACGCAACCTGGGCTCGTCGCATAGCTGGACGATCCCCATGCGGCGCCGGCGTTGACACCGATGTAGGCGCCGGAAAAATCGGACAGCTCAACGACACGCCGTTCGGTCGGGATGCCGTCGGCCTTGGCGGCCGTTGCCCCGATCAGGAGGATTGCGAATGCCGCCCCACGCCCGATGCGCACGTCTGGCTCCTTAAGCTCGATCCACAGCTTATCCACTACTGTGAGTCGCGTCTTTGTGCGCCGCGAGAAGCCACGATGCGGCCGGGCGCCGATTGAGTGACGCGGGTGCGAGACGGCTTCAACGAACGATCAGGCGGCTTTCTTTGCCTTGGCGGCGACAGCGGCGAGTTCACCGACAAAACCACGCACGCCTTTCATCCGGTCGCCGGGCTGATCCCATTCGGCGCGGAAGACCAGCTTCTGGTCGGGCTGCATCTTGATGATGCCGCGCGAGGCCTGCACGAGCGCGACAAGTCCCTCGGGGTTGGCGAACTGGTTGCGATAGAAGGCAACCACCGCGCCGCGCGGGCCGGCATCGACCTGCCCCACGCCAGCGAGCCGGCACAGCGCCTTGATCTCCATGACGTCGAGGAGATGCTCGACCTCCTCGGGGAGTGGCCCGAAGCGGTCGACAAGCTCGGCGGCGAAGTTGTCGATCTCCTCGCGGGTATCGAGCGTCGACAGGCGCCGATAGAGCCCGAGGCGAAGTTGTAGATCGGCGACGTAGGTCTCGGGAATGAGCACCGATGTGCCGAGCGATATGGTCGGGCTCCACTGGTCGCTCGCCGCTTCCAGATCGCCGCCCTTCATCGAGGCGACGGCCTCCTCCAGCATCGACTGATAGAGCTCGAAGCCGACTTCGCGGATGTGCCCGGACTGCTCCTCGCCGAGCAGATTGCCGGCACCACGGATGTCGAGGTCGTGCGAGGCGAGCGAGAAGCCGGCACCGAGGGTATCGAGCGACTGCAGCACCTTGAGGCGCTTGTCCGCTGCCTCGGTGAGTGCCTTGCCTACGGGCGTGGTGAAGTAGGCGTAGGCGCGGGCCTTGGAGCGACCGACGCGGCCGCGTAACTGATAGAGCTGGGCAAGGCCGAACATATCGGCGCGATGCACGATCAGCGTGTTGGCGTTGGGCAGATCGAGGCCGGATTCGATGATGGCCGTCGACAGCAGCACATCGTACTTGCCGTCGTAGAAGGCGGTCATCACGTCTTCCAGCTCGCCGGGCGAGAGCTGGCCGGTGGCGCGGGCGAAGGTCAGTTCAGGCACGGCCTCGCGCAGGAAGTCGGCGATCTCGTCCAGGTCGGAGATGCGCGGGGCGACGTAGAAACTCTGACCGCCGCGGTAGCGCTCGCGGCGCAGGGCATCGCGGATGATGATCGGATCGAAGGGCGAGATATACGTGCGCACGGCGAGGCGGTCGACCGGCGGCGTGGTGATCAGCGATAGCTCGCGCACACCGGTCAGTGCCAACTGCAAAGTGCGCGGAATGGGCGTTGCCGAGAGCGTCAGGACATGCACGTCCTCGCGCAATTTCTTCAGCCGCTCCTTGTGGCCGACACCGAAGTGCTGCTCCTCGTCGATGATGAGCAGACCGAGGCGCTTGAACTCGATGGCCTTGCCGAGCAGCGCGTGGGTGCCGACGACGACATCGATGGTGCCGTTCTTGATCTCGTTCTTGACGTCGACCAGCTCCTTGTTGCCGACGAGCCGCGAGGCTTGCGCCACACGCACGGGCAGACCTTTGAAACGATCGGTGAAGGTCTTGAAGTGCTGGCGCGCCAGCAATGTCGTCGGCACAACGACCGCGACCTGGAAGCCGTTCATGGCGCCGACGAAGGCGGCGCGCAGTGCGACCTCGGTCTTGCCGAAGCCGACGTCGCCGCACACCAGGCGGTCCATGGGGCGGCCGGACGCGAGATCGCCCAGCACCGCCTCGATGCTGGAGCCCTGGTCTTCGGTCTCCTCGTAGGGGAAGCGGGCGACGAACTCGTCGTAGGCGCCTTCCGGCGGCGACACCGCGGGTGCTTCCTTGAGCTGGCGCAGGGCGGCAATCTTGATCAGCTCGGATGCGATCTCGCGCAGCCGCTTCTTGAGCTTGGCCTTGCGCGACTGCCAGGCCGCACCGCCGAGCTTATCGAGCTGGGCATCGGATTCGTCGGCGCCGTAGCGCGACAGCAGCTCGATGTTCTCGACCGGGAGGAACAGCTTGTCACCGCCGGCGTAGTGCAGCTCGAGGCAATCGTGGGCGGCACCGAGCACGGTGATCGTCTTCAAGCCGGCAAAGCGGCCGATGCCGTGATCGGCGTGGACGACAAGATCGCCGACGGACAGGCTCGTTGCTTCGGTGAGCACGTCGACGGCGGAACGCTGCTTACGGCGCGGGCGCACGAGGCGATCGCCGAGAATGTCCTGCTCGCCGATGATGGCGACCTCGGGCGTCTCGAAGCCCTGCTCCATGCCCAGAACGCCGACCGCGGTGGCACCGCCCGGCAGGGCCAGTGCATCGGCGTAGGATTCAACGCGGGTGACGCTCTTCAGTCCGTGGTCGGTCAGCAGTGTCACGAGGCGCTCGCGCGCGCCCGGCGTCCACGAGGTGACGATGACGCGGCGCTGTTCGCCCTGGATGCGGCGGATATGGCCGACAACGACGTCGAACACGTTGACGTCGCCCTGCTGGCGCTCGGGGGCGAAGGTGCGGCCGCCACGTCCGCGCCAGGAACGGACCTGCGGTGCCTCGGCTTCCTCGAAGGGCGTCAGGCGATAGGAGCGGCGTGCCGCCAGTGCCGTGGCGAACTCGCGGCGATCGAGATAGAGACCTGCGGGCGGTACGGGCTTGTAGGGCGGGCCGCCGAAGCGTTGCTCTTCGAGCGCCTCGAGGCGCGCGGCGTAATGCTCGTCGATCTGCTCGAAGCGGCTGGTGGCCGAGTCGTCGACGCGGTGATCGAAGCTGATGGGCACGCCGGGGAGATAGTCGAGCAGCGTCTCCAGCCCATCGTGAAACAGCGGCAGCCAGTGCTCCTGTCCGGGATAGCGGTGGCCGGCGCTGACCGCCTCGTAGAGAGGATCATCGCCCGTGGCGCCGCCGAACAGCTCGACGTAGCGGGCGCGGAACATCTTCTCCGCATCCTCACCGAAGGCGACTTCGCTGACAGGCATGAGGGCCAGCTTCTGCACCGCTTTGTTGGTGCGCTGGCTCTGCACGTCGAAGGCCTTGATGCTCTCCAGCGTGTCGCCGAAGAAATCGAGGCGCACGGGACTGGCTCGCCCAGGCGGATAGAGATCGAGGATGCCGCCGCGCACGGCGTACTCCCCCGCCTCCATGACGGTGCTGGCGCGGGTGTAGCCCATACGGGCAAGGCGCTGCGTCAGGCGCGCCATGTCGACACGCTGGCCGGCGGCCATCGCCTTGGTGGTGTGTTTGATGAAGGCGCGCGAGGGGATACGTTGGAGCACGGCGTTCACCGTGGTCAGCACAACGGTCGGATGCTTGCGTGAGGCGAGCGCCAATTGCGCCAACGTCGCCATGCGGCGGGCGACGATGTCGGCGCTCGGGCCGACGCGATCGTAGGGCACCGTGTCCCAGGCGGGGAAGCTGATGACGCGCACTTGCGGGGCGAAAAACGACAGCCCCTGCTCCAGAGCCTCGATGCGGCGGTCGTCCCGCGCCACGTGCAGCACCACGCCGGGGGCTTTGTCGGAGCCGGCCTCGTTGACGAGCTGCGCGAGCACCAGGGCGTCGAGGCCCTCGGGGACCCCGGCGATTGTCCATGCCGTGTGGTCTTGCTCAGTCTTGGCGGCGGTCATTGCGTCTTGGAACCCTCGCCGTCGGCCTGTGTCGCCAGTCCATGGTGAGCGCGCAGCAGGGCAACAAGATTGGAAAATTCGCCGGTTCCCTCGTCCGGGTCGGCCTGCGTGAACCAGCGGGTAAGCGTCGGATCGGGCAGCGCAATAAAGCGTTCGAAGTCGCTCAGCTCGGATTCCGACATGGCATCGAGGTGTGCCAGCGCATAGCGGCCGAGGATGATGTCCATCTCCTTGGTGCCGCGGTGGGACGCGCGATAGGCCGCGCGCCGGCGCCGCATCTGGATGTCGTCGTGCATGATGAACCGCTTCTTGATAACCCGGCGCCGAGACTTGACGCAGCGCGGGCTCGCCGCCACCCTCCGGTAGGGTCGGGACGTTGATATAACGCCCGTTTCCGATTGCGCAAAGGGCGGAAGGCACTCAACCACGCGGCCCTGCGATGCGCCTGCCGCCCCAGTATGTCGAGGCCCCGCTTATCTCATGCGTCCCATAGAGTTGACGCCCATGTTTGCCTCGCTGCAATCGTTGTCCGGAATCGGGCCGCGGTTGATCTTGCTGATGCGAAAGTGCGTCAACCTGCCCGCGGGGATCACCGAGCCACGCGTGCTGGATCTTCTTTGGCACCTGCCAACGGGGGTCATCGACCGGCGTGCCGAGCCAGCCATCATGGAGGCCGTGCCCGGCTCGATCGCAACCTTGAAAGTACGCGTGCTCAAGCACTTTCCGCCGCCGCGGGGGAATGTACGGGCGCCGTACAAAGTGCGGGTGGAAGACGACAGCGGCAAGCTGGACCTGGTGTTCTTCCACGCCGAGCGGAAATTCATCGAGCGCCAGCTTCCCGTAGGCGAGGAGCGCTACATCTCCGGGCGCGTCGAGCGCTATTCCGACAAGCTGCAAATGTCGCATCCGGACTATATCGTCCCGCCGGAAGCGCGCGGTGACTTGCCGATGCTGGAGCCGGTCTATCCGCTGACGGCAGGCCTGTCGGGGAAGATCGTGCAGAAGGCGACGCGGCAAGCGCTGGAGCGGATGAGCGCGGTGCCCGAGTGGCAGGAGCAGGCTTGGCTCGCGGCGCGCGCTTGGCCGACCTTCGGAGAGGCCCTGCAGCGGCTGCACAAGCCGATGGATGCCGGCGACGTCTCCACGGGCGGCGCGCCGTGGCAGAGATTGGCGTATGACGAGTTGCTCGCCGGACAGCTGGCCCTGTCGCTGGTGCGGCAGAATTTCAAGTCGCGTCCAGGGCGGATCGTGAAAGGCGACGGACGTGTGCGTGCGCGTCTCGCCGACGCCCTGCCCTTCTCGCTGACGAATGCGCAGCGCGAGGCGATGCGCGAAATCGAGGCCGATATGAGTGCGCCGCGGCGGATGTTGCGGCTGCTGCAGGGCGACGTCGGCTCCGGCAAGACGGTGGTGGCATTGCTGGCCATGGCGATCGCGGTGGAGTCGGGCTCGCAGGCGGCGTTGATGGCGCCGACGGAAGTCCTGGCGCGACAGCACCTGGAGACTATCGCTCCGCTGGCCGACAAAGCGGGCATACGCCTCGGGCTGCTCACGGGGCGCGAGAAGGGCACGGTGCGCAAGCATATCCTCAAGGCGCTGGCGGCCGGTGAGATCGACATCATCATCGGCACGCACGCGCTGTTTCAGCCAGACGTGACGTACCGCGACCTGGCCTTCGCGGTGATCGACGAACAGCACCGATTCGGCGTGCATCAGCGGTTGTCGCTGCAGTCGAAGGGCGGCAGCCAAGGGACCGACGTCCTGGTCATGACCGCGACGCCGATTCCGCGCACGCTGGTCATGACCCATTACGGCGATCTCGACGTGTCGCGCCTCAACGAAAAGCCACCGGGCCGCAAGCCCATCGTGACGAAGAAGCTTCCGACCGAGTCCATGGAGAAGCTCGTCGAGCGGCTTCGTACGCAGCTCGCCGAGGGTGCGCAGGTCTATTGGGTGTGCCCGCTGATCGAAAGCTCTGAAGTCTCGGAGCTTGCTGCCGCCGAGGAGCGGCATGCGCATCTGTCTCAGCTGTTCGGCAAGGAGAACGTCGGGCTGCTGCATGGGGGCATGCAGGACAAGGCCAAGGACGCTTCAATGGAGGCGTTTTCGTCGGGGCAGCTGAAGATCCTCGTGGCGACGACGGTGATCGAGGTCGGCGTCAACGTGCCCAACGCCAACATCATGGTCATCGAGCACGCCGAGCGGTTCGGCCTCGCGCAGCTGCACCAGTTACGCGGTCGTGTCGGGCGTGGATCGCGGGAGAGCTTCTGCATGCTGCTCTATAAGGCGCCGCTGGGCGAGACGGCGCGTCAGCGTCTGGAGATGATGGAGCAGAC
>JBAZYB010000035.1:0-21461 GCA_041659545.1 Hyphomicrobium sp.
CGAGTCCCGATCCTTATGGCTTCGGCGGCGCCGACGAGGACGGCCTGCGCATGCTCGCCGCTCTCGAAACTTTGACCAGCCTCGAGCCGGACTACTACGACGATCTCGCCGCTGAAGCCTCCGTGACGATTATCGAAGCCGCAGGCGCAGACGTCGTTGCCGGGGCATTCAGCCCCGACGAGCCCGACGACCGGCCATTGCGCAGCCTTCTCCGCGCCGACCCCGAACCGGCATTGCTCCTCAACGGCTATGAGACGTTTCTCGCGCCCGGAGAGGAGGCGACGGTCGAAATCGTCCAGGTAGACCCCTTGTTCGACGATCGCCGGCCGTGCACCCGAGCCGCTCAGCCGGCATCCCTCTCCGAACGCATCGCGGCTGCCACTGGACGAGGCGGGCGCTTCTTCAGGGCGTTGTCCGGCAGTTGAGGAGACTGCGGCACCGATTGCCTTGACGAACGGGGTGGTTATTCTGCAACGCAACATCCATGCGGCGTCGCTTCGACGCCTTAGACGAATTTCCCAGGAGGACCCGATGTCGACTGCGGTGAAGACGGCCGAGCAGGATTTTCTTACCGCTGGCCCTGAGGCGCTCCTGGAGCGCGCCGATCGCGCGGTCGCTTCCGCCGACAAAGTCTATCAGGCGGCCAAGTCCGGTGTGCGCGCCGCCGTTGCCGCTGCCGGCGGCATCGACAACGCCCAGCATGTCGCCCACGGCCTCGCCTGGTTCGCCACGGCGGTCGAAGGTCTGCGGCAGATGCACGTTTGGGGTACACGCCTTTCCGCAGAGGGCCGTTTCGGCGAGTTCGAGCAGCTGATCCTCGCCGCCGCTTTCGCCGAGTACCTCGCCCAGATCTCCGGCGGCGTCCCGATGAGCCAGCTCGAAATCGTGCGGCCCGAGCAGCTCGGTGTACCGCGCGCCGAAATTCGCCGCTTCGAGGACGAGGTTGCCGACATGATCGCCGTCGGTGGCACGCAGGACGTCAAGAAGCGCTTGGCCGATTTGATCGCCGCGCAGCCTAACGCGCAAACTTTCGGTGACAGCGGGCTCGACGAGACGCACGCCGCCATCCACGACCAGATGCACAAGTTCTCCGTCGAGGAGGTCGTCCCGCACGCGCACGAGTGGCACCTGCAGAACGCCTACATCCCCATGGAAGTCATTCAGAAGGTGGCAGAGCTTGGCGTATTCGGTCTCACCATGCCCGAGGAGTTCGGCGGCCTCGCCCTCGGCAAAGAAGCCATGTGCGTCGTCTCCGAGGAACTGTCGCGCGGCTACATCGGCGTAGGCTCGCTCGGCACGCGCTCGGAGATCGCCGGCGAGCTGATCCTCAACAACGGCACTGACGAGCAGAAGGCGAAGTATCTGCCGCTGATCGCCACCGGCGAGCTGCTGCCGACCGCCGTCTTCACCGAGCCCAACACGGGCTCCGACCTCGCCTCGCTCAAGACCCGCGCCGTCAAAGAAGGCGACACCTACAAGGTCACAGGCCAGAAGACGTGGATCACCCATCCCGTCCGCGCCGACCTGATGACGCTGCTCGTGCGCACCAACCCGGCGGAGGCGGGCTACAAGGGCCTTTCGATGCTGCTCGCCGAGAAGCCGCGCGGCACGGACGCAGATCCCTTCCCCGCCCAAGGCATGACCGGTGGCGAGATCGAGGTCCTCGGCTATCGCGGCATGAAGGAGTTCGACATCTCCTTCGACGCCTTCGAGGTGCCGGCTTCCCAGCTTCTTGGCGGCACCGAAGGCCAGGGCTTCAAGCAGCTGATGAACACCTTCGAGGCCGCACGCATTCAGACGGCGGCGCGTGCTGTCGGCGTCGCGCAGGCGGCGATGGACTTGGGGCTCAAGTACGCGCTCGACCGCAACCAGTTCGGCAAGCCGATTTATTCCTTCCCCCGCGTCTACAACAAGATCGTGATGATGGCGGTCGAAACGATGATCGCGCGCCAGCTCACCTATTTCGCTGCGCGCGAGAAGGATCAGGGCCACCGCTGCGATCTTGAAGCCGGCATGGCCAAGCTCCTTGGCGCACGTGTCGCGTGGGCAAACGCGGACAACGCGCTGCAGATTCACGGCGGCAATGGTTTCGCGCTCGAATACCCGATCAGCCGCGTGCTGTGCGATTCGCGCATCCTCAACATCTTCGAGGGCGCAGCCGAAATTCAGGCTCAGGTCATCGCCCGCCGCTTGCTCGAAGGCGCCAACTGATCACTCCGGATTGTTACTGACGACTGAGCGCCCCGGTTCACTGCCGGGGCGCTTGTCGTTCAGGGTCTGTATTCACGAATTTTTAGCCGTCTTGTTCGGGCAGCCGTGCGCCACCTCCCCCGCATTAACCTTCACGTCCTAGGATCATCGCCACAGGTGTGGGCTGGCGCGCCGTGGTTGACCCGCCGCGGATCAGTTTGGCGTGGGTTTGAGTGGATTTTTGCAAATGCAGCCGACGCAACCAACGCAGCCACCCGCAGATGCCGGGCCTGATGACCAGACGCCGCCGAAGCTCGGGCAGGATCCTGTCGCACGTCTCAAGAAGATCGACGATGAGCTGCGCGACCGTTTGCTGCGCAAACAGACCGAGCAGCCGCCCAAGGCCGCGCCCAAGACTTTGCGGGATCGTTGGAAAGAGCTGAACGGGCACAGGGGCGTCAAATCCATCATCGCCATTGTCGTGGCGCTGGCGCTCGGTTGGATTCCCTTGCAGCGCCTGCTTGCCACGACGAGCGCCGAAGCAACGGTCAACGCGCGCCTTATCAACTTGCGTGCCCCCATCGACGGCAAGGTGTCGCTCGTCGCGCCGAGCATCGCCATCGGCACCGAGGTCGAGCCCGGTGAGACGCTGCTGCACATCACCAACATCCGCGCCGATCGCGGGCGTCTCGACGATCTGCGGCGCACTATCGACACCCTGCAGTCGGAGGCGACGGCGCTCGAACGACGCATGACCCAGCTGAAAGGGATCGACGCCGATCTCGTCGCGCAGCGTAACGCCTTCCAGGAGGGCCGCGTGCGCCAGCTCGAGGCGCGTGCCGCTGAACTGCAAGTCAATATTACCCAGGCAGAAGCGCACTTCGAAGATGCGCGGGAGGCGCTGGAGCGTTCGCAGAGATTGAAAAAGCAGGGAGCGCAGAGCGTGGCGACGCTGCTGCACGCCGAGCGTGACTATAAACTCTACAAGCTCGGCATCGAGGCCGCGCGCATCAAGCTCGACGGCAGCAAGATCGAGCTCGACGCCGCGCGCAAGGGACTGTTTGTCGGCGACAGCTACAACGATCTGCCGCGCTCGGCGCAGCGTCTCGATGAAATTCGCCAGCAGACGATCGAAGTCGACGGGCAGCTTCAGGAGCGCAAAGCCCGTCTCGCCTATCTACGCACGGAGTTGGCGTCGGAAGAAACGCTATTCTCGGCGCACTCCAACGCCGACGTGCCCGCATCAGTGCGCGGCCGTATCTGGGAGGTGCTCACCGCTAACGGCGAGGAGGTGCGCACCGGACAAGACCTGTTGCGCATCCTCGACTGTGCCGGCGCCATCGTGACGGCGACTGTGAGTGAGTCCGTTTATAACAAGCTCTGGGTCGGCCAGCCGGCCCAGTTCAGGTTGCGCGGGGAGAGTCAGCAATATACCGGCCGCGTCGTCGGTCTCACCGGCCTTGCCGCTGCCGGCTCGAACTTGGCCATCGAGCAGACGGCACTGACTCGCGAGCCCTATCACGTGACGATAGCGGTGCCGGGTCTTGCCGAGCGACGCGAGTGCAACGTGGGGCGTACGGGGCAGGTGACCTTCGATACATCTGCCAGCGCCGATACCGAAACGCACATCAAGACCGCTGAGGCGTTGTACTAGGACCACGCCGATGATGGTCGCATCCGGAATGAGTTATTGGGACGCGTTCCTGCCCGGCATCGTGCTGGGGCTGCTCGCGATCGGCCTCCTGCCTTGGCTCAACCGCAACAACACGCTTGTCCGCACCATCACCATCGTGATCGGCTTGGCGCTGGCATGGCGCTACATGACCTGGCGCATCGCCGAGACGCTGCCGCCGCCTGGCCTGACGCTCGACTACGCCTTCGGCGTCGGCTTTACGCTCATCGAGTTCCTGTCGTTGACCGGTGCCTCGATCGCCATGTTCTTTCTGACGCGTACCATCGACCGTACGCCCGAAGTGGAAGCCAACCTCCCCTGGCTCAAGGGGCGGGCCGAGCCGCCGCTCGTCGATGTGCTGATCTGCACCTATAACGAGGAAGAGGCCATCCTAGAGCGGACCATCATCGGTGCACTCGGCATCGACTACCCGCGCTATCGGCTATGGGTTTGCGATGACGGACGTCGCCCTTGGTTGAAAGAGCTCTGCGAGCACCATTCGTGCGGCTACATCACCCGGCCAGACAATCGCCACGCCAAGGCGGGCAACATCAACAATGCACTCCTGCATTTATCTGAACTCTCCGAGCATCCCGAATTCATCGCCATCCTCGACGCTGACTTCGTCGCCAAGTCGCAGTTTCTCAACCGTACCCTGGCGCTGACCCGCGATCCTGCGATCGGCGTCGTGCAGACACCGCAGCACTTCTTCAATCCAGATCCTATCCAGAACAATCTCGCCCTCGTGCGCGTCTGGCCCGACGAGCAGCGCTTCTTCTTCGATGTCGTCATGCCCGCGAAGGATGCCTGGGGTGGCGCCTTCTGCTGTGGCACCTCCTCCATTCTGCGCTTCGAGCCGCTGATGCGCATCGGCGGCTTTCCGACCGATTCCGTCACCGAGGACTATCTCGTCTCGTTGCGTCTCAACGAGATCGCTTACCGCACGGTCTACCTCAACGAGGTGCTGTCTCTTGGTCTCGCACCGGAGGGGCTGAAGGAATATATCTCTCAGCGCAGCCGCTGGGCTCTCGGCTTCATGCAGATCTACCGCGGTTCGAGCGGACCTTTCAGTACGCAGGCGAGCATCCCCTTCATTCAGCGATTGATGCTCACCGATACGTTCCTGCATTGGTCGGCGACGCACGCGTTTCGTCTCGCCGCGCTGGTCATACCCGCCGTCTACCTGCTGTTTAATATCCAGGCCGTCTACGCCAACGTACCGGACGCCATTTCGCACCTGTTCCCGTTTCTCGTTGTTCAGACCGCCGTCATTACCTGGCTCACCAGGGGCCGCGTGCTGCCCATCATGAACGATTTGAGCCAGCTGCTCGTCGCGACCGACATTGCCAAGTCGGTCCTCGTGGGGCTTTTCAAGCCCCAAGGTCACAAGTTCGAGGTCACCGCCAAAGGTGGCGATCGCACCAAGGGCTTTGTGCAATGGAAGATGTTGCGCATCTTCGTGGCCTATCTCGCCATCACAGTGGGCGGCGTTGTCTGGGCCTTCGGATTTGACGACTCGCGCTCGCTCGCCGACGCCAGCGCCATCGCGCTGTTCTGGAGCTGGTACAATATCATCATCCTGACGCTCGCCTGCTTCGTGTGCTTCGAAGCATCCCAGATGCGGCGCGGTGACCGGTTCCGAGGCTCGGGATGGGCGGTCGTGAGCGTGGGTGTGGAAAGCGTCCAGCTCCCCGTTGCCGATATTTCGGTCAGCGGTATGCGGCTCTATGGCATTGCTCCCGCGCCCGCGGGAGCGACGATCCGGGTGCAGTTCGACGGCATCGACGTCGAGGCCGAGATCGTGCGCATCGACGTCGGCGGATTTGCCGTCAAGTTCGCCCCCTCTCAGGAGATGCATGCAAGCCTCGTGCGCCACATTTACGGCGGTCGCTACGGAGGTGCATCGCCCGAGATTAGCCCATCGAAAGTAGCCGGCGCGGTACTCACCCGCGTCTTCCGCTAGACGGCAGGTTCTCGCCCCGTCTGCAACCCCCTGTCGCCAGCCGACACCATCGGTGCGCAGCGGCGGCGGTGCATTTTTGCTGAACGAGCCCTTAAGTGCTTCGGACTTGATATTCCCCGCCGGACATACAAGGTGAGGCTGTCGACGTTCGCAGTTTCCATCATACAGCGGTGAGGCAGAGCAGCATGGCTCAATCGATAGTCGAGGCGCGCCGAGAGCAAGCATTCCCGACGCTGTTGCCCGAGGAGATCGATCGCGTCCGCCGCTTCGGCGAGGATCGCATGTATGCCGCCGGCGAGGCATTGGCGCGTGTCGGCCAGGTGCCGCCCGGCATGATGATCGTCCTGTCCGGCAAGGTGGATGTGCTTCGGACCGTCGCCGAACATCAATCCCTCATCGTCACCCATCAGGCGGGCGGATTCTTGGGAGAGCTGGCTCAGCTCGGCGGCCGGCCCTCTCTCATCGATGCTGTCGCCAGCGAGCCCACGGAGGTCATCGTTATCCCGACCGCCCGGCTTCGCGCGCTGCTCATCGCCGAGGCTGAACTGGGCGAACGCATCATGCGTGCTCTCATTCTGCGCCGTGTCGGCCTGATCGAGACCGGCGCCGGCGGCCCCATCATTGTCGGCAGCGCCGACGATGGCAACGTGCTGCGTCTGGAGAACTTCCTCTCGCGCAATGGCCATCCCCGCCTACGCCTCGATCCACATACGGACGACTGCGGTCGGGTGCTCGTCGAGAAATTCAATGTGACGCCGGACCAACTCCCGATTGTCGTCTGTCCCGACGGCAGCGTGCTGCATAATCCCACCGAGACGGAGCTTGCCCGCTGTGTCGGGCTCCTGTCGCCGCTTGATCCCAATCGCGTGCACGACGTGGCCATCATCGGGGCGGGGCCGGCGGGTCTCGCCACGGCGGTCTATGCCGCCTCCGAAGGTCTGTCGGTTCTCGTGCTCGACTGCCGCGCGTTCGGCGGCCAAGCCGGAGCGTCGGCGCGCATCGAGAACTATATGGGCTTTCCGACCGGCATCTCGGGCATGGCTCTGATGGCACGAGCCTACAACCAGGCGCTGAAGTTTGGCGCCGATATCGCCATCCCCTGCGAGGCACATCACCTGGAGCAGCGCAACGCCGATTGCGGCTCCTTTATCCTCGATCTCGGTGACGAAGGGAGCATCAAGACGCGCACGATCGTGCTCGCCTGTGGCGTCCGTTATCGGCGGCTCGACGTTCCCAATCTCAGCGAGTTCGAGATGTCGAGTGTGCACTATTGGGCCTCCCCCCTCGAAGCCAACCTATGCGCCCAGCAGGAAGTGGCCCTCGTTGGCGCAGGAAACTCCGCCGGACAAGCGGTCGTCTATCTGGCCAGCAAGGCCAAAAAGGTGTGGCTGCTGGTGCGCGGCGACAGCCTGGAGGCGAGCATGTCTCGTTACCTCGTCGATCGCATAACCGGCCTTCCCAATGTCGAGGTGTTGCTCCGCGCCGAGGTGACCGGGCTGGAGGGGACCGACGGCCGGCTCGAGGCCGTGCGATGGCGCCAAGGCGGACATGAGGCGCGTCACGACATCCGCCACTTGTTCCTGTTCATCGGCGCCGATCCCAACACCAACTGGCTGCACCGGTCCGGTGTGACGCTGGACAGCAAGGGATTTGTCCTCACCGGAGCCGCGGTAGCCGACCCGCGTAGCAACCCTTTGGAAACCAGCCGACGCGGAATCTATGCCATCGGTGACGTACGCTCAGGATCGATAAAGCGTGTTGCAGCTTCCGTAGGCGAAGGTGCACAGGTGGTCGCAGCGCTGCACGGCTACCTCGCCGACCAGCCGTCGGTGGTAGACGGCGTTGCGTGCCCGACCGAGGCTGCACCGCCGCCGCTTGCTGGGCGCTTATAGGGATGCGATCACGTCGTCATGGCTAGCACAAACCATCATCCGCGCGTCGTCTCGCTCATTGCCAGCGCCACTGAAACTTTGCACGCGCTCGGCGCGGGTGACCTGCAGGTGGCACGCTCGCACGAGTGCGACTATCCCCCTGCGGTGAAAAAGCTTCCCTCCGTCACGCGCCCCAAGTTCGACGTCGTCGGCTCTAGCGCCACAATCGACACGCGCGTGCGCGATCTCGTCGAACGCGGGCTTTCAGTCTATGAGGTCGACGCCGATGCGCTGGAAAAACTGAAGCCGGATGTCATTCTCACTCAGGACCAGTGCCAGGTTTGCGCTGTGTCCCTTGCTGACGTGGAGCGCGCCGTGTGCACGTTCCTGCATGATCGGCCCCGCATCGTCTCCATGCATCCGCACACCATGGCAGACATCTACCGCGACATAGACCGGGTCGCCGCCGCCATAGGTCGCCCGCAAGCTGGCGCGGATCTCGTCGCCTCAATGCAGGGCCGGCTCGCCGCGGTATCAGCCCTGGTCGCCGGCCTGCCGAAGAAGCGCCTCGCCTTCATCGAATGGGTCGATCCACCCATGTCGGGTGGTCACTGGATGCCGGAGCTGATCGATGCGGCCGGCGGCATCAGCGTCTTCGGCACCACCGGCGCGCCATCGCCGTGGATCACCTGGAAGGAAGTCGCCAAGGCCGACCCCGACGTCATTGTTGTCGCGCCCTGCGGATACGACATCGAGGTGACGCGCCGCGAGGTCCGGCCTCTGGTCAGCTACGCGCTGTGGCAGGAGCTGCGCGCGGTGCGCAATGGGCAAGTCTATCTCGCCGATGGCAACGCCTATTTCAATCGCCCCGGGCCGCGCCTCGTCGACAGCGCCGAGATCCTGGCCGAGATCATGCACCCGCAAGCGTGCAACTTCGGTCATCGCGGCAAAGGCTATGTCGACTATGAGATGGTCGCCCCCGGGGTCGTCACCCGAGCGACGTCATAGGTTGTCGTTCATGCTCCGCAGCCGCCGCGATAGGCGGCGCAGCAGGTCGAGCGCGAAGGCTGGGTTGCGTTCCACCAGATAGTTGAAAGCGCGCTCGTCGATCACCGCCACCTCGGTGGGCTCGCGGGCGATGGCGGTCGCGCCGCGTGGCGATCCATCGATCAGTGACAATTCGCCGAACGTCTCGCCGGGCCGCACGGTCTCCAGCATCTCGCCCGCCGACGTGATGCCAACCGAGCCGCTGCGCACCGCGTACATGACGCTGCCCTCATCGCCGACGAGGAAGATGCGCTCGCCCGGCTCGAACCGCTGCAAGGGGTAGCCGGCGCGGACTAATCCTTCAAAATCAAAGCCATTGCTCGACATATCGGGCATCCTGGAGAGCCAGAAACGGGCAACGCAAATTCGCAATTGGCAAAGACTATGCCCGGCAAGCACGGCCGACAACCACCATGCGGTGGCCGATCCGTGCGTTGCGCCGCCGATACGTCACAGCGTCTACGACGCCAACTGGATGCAACCCGCGCGACAAACGCGCGTTTTTACTATATCGGCCTATACAAGGTGGACGAACGGGGAACTTGAGACATGGCTGCGACGAGGCCGGAATCGACCTCCATTATGGGGCGCGCACTCGACTACTTCCTGGGACGCAACACGCTCATTGGCATCGCCTCCATGATGCTGCTGCTCATCTCCGGCTTCGCCACCTGGCACGGAATGCGCGACTTCATCATCGGCGTTTCGACATCGCCGGCGGGGAACTCGCAAGAGCTTCCAGGCGGTATGTCTTTCTCCAATGATTTCCTCGTCATCGTCGTTGTCGTCGCGCTCACCTTCCTGATGTGGCTCGCCCTGCGCGAATCCTTCGGAGCCGGGCGCCGCTTCTCCGACCGGGTCGTCACCTTCCCCCTCTATGTATTCCTCGCCCTTTGGTCGATTGGCTTCGGCTACGGCTTCTGGTGGAGCCTCATCGCCGGCGAAGAGGCGACCCGCACCGGACTTTCCGGGCTGCAGCAGGACGCAGGCGATGCCGCCGGTGCCGTGGCAGCGCGCCTCGACGCGGTCAAAATCCAGCTCGATAGCGTCGTCACCTGGTCGGAGAGCCAGATGTCGCGCGAGGAAACGAGCGGCGGATCGTGCGGGACATCGTCGGGCGCCGGTCGCGGGCCGCTCTATAACGCCCGCGTCGGCGTACGCGATCAGATCGCCTCGCTGCGCAACAGCGTCCAGACCTCGTGGCTGGCGCCGGTGAATGCCGACATCCAGTCGCTGCAGCAGAGCGTCAACCAGTTGCAGGGCGCGACGGTCGCCGAGCGCCAGCAAAGCTTCGACGCCATGGCCTCCAACATCCGTTCGCGCGCCCGCGACATCGCTGCCCGCTCCAACGAGCTTGGCAAGTCGACCGCCGCCGAGATGCGCGCCATTGCTGCCGCGGTTTCGGTGTCCCCCGGCCAGGGCGGCTTTTCCTGCTACGACCCGACACTGGCTCAGCGCCTGACCCAGGCGGCCGATCAGGCCGACCAGCCGGCCGTGCTCACCCTGCGCGAGGCCTCCTTCAACGAAGGTCCGGCTGGCGTCGCCAACGCCATCAAGCGTCTGTGGGAGAATATCGGCGCCTATATCTCGAGCCTGTTTAGCTACCTCTCAGACGCCAAGCCAGACGGCGCCACCAAGAGCGGCGAGCCGATCACTGGGCGCGATATGATCGCCCTGCTTGCCACCATCGGTATCGATCTGGGCCTGCTCGCGCTGGCCATCCTCAACCCGCCACCGCCAGAGAGCCGCCGGCCCTCGTCGCAGGTCATTCGCCAGATCCGCGCCGCTATCAATACGGCCATCGTGCGCGCGCCCGGCGCCAATATGGAATGGGTGCGTCGCCACTTCATCTATCACAGACGCACGTCGTACCTCGTCATCCCCAACCTCTACAGTTGCGACCCCAACGACGAGGAGGAGAGCGCCAAGGCACTGGCCATGAACCAGCTTGCCGGCGTGCTCGACGACCTCGACCTCGTGCGCTGGCCGCAGAAGCCGCGCTGGTGGACGTTCCGCAAAGGGGAGCTCGATAACCTCAAAGCCGAGGAAGCCGCGGCCAGCGATACCGACCTCAGCCAGATCCGCAAAGATTGGCTGAAGAAGATCGGCAAGAAACCAGACGAGATGACCGACGAGGACATCGCCTTCGAGAAGGCGCAGCCGATCCGCAACCACGGCCTGTTCTCGAAGGCCGAGAAGGCCCTGACCTTTGCGGGCTGGAGCGAACGCGCCCGTCGCGACATCGAGATCTTCCCGCTCGAAAACGTCGAGGGGCTGACGCCGATCCTCATGGTGCTCGCCGACGACGGCACCATCCAGGCGCAGGAGGAGGCAGAGGCAAAGGCGGCTGAATCCAAGCGCTCATGGCTCTCGTTCGGCCGAGAGCCAAAAGGCGCTTGAAGCTTCAGTGCTTCCCTAAACCGGTACGGCTCTAGCGACCCTGCCAGAGCCAGACGGTGAGGGCCGCCCCAGCGACCGCCAATAGGTAGGCGAGAAACATCGACATGATGCCCAGGATTCCCGCGATGTGGAATCCCATGAACGAGCCGGCGATGCCGACCAGCGCGTAAGTGATGTCGGCGCCTGACGCGTTCGCGACCTGCCGGCCGATCCACGTATTGCCATAGCGGACCATGGCGAAACCGACCGCTGCACCGAAAACCACCAGCAGTAGAAATGTGCCTAAAGCGCCCATGTGTGCACCCCCTGTCGCGGCTGGATGAAGACGCGAATCACTCTCGCCATTCTATCTCACCGCTCCGTCAATGCGACGTGCCGTTGCGCGGTTCCATTCCGTGGGCGTCACGGGCACTGGGCGCTGGGCACCCAAGCGAGCCTCAAACTCGGTGGTAGGGGTGGCCGGAAAGGATTGTCGAGGCGCGATACAGCTGCTCGATCAGCACGACGCGCGCCAGTCCATGCGGCAGCGTCATGGGGCCGAGCGACAGCTTGAGGGCCGCGCCGGAAACCGCGTCTGCCCCATGCCCGTCGGGACCGCCGATGAGGAACGCCAGGACCTTGCTGCCCCCATCCCGCCGCGCCGCGATCCACGCTGCAAACACCACGCTGGACATCGACTTGCCGCTCTCATCGAGCACCACGAATTGCTCCGCGGCCGCTGCGGCTTTCACTAGCTTTGCGGCCTCCTCGGCCTTGCGCGCTTCCACGCTCGCCGCGCGGCTCTCGCTCAATTCGCTGATGGTGAGGGGCCCAATGCCCAACGCGCGCCCGCCGGCATCGAGCCGTTTCACGTAGCGCTCGCACAGGTCGCGCTCGGCGTCTTTCAAGCGGCCCACGGCCGCAACGATCAGGCGCATGATGGATGCCCCGCCAGTTGTGCGAGCGCTCACGCCGTCGCGCGCCAGCAAAATAGTGCTTCCGGAAAAGTGGACCCCGGTTTTCCGCTGAGAAGCACGGCAAAGCAATAGTGCTTCCGGAAAAGTGGATCCCGGTTTTCCGCTGAGTAGCACGGCAAAGCAGACATCCAGAGGCGTTCCGAGTCCTCAATCGAACCGGAACGACTCTAGCGTCGCGGCGTCAGTGGGCGGTGGTCGGCTCGCCCGGTCTGTCGGCAGACCACATCTTCTCGAGGTTATAGAAGTCGCGCACCTCGTTGCGGAACACGTGCACGATGATGTCGCCGGCGTCGATCAACACCCAGTCGCAGGCTTCCGTGCCCTCGAGCCGAACGCCGCCGATACCTCTTTCTTTGAGTTTGCGGCTGATCTGGTCGCCGATGGCGCCGACGTGGCGATCGGAACGACCGGTAACGACGACCATGTAATCAGCGATGGATGTCTTTCCGGCCAGGTCGATCGTGACCACGTCTTCGCCCTTGGCTTCGTCGAGCCAGAAGACGATCTCCTGCAGCAGGGCTGCCGATTTTTGTCCGTCTGACAAAAGCTCGGCGTGAGGCGTGCCATTACGGGCACCCTCAAGTGCGGTTCGCATCGTGTGCTGTTTGTCCCTTCCTCATGCACCCCTTGGGGCTTGTGCCGTTGCTCTCAAGGCAATCGTGCAACCCACGCCTTGCAACCGCGGCACTCTTCCACGGAGAGGCACCCGCCTCCCGCGAAGCAAAACATAAGGCCTCGATGCCATGGGCAGCAATAGTTAATGCGCGCTAAGCTTGTTCATGTGCAACGTGCAAGCGTAATTGATCGTATATATTACCTGGTGTTAAGCGGTCATGTCCCGCCCCGAAGCACCGTCGACGAAGCCCCCGAGAGCCGCGTGCTCAGCAGCGTCCAGGCAGGCGGGGGCATCCCCGGTAGCTGCGCCGCGCGGCTTTCTGCAACGCGAAACCGCCCCAGCCAGGCAGCCGCCGGCGAGGCGAGGGCCCTGTAACGCCAGCCCGGGCGGTCGACCACAGCGATAGGCACCATCCGCGCGATCTCCCGCCAACGCTGCCAACGATGGAAGCCGACGAGGTTGTCGGCGCCCATCACCCAGACGAATTCCACACCCGGCATTCGCTGCGTCACATAACGGAGAGTGGTATAGGTGAACGCAGTGCCCAGAGCTGCCTCGAAGCCGGTCACAGTTATGCGCGGGTCGCTGACCAGCTGGCGACTGGCGGCCATGCGCGCCGCCAGGGAAGGCAGCCCTTCGCCGCTCTTCAACGGATTGCCGGGCGTCACCATCCACCAAAGTTGATCGAGGCGCAGTCGCTTCAGCGCCGTCGTGGCGCACACCGCGTGGCCCTCGTGAGGCGGATTGAAGGTGCCGCCCATAAGCCCGATGCGCTGACCGGCGAACGCGGTCGGCAACAAGGCGTGGGAAACAGAACTCGGGTTGCTCGGCATCGGACTCGCGCGCATCATTTCCGTTCAATCTAACCCGCCAACCGATTGAGTTTGCAAACCTAATCGAGACGACATGCAACTCTGGTAACGAGCCGGTCATCATTGCTCTGCCATTCCTGAGGCACCGGCTGGAAATCGACCGCCGGCCGTCAGGAGTGAACTATGCGTAGACGGCAATTTCTCGCTTCGGCTGCGACCATCGCTGGAGTCCTGGCAACGACGCGCCGACAGGCGCTTGCCGTGGAAGCTGTTCCTTCTCACGCCCCTCCTCATCTGCTGGAAAAGTTTCTCGCCTTGCCTGGCGCCAAGAGCGCCCAGGTCGATGTCGACCAGCCCACCAATCCGTGGCGCGTCACGTATCAGCCGGACGCGCAGCTGTTTTGCGGCAGCTGCTTCAAGACTTTCGTGCTGGCGACTTATCTGCGCGAGGTGGAGGCCGGGCGCTTGGACGAGCTGGAGCAGCTCCCTCTCGATGACGGTGTGCGCTCGCTCGTCAGTCCGGTGTTTGAGAATCTCACCGGCACCACGCAGGCGCGCAGCGCCCTCGAAGCCATGATCGCCCACAGCGACAACACCGCAACCGATATGGCGATGAAGCGCGTCACGCCGAAAAAGGTGCGCGTCTTTATCGCGGAGGCCGGGCTCACCAAGGCGCACATCCCAGACTCGACGCGCAGCTTCTTTTCCTATCTTGCCGGCGCGCCCTTGGGCGAGGATCTGGGATGGAAGGGCGTCAAAGCCGTCGTCGATGCTGAGAAGCCCGACACTTCCAAGTACCGTCCCGCCCTCAACGACGTTGAGACGATGGCGGTCCCCGCGTCGGAGTTCGTCGCCTATTACAAGCGGGCGCTGGCAGGCGAGTTCTTCAAGAAGCCCCAGACGCTCACTGAGTTCAAGCGCATCCAGGCAATGGCGGACGCGATCGCTCTCGTCGTCCCCGCCGGCACGGCCGCCTACATGAAGGGCGGCTCCATCGATTGGAACGGCTTCCACTGTCTCGCGCTGGCAGGGCAGATGATCGTGCGCGACATCCCCGTCACGGTAGCGTTCATGCTCAATTGGAACGACAGCGATGGCGAGGCGCAGACGATTACCGCCGCCTACAAGGACGCCGTGGCGGACGTCCTCGGCCGCATCCACAAGCAGCTGACGGAGGCGCGTAGCTAGCGATGACCAGCGACGGTACGCTTGCTTCCGCCTTGTTGGCGCTGCTGCTTGTTGCGGCGCCGGCCGGAAGCGTTCTTGCCGAAAGCTCGCAGGACGCTATCCGCGCGACACTCCAGCGGTGGACGGAGGACTTCAACGCCGGCAACGCCGCAGCGGTGTGCGATCTCTTCTCGCCGGAGTTGCGCTACGATTTCCGCGGTTATCCGGAGCGCGACTACAACGACATCTGCGCTCTGTTGCACCGCTCCTTGAGCGACAAGAGCAAGAGCTACGCCTATACCCTCGACATTCGCGAGATCATTGTCTCCGGCGATCTGGCCGTGGTGCGCCTGGCCTGGACGCTGACCGTCACTCTCCCCAACGGCCAATTGGTCACAACCAAAGAGCCGGGAATGGACGTCCTGCGTAAGGGCCCGGACGGACAATGGAAAATCATTCGCTACATCGCTTACGAGCTGCCCGAGCGTCCGTCGGCTAACGTTGAGTAGAAACCCGGACGCCTCGCCAGGAGTTGTTGTTGCTGTAGTCCAAGAAGGAGGTGTCAAAATGAAAACGAAACTGCTCATCGTTGCGTCAGCCTTGCTGCTCGCCGCGCCCGCATTTGCACAAGAACCACTGGAGAAATCTGGAACGGAGCCATCCACGACGCAGAATGCGCCTGGCGGTTCAATGGCCGCGCCCGAGCCGCTTGATAAGTCGGGGACCGAACCATCCACGATGCAGGCTGCGCCGCCGCAGACCAGCATGACTCCAGAACCGCTCGACAAGGCCGGCTCGGAGCAGTCGCAGAACATGGCACCTGCGGCTGGACCGAACGCAGGTGACGTCATTGTCATCGGCGAGCTGCGTGAGTCTGAGGACGACAACAAGATGGTCGACCCGCTGAAGACAACTGTCGACAAAGTAGAAGAGATGGATGTCTTCGACGCCACCGGCAAAAAGATCGCCGAGGTCGACTCTGTACTCGAAGACAAGAATGGTCAGGTCAAAGGTGTCGCCATCGAGTACGGCGGCTTCCTTGGCTTCGGCGAAAAGGGAGCCGTCCTCACCCTCGATCAGGTGAAGGAGAAGGACGGCAGCCTCGTTACCGAGGTGACCGAGGACCAGCTTCCGACCCTGCCGACCTGGAAGCACTGACCCACTCGTTTGCAATAACTCGCGCGGCAGATAGGTGCCGCGCGATAAAATTATCGCATGGATTGAAATGCCATATTAGCCATCCGCTCATATGGGACATCTTTGAGCAGGGGCGCCCAAACCGAGGGCATTAGCGCTATTCCAAGGCGCTTTGCCCAGGGTGCCGGGCCATTGGCCGGCGCCCTGGGACCGTCTCTGCCCAACCGCTAATCGATGCGTTGACGGACCATTGCGAAGCGCGCGACGTCCGGCAATTCTTTATTCAGGCCGCGCAGGCAGCCTTCGTCCGCAATCACTGCGGCGGTGCGATGTTGAACTTTGTAGGAAAGACTGCGGGCGAAACGCGCCGCGGGAGCGTCTTCGGATGGGCCCGCCAAACTTTGGCGCGCGCAAGAACACGCTACACTTCGACCCTGGCCACCTTTAGAAGCAGCCGCGCCAAAATACGGGACGCACGCGCCGTCGCTGATGCCGCCATAGCCAACGCGGTCGCGGCACATGCGCGGCTACGCTCCGCTCTCGAGATTCTCCCCCAGGGCATCGTCTTTCTCGACAACGAGGGGCGCTATATACTCTGGAACCAGAAGTACGCCGATATCTACAAGCGCAGTGCCGATCTGTTCAAAGTCGGTGTGCGCCTGGAGGATACTTTGCGCGTTGGCGTTGCTCGAGGAGACTACCCCGGCGCGAAGGGTCGCGAGGAAGAGTGGATTAAGGAGCGGCTCGATCTTCTTTATGAGCCGACGGGCCCCCACGAGCAGCACCTCTCCGACGGCCGTTGCGTCCTCATCGAAGAGCGCAAGACAGGCGACGGGGGGATCATCGGCCTGCGCATGGACATCACCGATCTGAAGCAGCGTGAGGCTTCATTCCGGTTGCTGTTTGACGAAAATCCGGTCCCGATGTTCGTCCTGCAACGCGATACGCAGTCGTTCCTGGCGGCCAATGCAGCCGCACAGTCGCACTACGGCTATCGGGTGGATCAGCTTGTGGCGCTGAAACTTCAAGACCTTCATGACGGCCCGGGTGACGACGTCGGGGAAGCCTTCGACACAGAACCCGCCACCGCCAGGCACATGACGGCCGATGGGCGCATCATCGAGGTCGTGGTGTTCTCGCGCCAGCTCGACTACGAGGGCACACCGGCGATTCTGATGGCTGTCATCGACGTCACCGAACGCAAGCAGGCCGAGGCCCGCATCGCTCACATGGCGCACCATGATGCCCTGACTGAACTCCCCAATCGCGTGCTGTTTCGTCAGCGCTTGGTCGATGCACTCTCGCATCGGTCGCGTGCCGGCGGCCTTGTCGGGGCCCTCTGCATCGACCTCGACAACTTCAAACTGGTCAACGATACGCTCGGCCATCCGACGGGAGATCGTCTGCTGCAGGATGTTGCCCTCCGCATCCAGCGCGTGACGCGTCCACAGGATATGGCAGCACGCCTCGGAGGCGATGAGTTCGCCATCCTGGTTCCAGACGTAAAGTCCCCTCAGGATTTGGCCCTTTTGGCCGAGCGGCTGATTCATGTTGTCAGCGAGCCATACATGGTCGAGGGACACATCCTGACAGTTGGCACCACCATCGGCATTGCTGTCGCGCCGGGCGATGGGGAGGATGCCGACCGCCTGTTGCGCAACGCTGATCTTGCGCTCTATCGGGCCAAGGCCGACGGAAAATCGACGTTCCGCTTCTTTGAATCGGAGATGGACGCCAAGGCGCAGGCGCGGCGCCAGCTCGAGACCGACCTGCGCGGGGCGATCATTAGCGAAACGCTTCAGGTGCACTACCAGCCGCTCGTCGATCTGAGCAATGGCGACATCATCGGCTTCGAAGCGTTGCTGCGCTGGCCGCATCCAACGCGCGGCTTTATTCCGCCGTCTGAGTTCGTGCCGCTCGCCGAAGAGACCGGCCTCATCACCAGCCTCGGCAACTTTGTTCTCGGTCGCGCCTGCGAGGACGCCAAGCAGTGGCCGATGAACGTCAAACTCGCGGTCAATCTGTCGCCCATGCAGTTCCGCGTCGGCGACGTCCTCGCCAACGTGAAGCGGGCTCTCGAGCAGTCGGGACTTGAGGCGCAGAGACTGGATCTGGAAATCACCGAGAGCGTGCTTCTCGACCGCACCGACTTGGTCGTCGCGCAGCTGCACGCACTTCGCGCGCTGGGCGTGCAAATCTCGATGGACGATTTCGGCACCGGTTATTCTTCGCTCAGCTATCTGCGCGCCTTCCCCTTCGACAAGATTAAGATCGACCGCTCGTTCGTGCGCGACCTAACCGGCAACCGGCACACGCTTGCCATCGTGCGGGCCATTCTCGGCCTCGCCGCGGGGCTCGACATGAAGGTCGTCGCCGAGGGCATCGAAACCCCGGCCGACCTTGCCTGTCTCACGGCTGAGGGCTGCAAAGAAGGCCAGGGCTTCTACTTCAGCGAAGCGCGACCGCAGTCCGAGGTCATCACGCTTCTGCAAAAGAACCAGAGCCGGCACGTCGCCTGACCGCCACCCTCACGTCTCGTCGCGTTCACGCGCGATTAGCCTGCGTTTGCGCTCAACGCCCCAGCGATAGCCGGTGAGCTTTCCGCCGCTGCCGACCACCCGGTGGCAAGGAACAGCGACGGCGATCGGGTTGGCCCCGCACGCCGCGCCCACTGCGCGACCGGCCTTGGGCTTGCCGATGCGTCGGGCAATCTCCGCGTATGTAGCGGTTTCACCGGCGCCGATGTCGCGCAGTGCTGCCCACACCCGTTGCTGAAACGCAGTCCCGCGGATATCGAGCGGCAGCGAACCGGCAATCCTGGGATTGTCGATGCTCGCGACGACCTTGCCGAGCAGCTGTCTGAAGTCCGCATCCCCATCAACCAGTGCCGCATGTGGAAAACGGGTGCGTAGTTCCTGTTCCAGCTCCGGCTTTGTGTCGGCGAGAAAGATGCCGCATATGCCCTGCTCGGAGGCCGCGGCGAGTACGAGCCCCAACGAGCACTTGGCGACGCCATAGCGGATCAGCATGTTGGCTCCCCCCGACCGATATGCGCCCGGCTTCATGCCAAGCGCCCGCGCCGCCCCCTCGTAAAGGCGGCTGCTGGATCCGAACCCCGCCTCGTAGCTCGCATCGACGACCGAGTTTGACGTCCTCAGAGCCTCGCGCAGCAGCTTGTCTCGGTGTGCCGTCGCGTAGGCCTTGGGTGTTACACCCGTCGCCGACTTAAACAGACGGTGGAAATGATAGCGGCTCAAGCCCGCCCGCTGAGCCAGGGCGTCGAGCGTCGGCGGCGTCTCGGCGCCTTCGATCAGACGACATGCGGCGGCGATCTTCTGCTCGTTTACGTCTTCAAGCCGCATCGAGCCGGGCTTGCAGCGTTTACACGCCCGCAATCCGGCAGCTTCGGCTTCCTCGCAGCTGGCAAAGAAGCGCGCATTGCGACGTAGCGGGAGCCGCGCGCCGCAGGATGGACGGCAATAAACGCCCGTCGTCGTGACGCCGTAGACAAAACGCCCATTGGCTTCGGCGTCACGCGCCACGACAGCTTGCCAGCACGCTCGATCATCGAGCGTCCCCGGCACGGCCGTCGGGCGTCTTTCAGTCGATTTGAGTGCGCTGCGTTGCATTACCGGAGCATAGACTCATGCGACAGCCCGCGCACTCCGGTCCTTGCTCTTGAATTTCTGAGCTGTCTGCGAGCCGGGACGCCGAGTTAGACCTCGCTTAAGGCGTCGGCGTCGCCCCTGCCTCGGCGACGGCCTGCAGGTTCGCGAGGCCCTTCTCCATCTCGCCGCCGAGCATCTCCTCGCCGTTCATCAGAACGCAAAACGCCTTCTGGAGAAAATTCTGCTCCCCTCTCATCCGCCACGTCACGAGGGTCTTGCCGGCTTGGGGCTTGAGCTCGAACGTCGAGCTGCTCGTGTCCTCGAACGGCTTGGTGAAGGCTACCATTATGTCGACGTACTCGTCCGGACGGCTGTCGACGATGGTCATGCGCCCCTCGCCAATCTTCTCGTTGCCGGACCAGATGAAGACTGCGTCCTTCCCCGCCGCCGGACCTTCGAAGCTGATCTTGGCATTGGGGTCTAGCTTCGCCCAGGGCGACCAGGACTCCCATTTATGCAAGTCATTCAGTTGCGCGAAAACCGCAGCCGGCGGCGCGGCAATAGTTGCCTGGCGCTCGACGTTCAAAACATCGGGCTGCAGCGCGACGTAGCCGGCAAAACCTGCAACGACAACGACGATTGCCGCTAGAATCTTTTTGAACATCGAGGCTGTTTCCTTTGCGCGGCTGCAGATTTACCCTCCAAGTGGGCGACGTCACTGCTCTGCACCGATAGGGCTTCTATATGTCGAATCTGCGCACGCAGGGCGGGCAGACCCTAACGCACCGTCCGCCGCGATGTAGCGCGATCCCACGCGTCCTGCTCGGCCTTGGTGCACCACGGATTGCCGTAATAGCCGAAGCGGCCGTTGAGACGCGGACACTCCTTGACCGGTGCAGGTTGCCACGCGCGCGCGCCTTTGCGCCTGCCGGCATCTGCCGGAACCGAGAAGGCCGCTGCCACGGCAAGCAGAAGGGCAATGCAAGCGAGGGATCGCATCAAGCGTACTCCTATTCCAGGCCTCACGTCGGTCGGATCTGACCATTCCCCCGCACGACGTACTTGAAGCTCGTCAGCTGCTCGACGCCCACCGGGCCGCGGGCATGCAGCTTGCCTGTGGCAATGCCGATCTCGCCACCGAATCCGAACTCGCCGCCGTCGGCAAATTGAGTCGACGCGTTATGCAAAACGATGGCGGAATCGACCTCGCGCAGGAAACGCTCGGCTGTATCCGCGTTGGCTGTCACGATTGCATCGGTGTGCTGCGTACCATACCGGCCAATGTGCGCGATGGCGCCGGCGACACCGTCGACCAGCTTCGCCGAGACGATGGCTTCCAGGTATTCCGTCGCCCAGTCGGCATCGCTCGCCGGCTTGACGCGCGCATCGGCCTTTTGCGCCGCAGCGTCGCCGCGCACCTCGCAACCCGCGTCGAGCAGCGCCTTGACCAGCGTAGGCAGGAATTGGGCGGGTGCGGCGTTGTCGACCAGCAGCGTCTCCGTCGCCCCGCACACACCGGTGCGGCGCATCTTGGCGTTGACGACGATGCGCACCGCCATGTCGAGATCGGCGTCCTTGTCGACGTAGGTGTGGCACAGGCCCTCGAGGTGCGCGAACACCGGCACGCGCGCTTCCCGTTGCACGCGTTCAACGAGGCTTTTGCCACCCCGCGGCACGATCACGTCGATGGCGCCTTCGAGCCCCGCCAGCATATGGCCAACCGCCGCACGATCCGGCGTCGGCACAAGTTGGATGCCCGCTTCCGGCAGACCGGCGCTATTCAGGCCGGCAACGAGTGCCGCATGGATCGCCAGCGCCGAGTTGAGGCTTTCTGAGCCCGCGCGCAGGATCGCCGCGTTGCCGGCTTTGACTGCCAGAGCGCCCGCGTCGGCGGTCACGTTGGGCCGGCTTTCGTAGATGATGCCGATCACGCCCAGCGGCACGCGCACGCGTTCGAACTGCAGGCCGTTCGGCCGCGTCCAGGCGGCGAGCACCGTGCCGACCGGATCGGGAAGTTCGGCG
>JBAZYB010000036.1:0-21029 GCA_041659545.1 Hyphomicrobium sp.
TTTCAAGAGTAGAGAAATGGTCGGCACGCTCTTGCCGGTTTCAATCTGGCTGAGCATCGCGCGGCTTACGCCCGCCACCTTCGCGAGGCGCTCCAGGGAATAGCCCCGACGCCGGCGCATGAGCCGCAGATTGGCGCTGATCGCAGACAAAAGCGCTGTCGCATGTGCGTGCACGCGCACGCCGCGCGACTCAGTGCCTGGGTTGGCCCTCTTGCAGCCAGCGCCGCTCGATTTGTGCCTCGCCACGGACTTGGCGCTGTTGATCGCTCCGCTCAATGGTGCCCCGCTCCGAGACCGGCGTCGACCGCGTCCCCGTTGAATTGGGCCGACGCTAGCGACGACACACTGCGAGCGGAACGCAGAAGAACTTCTAAGCTTATGAAGATCGCAACCCGATTTTTCGATTGCCGCAATGCGAAGAGAGCCGCGACATTGCGCGGCTCACTCGGTCAGCTCCGTGCTGGCAATTGAGCACCATCAAAACTTGATGATGGCGCCCGACATGACGAGATCGAGGTCATCGATCGGTGCATCAGCAATACTCCCCGTAGCGCGACCGCCGACCTGCTGGCGCAACGTCACATCGCCTTCGACATGCCGGTAGGACAGATAGACGACCATCGACGCCTTATCGAATCCCTGGGCGATACCGGCGCCAAACACTTCAACGCCCGTACCCCAGATCGACCAGTCCGCGCCCGCACCTGTTGGATGCAATGCATCTGACGATGACACCGCACGACGGTTGTTGCCGCCGCCGGTATAGTCGTAATACTCGCCGTAGATGGTGGTCTTGCCCAGGTCGGTGAGCTTCTTCTCGATACCGGCCTGCACAGCCCAGAACTTCTGGCTATCGTCGACGCCCGTTCCGTTGAAGACGGACGTGTTCGCGATCACGTCATCCACCTTCTGACCGGCGCCAAAGTTGACGAACAGACCGGACTCTTCGTGAATGATGCTGAACGAGCCGCCGAACTGCGAGCAACTTGCATCGTGCCCGCCGAGCGCATTGGTTCCCGCGCAGACGGTGCTGGTCTGCAGATTGTCGGTAATCTCGCCGTAGCCGATGCCTGCGGCGATCTTGAAGCCTGAGAACGCGCCTGAATAGTTGAGCGCGATATCCCAGAAATCGTCCTCGCCCCACGACGCGGAGGCGACGAAGCCGGCAAACTCCGGCGATTCGTACTTCGCGACGTTGAATCGACGTTCGCCTTCGCCGGGCTGGTCGCCGCCGTCGCCAATCAGGCGACGCCAGCTGAGACCGCTCAAGCGACCGTCGTTGGATGAGCGCAGCAATAGCCCGAGGCCCGTGTCCTCCACGTCGGAGTACTTGGCGAACGAAGCCGTCTGCGTCTGGTTGATCTCGGTGATCTGGTCGGTTGCAGTCGCCTGCAATCCGAGCGACCCGCGGCCGTACGTCTTGCTCTTCAAGAACCAATAGGAATCGCGCAAGTCAAAGCCGTAGTCGGACGCCGCTGCTCCCTTGGAGTTGTCTTGCGTAAAGCGCTTGGAATTCGCCGAACGCACGCCAATCTCGATTTGGTAGCCGGCCTCAAGATCCGCGTTGATCTTCGCTTTGCCCTTGAAGCGAAAGCGTGTGCGTGCGTTGTCGTTGGTGACAATATAGGCGTTGCTTTCAGCCCCATCGTCCCACCACAGCACCGCTTCGTTCACCTGTCCCGAGATTTCGAGCGATACTTTCCGGTTGCCTTGGCGCGCTGTCGTCGCCTCAAGTTCGGCGACGCGCTCCTCGATATCCGCGCAGCAATCACCCCCCAGATCCGCCGCCTGCACCGGTGCCGTTGCAGCGAACAGCCCCAACCCGAGGACCAGCGCCAAGCTGGTTCCCCCACTTACTCCCCCGTACATCACACACTCCTACGCTACTAAAGAACTCACACTGATTGAGACGGTGTCCTGCTGTTTTCTGATCAAGGCTCTCCCGTATGGTGAACGAAGCTCTTGGTGCCAGCCGCTCGGCGTACCTTGTGCAGTCTGGCTTGAATTGGGCTGTGATTGACGAGGGAGCGCGTGCCGCTCTCTACCGA
Source organism: Hyphomicrobium sp. (assembly GCA_041659545.1). Lineage (GTDB taxonomy): Bacteria > Pseudomonadota > Alphaproteobacteria > Rhizobiales > Hyphomicrobiaceae > Hyphomicrobium_A. Next base: position 2,049 of record JBAZYB010000036.1, read on the forward strand.
AGTCCCCCGGGAGCTAGCCCCGGTAGAGAGAGCGGCACGCGCCAGCTTGTGAGCGGGACGCAAGCCTTGGGAGATCGTCAGCTTTTGCTGGAATAGATCTGGTCGAAGATCCCGCCGTCGTCGAAGTGGGTCTTCTGCGCCTTCGTCCACCCGCCGAACACCTCATCGATCGTGAAGAGCTGCACCGGCGCGAACTGGTCCTTGTATTTCTCCGCGGCCCTCGCATCCCGGGGGCGATAGAAGTTCTTGCCCGCGATGTCCTGCGCCTCGGGCGCGTAGAGATACTGCAGATAGGCCTCGGCCACTTTGCGCGTGCCGTGCTTATCGACGACCTTGTCGACCACCGTCACAGGTGGTTCGGCCAGGATCGAGATCGACGGCACGACGATTTCGAACTTGTCGGCGCCGAGTTCCTTGGCGGCGAGGTGGGCCTCGTTCTCCCAGGCAATCAGCACATCGCCGATGCCGCGCTCGGCGAACGTCGTCGTTGAACCACGCGCGCCGGTGTCGAGCACCTTGGTGTTCTTGTAGATCTTGCCGACGAAATCCTTCGCCGTCTCCTCGCTGCCGCCAGGCTGCTTCAGCGCGTAGCCCCAAGCCGCGAGATAATTCCAGCGCGCGCCGCCCGAGGTCTTCGGGTTGGGCGTGATCACGGCGACACCGTCCTTGGCGAGATCGGACCAGTCCTTGATACCCTTTGGATTGCCCTTGCGCACCAGGAACACGATGGTCGAAGTATAAGGCGAAGCGTTATCGGGAAGCCGCTTCTGCCAGTCGGCGGGGATCAGGCCACCCTTCGTGTGCAGCTTGTCGACGTCGCCAGCGAGGGCCAGTGTCACCACGTCGGCTTCGAGGCCGTCGATGACCGCGCGTGCCTGCTTGCCCGAGCCGCCATGCGATTGGTTGACCGTGACGACCTCGCCGGTTGTCTCCTTCCAATGCTTGGCGAACGCGGCGTTGAACTCCTGGTAGAATTCGCGCGTGGGATCGTAGGAGACATTGAGCAATGTCGTATCGGCCTGTGCGCCCTGCGCCCCGCCGACGATACCGGCGGCAATCGCGAGTGCGAGCGCTTGGCGCCTAGTGAAGTTCATCTTCATCGCCTGTTCCTCTCTGTGCGTGACCTCATGACGGTCGCGGCTGAAAGAGGTAGCGATGCGGGCAAGCGAACCGAACCAAGAATAAGTGCAGAGCTTATTCGCGCCGTGCGGGGCCAGCGGGAAAGCGAGGCTGCTGCGAGACCGGAGGTAAACCACCAGCCTTCGTCAGTCGGCCAACCAGGCCTTGTAATCTTGCGTGGTTGCCTCTGCCGCCTTCCGCGCATTCGCTGTCAACCAGCCGCGCTTGCGCTTTTCGAGGTCGCGCTTGATTGCATCTTGGCGACGTGCCGTGCCGAGATGGATGTTCGCAAGTTCGAATCCCATCATTTGAAGCACGTCGCGATCGAGCAGCCTTGAGCTGCCGTCGCCCACCTCGATTTTGCGATTGTTTGGTGAGAGGCGACGCACGACCACGCCGTTCTTGACCCTGTACCAGGGATCCACAGGCCGGAACCGACCATTGGCAATTTCGCTGCATCGGATCGTCCGGTCGTTGCTGTCGCGAGCGCGCGACCACGCCGAGACAACGAGCGCCTTGGCTTCACGCAGAACCGGCGCCCCGCGCCATTCGGCGGTGCCGACCCACCTTGGTCGGCCAAGGCTTCCCGTTCCCGCCCGTCGCGGAGCGGTGCTGATCGTTAGGCGCGGCTGCGGCATCGCGTCCGCGATCGCCTTGCGGTAGCGCTCGGGGGCACGCTTGCTCTTGGTGGCCGCCAGCTTTTTCCAAAACTTCGTCCGCTCAGCCTCGGGCACCACCACGAGTTCCCGCAGCCATTGCACGTCTCGATCTAGAACGACGGCGCGCGGCGCTTGTAGTCCTTGGCGATAGCCTTGAAGAATAGCGGTGCAAATCTCCTGGTCGCTCACGGCGCGTCTGCCACGCCCCAGCAGCGCACTTGCGGCGAGCCGGACGAGATCGAGTGCGTAGGGCATCCTTGCGGCTTCGTCGAAGTCATTGACGCCCCACGCAAGGCGCCCATCGACATCCCGCCAGGTGCCGAAGTTCTCCAGATGGATGTCGCCCACGCCAAGAACCTGCGCGGCCCCCGCGAGGTCAGGACAGACATCAAGAATTATTTCGGACCAACGCCAATACGTTGCGCGCAAAAACACAAACGCGCTTTCGCACATTTTGTCGTGTTTGTGGGCGAGATCCTGGACGATGACATCGCCATCGAGCTGCTTTGACAGCCAGTCTTCGTACCGGTGCGCAGAGTCGCGAATTGTGGTCATCGACCTAATACCTGTCACCGCCCAACTATCGGCGCACCCTACACCGTCTCTCGCTCGTCTGCGCAGGGCCTGTATCAGCCGCGTGCGCGGGCATCACGCGGCATGCTGGTATAGCGCATATGATGCCGTTCCCGTGTGGGGGTTGTGGTACGAATTGCGCGTCGATCGCCGACGCGTGGGCCAACTGAAAGCCTACATAGAATGAAGGCGCCCGCACTATCCCAACAAGAATGGAGTGGTCATGCTGCAACTCGTCCCGAAGAGCTTTTTCCTGACCCATGGCATCGGCGTTCATCGCGAACGACTGACAGCCTTCGAGCTGGCGTTACGAGAGGCGGACATCGAGCAGCAGAACCTCGTCAGCATCTCTTCGATTTTGCCGCCCCACTGCATTGAGTTGGAGCGACAGGCGGGCGTTGCCACTCTGCTCCCGGGCGAAATTACCTTCACCGTCTTGGCGCGCACAGAGACGAACGAGCCCGGGCGCCGTGTTCATTCGAGCATCGGATTGGCGCGTCCATCGGAGCCATCGATGTACGGCTACATATCGGAGCACCACGGTTACGGCATGAACAGCGAACAGAGCGGCGAGTATGCCGAGGATCTCGCTGCCTCGATGCTGGCATCCACACTCGGGATCGAATTCGATCCAGACGCGGCGTGGAACGAGCGCAAGCGGGTTTACGAGACCAGCAACCTCATTATCGGCAGTACATCCGTGACGGCGTACGCCGAAGGAGATCAGAACGGCCACTGGACCTGCGCCGTGGCCGCGGCGGTCTTCCGCTTCAGTTGATTCCGGCCGGCCGACTTCGCGCGACCCGATCAGCGCGGCTAGTGAAAACGCCGTACCAAGGACGGCGCCGCCTCACGGGCGAAGTCATGCTAGCGAAGTCGTGGAAAACGTGGCGCGAGAGACGGGACTTGAACCCGCGGCCTCCGGCGTGACAGGCCGGCGCTCTAACCAACTGAGCTACTCCCGCAGTCAAAAATGCGCGCCCCGTCGGGACGCGCTGGCCACGTGGCGATCACTTACGTGGCTCGCCCGGGGAAGTCAAGAACGACCCGCATCAACCATTCGGCAAGCCTTGGGCAGCACCCAAGAAATCGAGCTTTCCGACGGGCACGCCGTTGTGCCGCAGGATGTCGTAGGCCGTTGCCGCGTGGAAATAGAAGTTCGGCAGGGCGAAGAACACGAGATAGTCCTGCCCCGTGAAAGACAGCTCGCGCGGGCCTGCCTTGAGGGAGACCGCGCGCGCCTCCGAGCCATCGATCTGCTCAGGGGTCAGGGTGGCGATGAAATCGAGGGTCTGGGCGATTCGGGCCTTGAGCTCGGGAAGGGTCTTCTCGGTGTCCGGAAAGCTGGGCACGGGGACGCCTGCCAGGCGTGCCGGGCAGCCTTTCGCATGGTCGCTCACCATCTGCACCTGGCGGGCGAGCGGGAACATGTCTGGGGCCAGTCGCGCGGAGACGAGGATGTCGGGATCAAACTTGCGCTCGGCCGCATTCGCCGCTGCTTTGTCGAGGATGGCGTCGAGCGCAATCAGCGTGCGCTTAAACGCCGGAACCGATGCCTGATACATCGAAAGGGTCATCGCTGCTCTCCTTTGGGGGCTTTCAAGCGCTTCCTAGCGCGGCGACGCGGGAAAGTCCGAACTTCCCTGCGCGGCGAGCGCCGATCACGCGGCTTGTTTGAATGATTGGTGCGATGTCGACCGGGGCGGCGAGTATTCACCGCGCTTAACGAGGCCCATTGGCCACGCGTCCACTGTTTTTTGCCACACAACTCCTGGTTGCCCGTTGATGCCGTCCTTTTGCCCGGTATGTTTGTGTGACGCTTTTATAACGCTTCGGGGGATACTCGCATGCATCCTACGCGCCTTTACCCGATTGCTTTTTTTGCCTGCTTCGCGGCGCTCATTCCTCAGCCCGCCTTCGCCTATATTGATCCCGGCCTCGGCAGCCTGATTTTTCAGAGCGCCGTTGCCATATTCGTCACGGTGGCCGCCGGGTGGGCGACCCTGAGGATGAAGCTTCGCCATCTGCTTTCGCGGTTCACTGGCGGGGCCGGCGAAAATGCTCCGAAATGATGCCTCCTTCCGGGATCCCGACGGCTACGTCTTCGAGCATGGCGGGCGTCTGTTCCGAGGACTAACGGAACAGGCAGCTGCTCGGTTCGCCGAGCATGATGCATTCTACTGTGCCGCTGTCGACAAGGGGCTGCTTGTCCCCTTCAGCGACGCGGCACCCGGCTTCGGCTTTCACGCCGTCATTGCGCCCGAGAAACTGCCGCTCGTCACTTATCCGTATGAGTGGAGCTACGAGCAGCTCAAGGACGCGGCGCTCGTGACGCTTGACATCAACGTGCTTGCGCTGGAGCACGGCCTGACACTGAAGGACGCTTCGGCCTTCAACATCCAATGGCGTGATGGGCGCGCGATTTTTATCGACCACACGTCATTCGAGGCGACCGAAGGCGGCCTCCCTTGGCGCCCCTACTCACAGTTCTGCCGGCACTTTCTCAACCCACTCGTCGTCGGTGCCTACCGAGATGTCCACGTCGGGGCGTTCTTCCGCGTGGATCTGGACGGCCTCCATCAGCAGCTTGCCAACGATCTGCTGCCACTGCGGGCGCGTTTTAAGCCATCCGTGCTCGTGCATATGTTTGCGCACAACCACTTCATCCGTAAGTCTTCTCACTTCGAAGGAAAGACGGAAGCCGCGTCGGTGCAAACGCGGGGACGGCAGATCGACCTCTTGCGCCAACTGCGCGCATTCATCGAGGGCCTCACTGCCGCGCGCGCCGCTTCCACTTGGGCCGACTACTACGAGAACACCAACTACGTCGAAGCGGCGTTCGAACAAAAGAAGCAGATTGTGGCCAATTGCTTCGCGGGTCGGCAGCTCTCGACTGTATGGGATGTCGGCGCCAACGACGGGACGTTCTCACGCCTCATTGCTTCCTCGGCGCGCTCCGTTCTGGCGCTCGACCTCGATCATAATGCGGTCAACGCCAACTATTCCTTCAATCGTGCTCACGGACATGCTGGCATCCACGCGCTCGTTTATGACGTGGGCAATCCGACCCCAGCGCTCGGCTTCCGCAACCGCGAGCGTTCGACCCTCGAGGAGCGGTCGAAACCGGACGCCATCATCGCTCTTGCCGTCATTCATCACCTGGCGCTGACCAACAATGTGCCGCTCACCGAAAGTGCGCGCTATTTCGCCGAGCGCACGGCCGAACTCGTCATCGAGTGGGTGGGACGCAGCGATAGTCAGGTGCAGCGGTTGCTGGCGCAAAAGAACACTTCGTACGACTGGTACACGGAGGCGGGCTTTCGCAGTGCCTTCGAGGAGCGCTTCGCAGTTGCCTCCGTCACGCCGATCGCTGGTACCGACCGCACCATCTACCACTTGCGGAGTGCATGATGCGTTTGAGGCTCGTCGTTCTCGTTTGCTCCAGCCTCGCCATAGCGCTTTGGCCGATCAGCAGCTCGTCGCAGGACATAACCCCGGCTGATCTGGAGATCCTGGCAAGTGTCTTCACGTTGGTGATGGCGGCGCAGTGCTTCGGGCTCTGGTTCGTGGGGCGGTTTTCCGAGAGAGCGGCCGATGCCTTGTTCGTGCTGCTCATGATCGGGAACGCCTACTGCTTCGCGTTCCTCACCGTCCCAGGTGGCATTGCCGTCCGCATGCCGTTGGCCATCGCAGTTGGCGGTCTGGCTTGGTTGATTCTCAATGCCCGCGTTTCACCGGCGAAAGTTGGCATGTTCACGCTGGTCTTCGCGATGCTGGCGCTCGGCCAGTACAGCTACGGAAGAATGCTACCTCCACAAAGTGCTGCGAGCCTCCGCGCGGTGCATAGCAACCGGAATGTCTATCTGATCTCGACCGAGTCGCTGCATTCGCCGTACGCGTTCCGCAAGCTCTACGGCTTCGACAAGCTCGATCATGTTTCCTACTTGGAAAGCGAGGGGTTCCGCGTCTTTGACCGAGCCTACTCCGTTGCCACGTACACGCGGACGTCCTACCAGCGCATTCTGGAGTTTTCAAAACGCCTCGATAACGAGCGTGAGATGAATGCCGTCTTCCAGCTCGGCAACTCGACGTTCAAAAGCTTCCGGGGATCTGGCTACGGCGTGCAGTTCATCTACATCAGCAACTACCTCAACGTGAAGCACGCCCTGATCGACCACGGCTTCCCGAAGATGGGATTTTATATCTGCAACAACATCAGCCGGCATTTTTACTACATCGCCTGCCGGCCTCCGGTTCGCAATCTGATAAGCCAAGTCCTATTCGACACGGATAGTTCGGTCAGCGTCGAGACCGAGATCGCGCACCTCAAGAAGCGCATACGAACCGTGGCTGGGGATACGAAACCTTGGTTGACGATCAGTCACATCGCATATCCCAACCACACGCGTCCCGATTACCGGTACGAAAACACCAGCGACACCGCCGCGTTTCGCGAGCTGACGCAGTCGCGGTTGCAAGGTATCGCTGACAATTATCGGGAGATCGTCGGGACAATCAAAGAGGTCGATCCCGATGCCGTCTTCGTCACCTTTGGCGACCACGGCATGTGGTTAACGCGCGGCATGGATACGGCAGCCCCCAACGCGTTGTTCTCGACGCAGGACTACATCGAGGATCGCTACGGTGTGATGATCGGAGTCTATCCGGCCGCCTTCTGCCGCGAGCGCATATTTGAAGGCTCGAGCACCGGCCAATTGATCAAGAACGTCATCGATTGCCTCAATGGCAACGACCGTCCGACAGCCGAAGAGCGCGAGCAGAGCCGCATGGTGGAGTACGACGATAGGCTGATGACCATTGACGGCATCGCGGCGCAGTATGCCGGCGCGCCTTGAAGCGGTGGCGCTCAAGATGCCGAGGTTCGCCTTAGCTAAACCCCGTCTTATTCGTCAGTCCGTGGGACGGGGCTCTCGGCTCATGGGGCTGGTGGGCGGTGAGAGGGTCGAACTCCCGACATCCTCGGTGTAAACGAGGCGCTCTACCACTGAGCTAACCGCCCGAACCTTGCCTGCATAGCGGCCACAGACGACGGCCGCAAGATGGGCCGCCATGATGCTTGTGGCGCGCCCCCGTCCGGCGCGATGGGCCGGAGCCCCTTGTCGCAGCCCACGTGATCGCCGCAAAGCGCAGAAGCGAGAAGGCGCGCCGCGGAGGAACCGCAGCGCGCCGAAGTCTGTCACGCGCGGACCGAACGAGACGATTAGTTCAGCGCGTCTTTCAGACCCTTCGAGGGGCTGAACTTCGGCACTCGCGAGGCGGGAATGTTGATCGTCGCGCCGGTCGCCGGATTGCGGCCCTCGCGCGCCTTGCGGGCGGCAACCTTAAAGGTGCCGAAGTCCGGAATGCGGACCTCGTGACCTTCGCGCATCGCGCCACGGATGTGCTCGAGCACGGCATCGACAGCCTCGGTGGCTTTGTCCTTCGTGAGCTCGGCTTCCTTGGCGACGGCGTCGATCAAATCTTTCTTGCTCATCTCGTATCCGTCCTTTGCGTTCGGAAATTGCGACTTGGGGGGTGTGGCGGAGCTTAGGGGTCCGCATATGTTGCTGGAGCCGCAACAGTGCGTGAGAGGAAGCGCCCAATACGCGCCTCCGTCAAGGGGGGAAACCCTCCAAATCGCCCGAAAAACCTGGGGAAATGCGCGCTTTGACGCGCCCTGAGAATAACAAAAAACCTCGCGGTTGGTGGCCGCGAGGTTACCGAAGTTGCATGACAAACCACGAGGCTCTTCTCGAGTGAAGTACCTCGTCTTGATCAGTGAGCGGTGATCCGCGAGCCGCCAGCGGCTTCGTCGCCCTTCACAGCGGCAGCCTCAGCTGCCTCATCCCAAACGAGCCGCTCCGGCGTCCTGAGGAGAGCCGCTTTGAGAACATCGTCGACATGCGCCACCGGCACGATCTCGATCTTGTTCTTGATCTCAGCAGGAATCTCCGAGAGGTCCTTAACGTTCTCTTCAGGAATGATGACGGTCTTGATGCCGCCGCGCAGGGCCGCGAGCAACTTCTCCTTGAGGCCACCGATCGGAAGCACCCGGCCGCGCAAGGTGATTTCGCCGGTCATGGCGACGTCCTTGCGCACCTGGATGCCGGTCAGCACCGAAATGATGGCCGTGGCCATGGCGACGCCCGCCGACGGGCCATCCTTCGGGGTCGCCCCCTCGGGAACGTGCACGTGGATGTCCTTCTTCTCGAATAGAGAAGGATGGATGCCGAAGTCGATCGAGCGCGAGCGCACGTAAGCGTTCGCGGCCTGGATGCTCTCCTTCATCACGTCGCGCAGGTTGCCGGTGACCGTCATCTTGCCCTTGCCGGGCATCATGACGCCTTCGATGGTCAGGAGCTCGCCGCCAACCTCGGTCCAGGCCAAGCCCGTTACGATGCCGACCTGATCCTCAAGCTCTGCCTCGCCGTAGCGATACTTCGGCACGCCCAGATAGATCTCGAGGTTCTCCCGATTCACAACGACCGACTTCTTGTCAGGCGTGGTGATGATCTCCTTCACCGCCTTACGGGCGAGCTTGGCGATTTCACGCTCGAGCGAGCGCACACCGGCTTCACGCGTATAGCGGCGAACCAGTTCGAGCATCGCGCCGTCGTCGACCGACCACTCCTCGGGCTCAAGTCCATGGGCCTGACGCTGGCCCGGGATAAGATGCCGCTTGGCGATTTCGATCTTCTCGTCCTCGGTGTAGCCAGCGAGGCGGATGATCTCCATACGGTCCATGAGGGCCGGCGGGATGTTGAGCGTGTTGGCCGTCGTCACGAACATCACATTCGACAGGTCGTAATCGACCTCGAGGTAATGGTCGTTGAACGTGCTGTTCTGCTCGGGGTCGAGCACCTCAAGCAGCGCCGCCGCCGGATCACCGCGGAAGTCGGAGCCCATCTTGTCGATCTCGTCCAAGAGGAAGAGCGGGTTGGTCCGCTTCGCCTTGCGCATGGACTGAATGACCTTGCCGGGCATCGAACCGATGTACGTGCGGCGGTGACCGCGGACTTCGGCCTCGTCGCGCACGCCGCCGAGGCTCATGCGCACGAACTCACGGCCGGTGGCGTTGGCCATCGACTTGCCGAGCGAAGTCTTCCCGACGCCGGGCGGTCCGACGAGGCACAGAATCGGGCCCTTGAGCTTATTGGTGCGTGCCTGCACCGCCAGGTACTCAAGAATGCGCTCTTTGACCTTGTCGAGCCCGTAGTGCTCGGCGTCGAGGATCTGCTGCGCCTCGTCGAGGTCCTTCTTGACCTTGCCCTTGACCCCCCACGGGATCGACAGCAGCCAGTCAAGATAGTTGCGCACGACGGTAGCTTCCGCCGACATGGGGCTCATCTGCTTGAGCTTCTTGAGCTCAGCGAGCGCCTTGTCGCGGGCCTCCTTCGACAGCTTGGTATTCTCGATCTTCTCTTCGAATTCGGCGATGTCGTCGCGCTCGTCGTTGTCGCCGAGCTCCTTCTGGATCGCCTTCATCTGCTCGTTGAGATAGTACTCGCGCTGCGTCTTCTCCATCTGGCGCTTGACGCGCGAGCGGATCTTACGCTCGACCTGCAGCACGGAGATCTCGCTCTCCATGAGCGTGTAGACGCGCTCCAGACGCTCGGAGATGACCGAGGTCTCAAGGATCTCCTGCTTGTCGGCGATCTTGATGGCGAGATGCGAGGCGATGGTGTCGGCGAGCTTCGAGTAGTCCTCGATCTGCGCGACGTTGCCCAGCACTTCCGGCGAGATCTTCTTGTTGAGCTTCACGTAGCTCTCGAACTGCGCCACAGCCGATCGGGCGAGCGCCTCGATCTCGTCCTTGGCGCCGACGTTCTCGGGCACCGGCTCGACCTCGGCCTCGAAGTAGTTCGGGTTGTCGGTGTAGCGCTGGATACGCGCGCGCGAGGTGCCCTCGACGAGAACCTTTACGGTACCGTCGGGGAGCTTCAAAAGCTGCAGGACCGACGCCAGCGTGCCGACGGGATAGATCGCGTCGGTCGCAGGGTCATCATCACCGGCATTCTTTTGCGCAGCGAGAAGGATGTGCTTGTCGGAGCGCATCACCTCTTCAAGCGCATTGATGGATTTGTCCCGTCCCACGAACAGTGGGACGATCATGTACGGGAACACCACGATGTCGCGCAGCGGAAGGACCGGGTAGAGCCCCTTGCCAACTGATTTGTCATTGGTCTTGGTGTCGTCGTCCATTTCGCTACCTATCGTGGCCGCCTGCCGTTTCGTCCGAAGCATCACGCACCGGACGCTTCATCCAGGGCATTAGAGAGATCTGCCCTGGCACTTTTGAGGCGGACGCCGCACTAGATCAAATGATCCACCGCCTCAACCGACAATCGCACAACCTCACGCGTGCAGCGCCCCAAATGAAATGGGGCCGACTGCTGCTGGATCAAGAGCGGCCGTGTGGGGTATCCCCACCGCGGCCACTTTTCGTGTGGATTGAACCGCCTTCCCTATGACGGTCCGGCTGATCAAGAAGCGCTCGAGCCCTTCTCATCGGCCCGGTCGGAATAGATGCGCAACGGACGCGCGCCTCCTTCCACAACTTCCGGACCAATGACGATCTCCTCCACACCCTTCAGGGCCGGGAGATCGAACATGGTGTCGAGCAAGATGCCCTCCATAATGGACCGCAGACCGCGAGCACCCGTCTTGCGCTCGATCGCCTTGCGGGAAATCGCCTTCAGCGCGTCGATCGTGATCGTCAGCTTGACGTCTTCCATCTCGAACAGGCGCTGGTACTGCTTCACCAGCGCGTTCTTCGGCTCCATCAGGATCTCGACCAGAGCCTCCTCGTCGAGATCCTCAAGCGTCGCGATGACCGGCAGACGACCGATGAACTCGGGGATGAGCCCGAACTTCAACAGATCTTCCGGCTCAACGCCGCGCAGAACCTCGCCCGTGCGACGCTCGTCGGTGCCGATGACCTTGGCGCCGAAGCCGATCGACGTTCCCTTGCCGCGCCGCGAGATGATCTTCTCAAGGCCCGCGAAGGCGCCACCGCAGATGAACAGGATGTTGGTCGTGTCAACCTGCAGGAATTCCTGCTGGGGGTGCTTACGGCCACCCTGCGGAGGCACGGAGGCAACCGTGCCTTCCATGATCTTCAGGAGTGCCTGCTGCACACCCTCACCCGATACATCGCGCGTGATCGACGGATTGTCGGACTTGCGCGAGATCTTGTCGACCTCGTCGATGTAGACGATGCCGCGCTGCGCCCGCTCGACATTGTAGTCGGCGTTCTGCAGCAGCTTGAGGATGATGTTCTCCACGTCCTCGCCGACGTAACCGGCTTCGGTCAGCGTCGTGGCGTCGGCCATGGTAAACGGCACGTCGAGCATGCGCGCCAGCGTCTGGGCCAGCAGCGTCTTGCCGCAACCCGTCGGACCAACGAGCAGGATGTTCGATTTGGCCAGCTCCACGTCGTTGTTTTTCGACGCGTGGTTCAAGCGCTTGTAATGGTTATGAACGGCGACAGAGAGCACGCGTTTGGCGTGAGCCTGGCCGATGACATAGGAATCGAGAACCGCGCTAATTTCCTGAGGCGTCGGCACGCCGTCGCGCGACTTCACCAGGGTGTTCTTGTTCTCTTCCCGGATGATGTCCATGCAAAGCTCGACGCATTCATCGCAGATGAACACGGTCGGGCCGGCAATCAGCTTGCGCACCTCATGCTGGCTCTTGCCGCAAAACGAGCAATAGAGAGTGTTTTTCTCTTGAGCCATCTCGGATTTCTTACCCCTCCTCGGGCCGCTTTGCGCCGATGCGCCGGCGCTCGCCTTGGAAGATTCCTGTCTCAGTCCGCCCCTCGCGAACGCGGCTCCGAGTCCATTACAGCGATCTGAGCACGCTAGCGTTCTCTAGATCAAGATTGGATTAACGGATATTGGCCCGCGTGACGCCGAAGCGGCTCGATTACCACAGTTTTATGGCGACCCGACGTTAAGCCGAAATAACGGCTTTCTGCTGGCGCCACGCGACCGCGGAAGGGGGAGCATGACCTCACCGGGAGGGTGAGGCAAGTACTCCATCCGACCTGCGGCCAAACGGCTAGATTGTAACGCTGTCTCAGGACGTGGACTTGGCTTCTATTGCGCCGAAATCGACCTCGTCGCGGCTCGACAGCACCTTATCGATAATGCCGAAGTCCTTGGCCTGATCTGCGGTCATGAAGTAGTCACGATCGAGCGTGCGTTCAATGACCTCGTACGGCTGGTTCGTGTGCTTAACGTAGACCTCGTTGAGGCGCCGCTTCATCTTGATGATGTCCTCGGCGTGGCGCTCGATGTCCGAGGCCTGACCGGAGAAACCGCCCGATGGCTGGTGCACCATGATACGGGCGTTAGGGAGCGCGAAACGCAGTCCCGTGGCGCCGGCGCAGAGGAGCAACGAGCCCATAGAGGCGGCCTGGCCGATGCACAGGGTCGAGATCTGCGGACGGATAAACTGCATGGTGTCGTAAATCGCCATGCCGGCCGTCACGACGCCGCCTGGCGAATTGATATACATAGATATTTCTTTCTTCGGGTTCTCCGCCTCGAGGAACAGGAGCTGCATGCAGACCGATGCAGACATGTGGTCCTCGATGGGCCCGGTAACGAAAATAATGCGCTCCTTGAGCAGCCGCGAGGGCAGATCGTAACCGCGTTCGCCGCGGTTCGTCTGCTCGACCACCATCGGCCAGAACGTGTTCGTCAAGGTGCTGACCGGATCGCGCATAGCGTTCTTCCTTTGCTCGTTCGGGGGCGCGGCGGTCGAATCGCGCCGCGCTGCGTCGTCTTTCTTGGGCAGAGCCGCCCGCAGGTGCAAGCCCTGGCTCGGGGCCGGCGAACCTATATGGGGAGACGGGGCCGCTTTTACGCCTCCCCGGCTTCCTCGGACTTCTGGAACAGCTCGTCCTTGGAGACTTTCTTCTCCACCGGCTTGGCCTTTTCGAGGACGAAATCGACGACCTTGTCCTCGAAAATGGGCGCCCGCAGTTCGGCCAGCGCGCCAGGGTTCTTCTCGTAGTACTCGTAGACCGTCTTTTCCTGGCCGGGGAAGCGACGCGCCTGCTCGATCAGGGCCTTCCGCATCTCGTCCTGGGTGATCTTCAGCTCGTTCTTGTCGGCGATCTCGCCGATCACGAGTCCGAGGCGCACGCGGCGTTCAGCGATGCGGCGGTATTCCTCGCGCGTTTCGTCTTCGGACTTGCCCTCGTCGGCGAAGCTCTTGCCAGACTGCGTCAGATTGGCCTCCAGCTGCTGCCAGATGCTGGCGAACTCACTGTCCACCAGCGATGACGGCAGCTCGAAGGTGTGGGACTTCTCCAGCTGGTCGAGCAGCTGACGCTTCAGCTTCATGCGTGTCACGTTGCCGTATTCGCGGGCGATCTGCTGCTTCACCAAATCCTTGAGTTGATCGACCGACTCGGCGCCCAGGCTCTTGGCGAACTCGTCGTTCACTTCGGGGCGCGCCGGCGATGCGACCTCTTTCACCGTGACGGCGAAGTTTGCCGCCTTTCCGGCCAGCGTCGCGACTGGATAGTCAGCCGGGAAAGTCGCGGGGACGTCGCGCTCATCGCCCGTCTTGGCGCCCATGAGCCCATCCTCGAAGCCGGGGATGAAATTGCCCTCGCCAAGCACGATCGGAGCCGCTTCGGCGGTGCCGCCCTCGAATGCCTCGCCATCGATCTTACCGACGAAGTCGATGGTGACGCGGTCCCCCTTCTCGGCGGGGCGCGCCTCGTCCGGCGTATAAGTGATGCTGCGATCGACGAGTTCGCCGACGGCCTTGTTCAGGGCCTCGTCGTCGACATCGGCCACCAGGCGCTCGAGTTCGAGCTTTGAGAAGTCCGTCAGCTCGATGGCAGGAAGCACCTCGAACGACATCGAATAGGCAAGATCGGCCTGTCCGGACAGAACGCGCTCGATCTCGTCCTGCTCCTCGGGGAGACTGATATCGGGCTGCATCGCGGGACGCATCTGGCGATCAGCGAGGGCCTGATTGGAGGTGTCGCGCACCGTCTCCTGCAGTACCTCAACCATGACCGAGCGGCCGTACATCTTCTTCAGATGCGGTACCGGCACCTTGCCCTTGCGGAAGCCCTTGAGCTGCACGCGGTCTTTCAGGGAATCGAGTCGCTCGTCGAAGCGCTTGCCGAGTTCGCCTGCCGGCACAACGACTTGCAGCGTCCGCTTCAGGCCATCGCTGCTGGTTTCGGTGATCTGCATTTCTCTCCAACCTAGTCGTGAAAGCCGAAGGGCTCCGTTATGTGTGCCAAAAGCGTGGTGCGGGCGGAGGGACTCGAACCCCCACGCCTTGCGGCGCTTGGACCTAAACCAAGTGCGTCTGCCAATTCCGCCACGCCCGCGCGTCGCCCCCCGCCTGCGGGCCGGCTTTGTGGCCAGCCATTTTCGCCGTGAGGCAAGTCACTGCGCGGTCGGGATCGATCGGCGGAAGGTATATCTGGCAGGGCGAGCAAATTGCAACGCCCGTTATGCCCTGGCAGCCTCGGGAGCGCGCCCAAAAGCCAGCAAGCAGCCTTTCCCAAGGGTGGACTGGCGTCCACGCTCGAGTTGCCGACTACGTGTTGCCGATGTCCATATGCCCGGCTAGGTTCCTCGGCCTTCATTAATGGAGGTTCCGTTGGTCCCCTGCCAGAGCGTCGTCGCCGCCGTCGGCCACACGCCCCTCATCCGACTTCGAGGTGCCTCAGAGGCCACCGGCTGCACCATCCTCGGCAAGGCCGAGTTCATGAATCCGGGGGCGTCGGTCAAGGACAGGGCGGCTCTGGGCATCATCAACGAAGCAATGGACAGCGGCCGTCTGAGGCCCGGTGGCACAGTCGTCGAAGGCACGGCAGGTAATACCGGAATCGGCCTAACCGTGCTCGGCAACGCGCTCGGGCTGCGCACTGTGATCGTCATTCCCGATACCCAATCGCAAGAGAAGAAGGATACGCTGCGTCTCCTGGGCGCGGAGGTTGTCGAGGTGCCGGCGGTGCCGTACCGCGACGCCAACAACTACGTGAAATATTCTGAACGGCTCGCAGCAACGCTGGCAGCCAGCGAGCCCAATGGCGCCGTGTGGGCAAACCAGTTCGACAACATCGCTAATCGCGACATCCACACGGCGACGACGGCCGAAGAGATCTGGGAAGGCACCGAGGGGCGGATCGATGGGTTCGTTTCTGTGGTCGGTTCCGGCGGCACTTTGGGCGGCGTGGCGCGCGGCCTGAAAGCCAAGAGCCCGAAGGTTCGCATAGCGCTCGCCGACCCTTATGGCTCGGCGCTTTATTCCTATTACACCACCGGCGTGCTCAAGGCCGAGGGGTCGTCGATCACCGAGGGCATCGGGCAGGGTCGCATCACCAAGAACCTGGAGGGCGCCCCGGTCGATACCGCCTATCGCATCTCCGACCCCGAAGCGCTCGAGATCGTTTTTGCGCTCACCCGCGACGAAGGCCTCTGCGTCGGCGCCTCGAGCGGGGTGAATGTTGCCGGCGCGATGCGCCTGGCGCGGGAACTCGGCCCCGGTCACACGATCGTGACTGTTTTGTGCGACACGGGCACACGGTATCAGTCGCGCCTTTTCAATCCGGCTTTTCTTGACAGCAAATCACTTCCGGTACCGGCTTGGTTGCGGCGCGAAAAATCCGATCTTCCAGAGGTTTTTGCTGCCAATTGACGCCATCGGAGGGACACGAGCGCTCGCCATCCTTGCGGGTGTCGCCACTTTTGCCTATGTCGCTAGCAGCGTCCCCGGCTTGGTCGAACGGGCGACGCGTGAACCGTTCACGACACTGTAAGAGAGGGAAACGTGCTGGAGAGCGCCAAGAAGTGGATCGTCGAGACGGACTGGCTCGCTTCACATATCGACGCCCCCGATCTCGTCATTTTTGATGCGAGCTGGCACCTGCCAACCGCGAACCGCGATCCCAAAGCTGAGTATCTGCAGGAGCACATCCCGGGGGCGCTGTTCTTCGACATCGATGACCTGACAGACGAAAAGTCGACGCTGCCGCACATGCTGCCTTCTACGGTGAAGTTCGCCTCGCGCATGAAGAAGATGGGCGTCGGTGACGGCATGCGCATCGTCGTCTATGACACGCTCGGACTTTTCTCCGCCGCGCGCGCATGGTGGACGTTCCGCGCCATGGGGCACGAGGACGTCGCAGTGCTCAACGGCGGACTCAAGAAGTGGAAAGCTGAAGGGCGAGAGATTGAGGACGGCTTGCCGTGCAAGCGCACCGAGCGCCACTTCACGCCGCTGCTCAACGCCTCTTTGATCCGCGATCTCGACGACGTGAAGAAGGTGATCAACAAGCACTCGGCGCAGATCGTCGACGCTCGCCCTGCTCCGCGCTTTGAAGGCAAAGAAGCCGAGCCGCGGCCCGGCGTTCGTTCGGGTCACCTGCCCGGAGCGCGCAACGTACCCTCGCAGTCGCTGATCAATGCCGACGGCACGTTGAAGTCGGAAGCGGAGATGGCGAAGATCTTCGCCGAAGCAGGCATTGTTCCCAAGCAGCCGGTCATCACGACGTGCGGCTCCGGCGTCACCGCCTCTATTCTGTCGCTGGCGCTCGCGGTGCTCGGACAGACCAATGCGGCGGTTTACGACGGGAGCTGGGCCGAGTGGGGCGCTGACGAAAATCTCCCCATCGAGACGGGCCCAGCGCGCGAGCTGGCTACTGAATAGATCTAGCGACCAAGTTTCGAGAAGCTTGGCTGCGTAAGCGTCGTGCTCGTTCAGAGCCGGCGCTCGCGCCGGGGAGCCTTGCGCCCTTGCTGCCGCACCATCGCCGCGACCGCTCCCTCTCCGGCTGCTTTTTCTCCCGTTGGCGACTGGGCGCTTCGCGCGGCCGGCCGCCAAGAGACATGACGATGCGGCTTGCCGATGTCGATCCGTGTCCTGTTCCAGGCATTCCTCGGCAGCCGCCTAAATTTTTCAGCAGCCCGGCTGCGTGGCGCTGCGGATGCGCGTCGCATGAAATAGGGGTCTCTACCTATGCCAGCGCGTGGTGTTCCCCGCTAAGGCATCAAGGCCGCGTGTCGCATTGGCGTGTACAATGCTTTTGCTTCGCCGCACGGCGTCGCGTCTTGCCGATTCAGACTCTCTTGGAGGCCAAATGACCACCCCCCAGCCGCAACAGCCGACAACGCATAGCGTCGATCGTCGCGCGCTCCTTGCCACACTCGCCGCCTCTGGCGCGGCGCTCGCGGTCGGGACCGCCAACGCCCAGGAAGGTCACGAGCATCAACACGAGGGGCACGCCGATCACAGCGGGCCAGCCCCCCATCAAGCGCTCGTCGATGCGGCACTCGACTGCGTGAAGCGCGGCGAAGTCTGCGCCAATCACTGCATCAGTTTGCTTGGCCAGGGCGACACCACGCTAAAAGATTGTCTGCGTTCGGTGCTGACCATGCTGCCGGCCTGCGAGGGCTTGGCGCGCCTTGCCGCATTCGATGCCAAGCGCCTGAAGGAATTCGCCAAGGTGTGCGCGGACATCTGCGCGGACTGTCAGGCCGAGTGCAAGAAGCACGCGGAGCACCACGCAGCCTGCAAGGCGTGCGGGGAATCCTGCGCCGCCTGCGTCGAGGAATGCAGAAAGGTCGTTTAAGCGGCGAGCGGCGGAACGGCGTTTCGCTGCTAGCTGTTCTGCCAACGCCGCGGTCGGCTCTGCCCGTCTCAGACCGCGGCGTTGGCAACTTGTCCCGCTGCCGCCAATCTCAGAAGTGCCGCCTCATCGATGATCGCGATCCATTCGCGTCCCGAGGCCTGAATCGCCCCCATATGCTTGAGGCTCTTCATCGCCCGGCACACGGTCGCGATCGCCAATCCCAGGTAGCTCGCCATATCCGACAGAGGGAGTGCCAGACGGTAGTCGGCCCCCTGCTTCTGCCGTCCCGCTGGTTGTGCAACGACCGGCGGGAGGGTGAGAATGAGCGCGGCAACGCATTCCTTTGCGGACATGCGTGCGCGCATGGTGGCCTCGTCATGCAGCTTCTCGAGGTTTCGGGTCAGCGCCCGGCCGACGAGCCGCTGCAGCACCTCCGATCCGTCCACGGAGCTGCGACTGACGCGCCGGATCACACTGCGCGTCAAAGTCTCGGCGCGGCAGTTGTAGCGCGGCCCGGAAACGACCCCTAACATGCCGCCCGGTCCGACGACGTCGAGGACGCGCCGCGGATGGCCTTGCACAGCGCGGCTCAAGATGACGGCGCCTGACACCACCTGGAAGATAGCCTCTGCCGACTGGCCCTCATCGAAAATGATGCTTCGCTTTGCATGGATTGCGGTGCTGGTGGTCGGCAGTACCGGCCGTCGTGCACGCTGAGCGCTCGCCGTCGGGTGTTCAATCACATCGGGGGCGTTGAAGCGTGGCATGTTCTGCATCGGCGATGCTATTGACCGCCAACTTCGCGGGTCAATCCGCGTTACCCGCAGCAGACATAGGTTGAAGCAGCGCGCTGCTACGTGCTCTGCCAGCCGCCCCGCGTAGTCGCACTGACGCAGCGGGTTGACCTACGCGCCGGCTCCGCGCGAGCGGGCAATCGCACGCTGCAGCTTATCGTTTGACATCGCACCGTCGCGGGACGGGTGAAGCGCGTTCGCACGCCTTGCAAAGCTTCTTGTC
>JBAZYB010000037.1:0-20962 GCA_041659545.1 Hyphomicrobium sp.
TTCCTCGTCGGGTAGGATGTGCGGCTCTCCGAGGGCGAGCACTTTTGCGTACTGCTCCGACAAAACCTCGATCTCATGCGCCAATTCGAGCGCCGCGGCGAGGTTCTTGCCCACAGCGATCTGGCCGTGGTTGGCCATCAGGCATGCATCACGTTTCTCGAGGCCTTTGGCCACGTGGTCAGCGAGCTGCTGGGTGCCGAACGTGTCGTAAGGCACAAGCGGTACATCGTTCCCGCCGGCGACCGCCACCATGTAATGAAAGGCCGGGATGGCTTTATGCGCACAGGCGAGCACGGTTGCGTGCGTCGAATGGGTGTGGACGACGGCGTTCATGTCCGGGCGTGCTTTGTAGGCGGCAAGATGGAAGCGCCACTCGCTCGAAGGCTTGCGGGATTTCTTATCCAACAGGGTGCCCTTGGCGGTGACGTAGGCGATGTCGCGCGGCTTGATCGTCTCGTAGGACATGCCCGTAGGCGTGATCAGCATGCCACCGTTCCAGCGGCATGAGACATTGCCCGAGCGGCCAGGTGAGAGCCCCGAGCGGCTCATGGCCAACGCCGTCTCGATCACGCCGCGGCGCGCTAGCTTCTCGACTTCCTTCAATTCGGCTTTCTGCACGCTCGCCTACCCGCGACAAGAGCCCGGACACCCAGCCTGGCACAGTTTCTTTGGCGGAATTATAAATGTTGTAGTGGCCTATCCTGCCGCGCGTTCAGGATACAGGCCAAGCAGCCCCTCGCGCGTTGCAGGGCAGACGCCCCGCTCGGTGATGAAGCCGGTGACGAGGCGGGCGGGCGTCAAATCGAACGCAGGATTGCCGGCAGGCGAACCGGGGGCGGCGATCTCGACCGTGACGACGGTGCCGTCCGGCAGGCGTCCGGGCATTTTCAGCACCTCGTCGGCAGAGCGCTCCTCGATGGGGATCGACATACCCTCGGCCAGCGTCCAATCGATGGTCGAGTGCGGCAGCGCGACGTAGAACGGCACGTTATTGTCTTTGGCTGCCAATGCCTTGAGGTAGGTGCCGATCTTATTGGCGACGTCGCCGTTAGCGGCTACGCGGTCGGTGCCGACAATGACGATATCGACCTCACCGCGCTGCATCAGGTGCCCGCCGGCATTATCGACGACAATGGTATGCGGCACGCCGTGGCTGCCGAGCTCATAGGCGGTGAGCGAAGCGCCCTGGTTGCGCGGACGCGTCTCGTCCACCCACACATGCAGGGGCACGCCGGCATCGTGCGCCTGGTAGATGGGTGAGGTCGCGGTGCCCCAATCGACGCAGGCAAGCCACCCGGCGTTGCAGTGGGTCAGGACCTGAACGGGCTTGCCGTGCTTCGTCGCGGCGATGGCATCGATCAGCTTCTTGCCGTGCACGCCAATGAGGCGGCAGGTCTCGACATCTTCGTTACAGATTTCGCCCGCACGCTTGTAGGCGGCGGCAAGACGCTCCTCGCGTGGCAGGTTCTGCACGGCGCGGCGCATCTCCTCGAGCGCCCAGCGCAGATTGATCGCTGTCGGCCGCTGCTTGGCGAGGAATGCGGCGGCTGCGTCGATATTCTCGTCGGAGGCGTCGGCGCGGATGGCCATGGCAAGTCCGTAGGCTGCCGTCGCTCCAATGAGCGGGGCCCCGCGCACCTGCATGCTGACGATGGCGCGTGCGGCGTCCTCGGTGCTCTTCAGGGGAATGACAACGAATTCGTGCGGCAGCCGTGTCTGGTCGATGATCTCCACCGACCAGCCATCCGCGGCCAACCAAATCGTACGATACGCTTCGCCTTTGATTTGCATGACTTATTCGCCGATCGGCATCGCTGGAGACATAGGGATGTGGATGGTGTGCCCGAGGCCACAAGACGGGCAGGACAGCGCGTACCACTCCGCATAGGGCCGCGTCGAGCGATCCTCGATGACGAGGCCGGGCGCCCCGCACACCGGGCAGGCGACCGGCTCGTAAGGTGCCAGACGCCAGTCGTCGATGCGCGCCAACGCGTCACGCAGCTTTTCGGCGGGGAGTGGATTGCCGTTCAGACTAATGTCCCTCGAAAGCCATGAGCGCATGCGTGCGGATGCCGTGGCTGCGCAGCAGATCCAACCCGCCGAGATCAGGCAGATCAACCAGGAACGCGGCACCGGCAACGAGGCCGCCTGTACGGCTGATCAGTTTGGCCGCCGCCTCGGCCGTACCGCCGGTAGCGATGAGATCATCGACGATGAGTATGCGCTCGCCCGGCTTGATAGCGTCGGCGTGGATCTCGATGATGTCGACGCCATATTCAAGCGTGTATTGCTGGCCGATCGTCTTCCACGGCAGCTTGCCCTTCTTGCGGATGGGGATGAAGCCGCACGAGAGCCGATCGGCAACTGCACCACCGAGGATGAAACCGCGTGCTTCGATGCCCGCCACTGCATCGATCTGCTCGCCATGGTAGGGCGCCGCCATGCCCTCGACCGCTGCCTTGAAGCCTTGGGCATCGCCCATCAACGTCGTCACGTCGCGAAACAGGATTCCAGGCTTGGGATAATCCGGAATCGTGCGCACCAAATGCCGCAAGTCGCTCAAGTGAAACCCTCCCGCCAAATTACGGGCGCAAAATAGCAATATCGAAGCATAGACGGTAGGCGTTTTACCGCCCCACATTGCTGCACATTGCATAGGCGTCGCTTTCACCTACACGAACGCGACGACGAAACATTTTCGGAGGCTATACGCGTGGCCAGCGTTGATTTCCCCCTCATGGCGGATGAGGGCGCAGAAGATCTTCCAAGAACGTTACGTCGGGAGAAAGAGGCGCGCGAGCGCGCAGCGCGCGAGAGAGAGGCGAAGGCACGCGCGGCGACGCTGACGCATGATTTCGGCGCTAGCGACCACATGCGTGATCGACCGATGCCTCTCGAGGAGTCCGTGGCGGGCGGTTCGGTTACGCGATTCGATGTTCCGTTCGGACATCTCATGGCGTTCTCGATCAAAGCCGTACTGGCCGCAATCCCAGCGCTACTGTTGCTCAGCGCCCTGTTGTGGCTCGGTGGTGCCGTGTTGAAGGCCTATTTCCCCGAACTGGTGCACATGCAGATCCTCATCACGTTCCCGAATTGATTCTGGCGCCGGTGACTCCCCTGCGGGGAGCCGGCCGCCGGCGCGTTAGCGCTGCGCCATGTGCGTCAGGTAGGCGATGACGGCATCGAGGTCTGCGTCGGACAGTGCCTTGTCGCTGAAGCCCGGCATCTGCTGCTGCGGCCAGGTACGCACCGATTTCGGATTGCGGATCAGGGCGCGCAAACCTTCTGGCGTCAGGTATTGGGTCGGGTTCATCGGCACGCCGAGATCAGGTCCGACCTCGGCGGCCCCTGCACCCTTGATGCGATGGCAGGGCATGCACTGCGTGGTGAAAACCGACTGGCCATGGCGCGCGGGCGCTTCGGGCGGCAGGTCAGCGGCGACTTGCATCTGCGGCCAGCGATGCGAGGGCGACTCCGCGCCGGTGAGCGCGACAGTCTGATAGGGCCAAAGCTCGGTGCCGACGCGCGATCGCTGCGGATCTTTCCACACAACATAGAAAGGGCCCGCCGAGACATCCTTGCCCGGAAGACTTGGCCAGGGATGCGCCGGGTCCTCGACCGCGACCCAGGCGACACTGCCACCCTCGGCGCCCTTCTCGATGAGTTGCAGAGGAATTTGCGAGACGAAGCCATCAGCGGCGCGGGCTTCGATGGTGTCGTCATCCGATGACGTGACATTGCCCAGCAGGCCAAGCAGCGGCACGGCGCGGTAGGTCATTGGCCGACGATAGGACACATCCTCAGGGACGTTGATAACCTGGGCGTCAGGCCGCGCGAGAAGCTCGGCGGCGGAGTAGCTGTGCTGTTTGCCGCCGAACGACAACGCCAGCGACTCGGCTGCCATCAACGGCCGGAGCGGAAGCAAAAGCAGTGCCAGCGCGAAAAGTGCTCTTGGCATCGGAACTCCTGCAAATTGCGCCGCTGTGGGCGCCAATGTAGCCTGCCCGGATGGCGGGTGGCAAAGGAGCTGCGGGCATGGCCGAGAACGGATCCAAGGGAGCGCATGCCGAACTGCACGAGCTCAACGGAGCGCTCGATGTTCTGTTCACACTGCGCGAGGAATTTGCGCAGTGGCTGGAGGAGGCGCAGAACGCGGAGCGAAAGGAGGAGCTGGAGAACGTCTATCGCCACATCGTTGCGATGGAACGAGAGTTCCAGCGACGCCGCCAAGTTGCGCTCGGCAAGATGACGCCCGGCTAGGCGTTCAGACCTGCGCGGCCAACTCGTCGACAGCGGCGGTCAGCGCGTCCATGACGCCGGGCTCAGTAATGGCGTGTCCTGCCTTGTCCACGAGCTGCAGCCGGCACGTTCCCCATGCTTCGCTGAGTGCGTAGGCGGTCTGGGGCGGGCATAGCAGGTCGTAGCGGCCCTGCACGATGACGCCGGGAATGCCGTTCAGACGATGCGCCTCGTCCAGCAATTGTCTGTCCTTGAGGAAAAAATCACTGCGGATGTAGTGGCCTTCGATGATCGCTGTGGGCGGAAGCCTCTCGCTGCGCCCCAGCGCTGCGGGAATACGGGGCTGCGCCGGCACCAGCTCCGATAGCGCGCGCTCGTACGCGGCCCATGCGTGTGCGGCCGGGGCTTGCACCTCGGGATCGTCATCGGCGAGACGACGCACGTACGCGGCGATGGGATCGGCGCGCTCGTCCTGCGATAGCAAGCCGACGAAATCGGCATAAAGTTCGGGGCGAAATAGTCTCGGGCCTTCGACGAACGCCCACTCGACTTCGGCGCGTGTACCGAGAAAGACCGCCCGCAAAGCCAGCCCGGTGACGCGCTGCGGATGGGCCTCGGCATAAGCGACGGCGAGCGTCGATCCCCACGAGCCACCGACGACGAGCCACTTGTCGATTCCGAAGTGCTCGCGGATCGCTTCGATGTCGGCGACGAGCTTGTGCGTCGTATTTTCGTTGAGCGACAGATAGGGGTGACTGCGACCAGCACCGCGCTGATCGAAGAGGATGGCGTGGAAGCGCTGCGGATTGAACAGCCGACGATGCATGTGCTGGGCACCGCTGCCCGGTCCACCATGCAGGAAGATGGCGGGGATGCCGTCACGGCTGCCGACCTCCTCGACATACAGCCAATGGCCGTCGCCGACGCTGAGCATGCGCGCATCAAAGGGCCGCCAGACTTCGGAAGTGTTCATGGGCGCCGACATTCAAGCCTCGATCCAAGCAAACCGCTCAGCGAGCAACGCTCGGTGCCGTGGCGGATGACTATACATTTGCCGCACATTTCGGCGGTGTAACAGGGCTACTTGCACATTTCTGCAGCACTACAGTGCATTGAGTTGAGCCGCTCCAGTATCGATAGTGGGGGCACGCTTGGCTCAGGGGGAACTCCGTGAATCATTTCGATTTGCTGGTCATCGGCAGCGGGCCGGCGGGACGGCGCGCAGCCATACAGGCGGCGAAACTGGGAAAAAGCGTGCTGGTCGTGGAGCGCGGGCGGCGCGTCGGCGGTGTATCCGTCCATACCGGCACTATTCCATCGAAGACTCTACGTGAGACAGCGCTCAACCTTTCGGGCTGGCGCGAGCGCGGGTTCTACGGGCGTGCCTACCGCGCCAAGCAGGATCTGAGCGCCGAGGTTCTGCGTGCCCGTCTGCACATTACCCTCAATCACGAGGTGGAGGTGCTGGAGCACCAGTTCGCCCGCAACTACGTGAAAACGGTGCTCGGCGAGGCAAAGTTCGTCGATCTGCATACGATCGAAATCACTACGAGCGAAAACGAGGCCGTACGCTATACAGCCGACAAATTCCTGATTGCCGTCGGCACAGTGCCGTTCAGGCCCGGCGATATCCCCTTCGACGGCCGCACCGTTTTCGACAGCGACGACATCTTGGAACTGCCGAAGCTGCCGCGCTCCATCGCCATTATCGGCGCTGGCGTCATCGGCGTCGAATACGCGACGATATTCAGCGCCCTCGATGTGCCGGTCACGCTCGTCGAGCCGCGCGATTCCATGCTCGACTTCATCGACCGGGAGCTGTTGCAGGACTTCATCTTTCAGCTGCGCGATCGCGGCATGGTGCTGCGTTTCGGCGCCAAGGTGGAACGCGTTACAGGTGGGCCCGACGGGTGCGAGATCACGATCGAAGGGAACCGGCGCGTCCGCTCGGAGATGGTGCTGTTCGCGGCGGGACGCATGGGTGCCACAAAGACGCTGGGTCTGGATGCGTGCGGACTTGATTGCGATCACCGCGGGCGGCTTAGCGTCGATGCGAGGACTTTTCAAACCAAGGTGCCGCACATCTACGCGGCCGGCGACGTCATTGGATTTCCCAGCCTCGCCTCGACGTCGATGGAGCAAGGCCGTATCGCCGCCTGCCATGCCTTCGGCGCCGCGGCCCACGAGCCACCCGAGTTCTTTCCGTATGGGATCTATTCGGTGCCGGAGATATCGACTGTCGGCATGAGCGAGGAAGAAGTCGTCAAGCGCGGCATTCCCTACGAATGCGGCGTCGCGCGGCTGCGTGAGACGTCACGCGGACACATCATGGGCATCGATAAGGGCATGCTCAAAATGCTGTTCTCGCTGAAGACGCGCCGCCTGCTCGGCTGTCACATCGTCGGCGAAGGGGCGACTGAGCTTATTCATATCGGGCAGGCCGTGCTGAACCTCAAAGGCACGCTCGACTACTTCGTGCAGAACACGTTCAACTATCCGACGCTGGCGGAAGCCTACAAGATCGCGGCGCTCGACGCATGGAACCGCATGGGCGCCAGCGTGGAGCCAGCACGCGTTGCGCCGACAGCAAACGGCGAAGCTACAGCAGGGGAATGAGATAGGTGATGACGCCGCGCGCCTGCGGCTGCTGCGTCTCTCCGGGAGGGTTGTTGGGGAATTCCACTGCGGAATAAAACAGCTGCACGTAGATGTTCTTCAATGGGCCTGACGTCGGTAGGTATTCCAGTTCGACGTTGAACTCGTTCTGCCGCGTCAGTGGCGCTCCGCTCTCGGCGTCGACGGCACCCCAGGCCCAGCCGTAGCGCGTCTGGGCCTTGAGGCCATCGAGGACGAGATGAGAGAGATCGTAGGCGGCGCCGACCACAATCGTTTCCTGTCCGGCCTCGTTGAAGTTGAGCTGGTCGAGCACCGTGTAGGCAGGGAAGCTTCCGAAAGGTCCGCGTAAGGCTGCACCCTTGCCGTTCTGCGAGGCTGCAATCAGGAGGGTCGCGGAGTCATAGCTGGCGGCGAAGCGCGCCGAGACCTGATCCGTGGCGAAGGGCTCGCCGGCAAGGTCTGCACCCGCCGAGCGCTGATCGGTATAATTGGCACTGAAGCGCAACTGCATCGGCGCTACGTCGACGATCCAGTCGACCTCTGCGAAGGCGGTGTTGACGACGTCTGCCATCAGGTAGTCGACGGCACCTACCGTGAGGCCCTTGGCGGGCATGACCTTGGCGCCGCCGACAAGCACGCCGCGATCCTCTTCCACGCCGAGGGGCTGAGAGAAGGGCACGAAATAGCTGCTGTCTCGTGCCTTGAAGCCCCATAGATAGCCAACGCCATAGTCGAGCGCTTGCACCTCGTCGCGGCGGCGCATGAGGGTCACACCTTCGAAGGCGTTGGGGATCATGCGGTTGTCCTGCGGGTTGATGTACGGCGTCTTGATGAGCTGCCGGCCGACGACTAGGTCCTGGCCGAAGCCGCGCAGGCGCACATTTGCCAGAGCCATCGCGCTGACTTCGGCCTGGTTGTCGGTGAGCAGCAGCGTGCCGCCCTCACCCTCGGGCGCGAAAATCGGTTGAGACGTCGCGGCGGCGGCCTCGAATTGCAACCAGCCATCGTGGAAACCCGTAAGCAGCCCGAGCGCGGTTCCTCCCGCCCATGCATCTGACGGAGCACCAAGGGCGTTGTCGCGGTCGAGGTCGTGGGTGCGCAGGTAGACGGCGACCTTCATGTCGCGAAAGAACGGATCGGCGTAACGCAGACGCTCTTTCAGGTCCTGCCAGAGGACAGGCCCATCGTCGCGCGGGAGGGACGCATCGGGCACGCCGCCGCGAGGGCCACCGGGGAGGACCGGCTGGCGGTCGAACGTGCGCTGAATGGGGCTGTAGATCTGGCCGGCCGACGATGGAACGCGCTCGGAGTCCTCGTCCTGCTCTGCGTGGACGGAGTGTGAGGCGCCGACAGCGGCAAGCAGAAAGACGCCAAACAGCAATACAACTCGCGGCGCGGCGCTCGGCTGCAGGTTGGCTTTCATGAATTCCGCAATAGAATCAATCGCGCCGGCGCATCATCCGCGTATCAAAGGCGGCGCCCTGGAGCAAGCGACGCCTCGGCCCGCCCATCGGCCTACTGCGGAGCACGGCGCAAAATGCTAGCTAGCACGGCAGCGAGAGCGCCCCCGTCGGCGCTTAACGGGATCAATCAAACCGAGGTCGATATGCCGGTAGAGGTGCAGGCGAAGGGCCAGTGTCTGTGCGGAGCCGTGACGATCGCCATCAAGGGCACGCCCGTGCGCATGGCGCAGTGCCATTGCAAGGATTGCCAGCGCGCCTCCGGCACCGGACATATGTCGAACGCCATATTTGCGGAATCGGACGTGGCGATCGCCGGCAATACTAAGAGTTTCACCGTGAAAGCCGACAGCGGCAGCGATTTCACGCGCCACTTCTGCCCGGAGTGCGGCGGACGCCTGCACGGGACACACACCGGACGACCCGGGATGGTCATTGTGCCGGTCGGCATGCTGGACGACAGCGCGTGGTTCGCTCCGCAGGTCGTGCTTTATGCCAAGAGCCGTCCGGCCTGGGACATGACGACCGACGCGGTGCCGAACTTTGACGCCGCGGCGCCGTTGAAACTGCCGGATACGCCACGGCGGTAAGTGCGGTTATTTCCCGAGGACACGGCCGGCAACGGCGTCGAGCTTGGCCATGAGTGTCGGATCGCGGGCCTCTGGAGACGTGATGATGGCGACGCCGAGTGCGGTGTCGGAGCCAATGGGGCAGGCTGGATGTTCGCGCGGGAAGATCTCGGCCAGCTTGTGGACGAGGCGCTGCGCCTTTTCGGTGTTGTGCTTCATCACGGCGATCACCGCGGCGACGTCGACGTGCGCCACTTCCTCGTGCCAGCAGTCGTAATCGGTGACCATGGCGACGGTCGCGTAACAGATCTCGGCTTCGCGGGCGAGCTTGGCCTCGGGCATGTTGGTCATGCCGATCACGTCGCAACCCCAGCTGCGATAGAGAAATGACTCGGCGCGCGTGGAGAACTGCGGGCCCTCCATGACGAGATAGGTGCCGCCCTTGGAGTGGTCGATGTTCTCGGCCTTGCACGCAGCCTCAACGGCGTCGACCAGCAGCGGGCTGACGGGGTTGGCGAGCGAGACGTGCGCCACGCAACCCTCGCCGAAGAAGCTTTTCTCGCGCGCGAAGGTGCGGTCGATAAACTGGTCGACGAGCACGAAATGGCCGGGCGCGAACTGGTCTTTCAGGGAGCCACAAGCGGAAATGGAAACGAGGTCGGTGACCCCGGCGCGCTTCAGCGCGTCGATGTTGGCGCGAAAGTTGATGTGCGTCGGGGAGATGCGGTGCCCACGGCCATGACGGGGCAGGAAGCGGAACGGCAGGCCGTCGATCTCGGCGAAGAGGATTTCATCCGAGGGCTCGCCCCATGGGCTGGAGACTTTCTCCCAATGGGGGTTCTCGATACCCGGGAGGTTGTAGAAGCCGCTGCCACCAATGATGCCAAGGACGGATTTCGCCAAAGCCCCCTCCAGTCGTTCCGGATACTCGCGCACTGCCTTACAGCGCGCGTATCCGTCAGTGCTTGACGCGCGCCCAGATCTTCTTCTTCACGAGGTAGAGAAGCACGGTGGTGATGAACAGGTAGAGCATCACCTGCCAGCCGAGTTGCTTGCGTGAGTCGAGCGTCGGGTCAGCGGCCCAGGCCAGGAAGGCTGTCACATCGCGTGCATTCTGGTCGAGCGAGCCCTTTACGGTGGACTCCGGCTGGTACTCGACGAAGGCATCTTTGGAGAGCGGCTGCGGCATAGCCAGCTGGTGGCCAGGGAAGGCCACGTTGTAGTTCATGCCGTCGCTCATGTGCATGTCGGCCGGCGGGTCGCTGTAGCCGGTAAGTAGCGCGTAGAGGTAATCGGGACCGCCCTCCTGATAGCCGATGGCCATATCGCGCAACATCATCAGCCACTGACTGTACCAGGCAGCATGACTCTCCACCGTGCGGGCCTTGGCGATCAGTGACAGGTCAGGCGGCAACGCCCCGTTCTGGGCGGCGCGGGCCTGCACGTCATTCTTGTAAGGTCCGATAATCGGGTCGGGCAGTCCCGGCAGGCGATCAATCGGGTTGCCCTGGTCGTCGAGCTCGCCGGAAATCTGGTAAGGCCAGGCCTTCGCCAGAGCCTTGACCGAGTCCACGGGGAACTGGGGACCGCCGGGCTCGGCAAGATTACGGAAGCGCACCAGCTTCAGGCCATGGCAAGCAGTACAGACCTGCTGGAAGACCTGAAAGCCGCGCTGCAGCTGGGCCTGGTCGAATTGCCCGGTGAAACCACCGAACGTCCAGTCCTGCCGCTCAATGTGGGCGCCTTCGGAGCTCGCCTGCGCGACCCCGCCGGCGAACGGCAGCGCGGCCAGAAGAGCCATCGCTGCGACGCGCCATTTCGGCTGCGATCGTTTCATCTGAGCCCCCCGTCAGCTCTTCGCCGGCGCTAGCTTCTTGTCGCCGTGCTCTTTTCCGAGCACCGCCTCAGTGATCGACCCAGGCACCTTAAGTGGTGTCTCGAACCATCCAACGAGCGGCATGACGACGAGGAAGTGCGCGAAGTAGTAGATCGTGAAGACACGTGCCCAGAAGACGTACTCGGCATCCGGCGGCTTGGAGCCGAGCCAGCCGAGCGCGACGGCGCTGAACACGAACAGCCAGAAGAACCAACGGTAGACCGGTCGATACTTGGTCGAGCGCACGCGGCTGGTGTCGAGCCAGGGCACGAACAGAAGCACGCCGATGGCCGCGAACATTGCGATAACGCCGAACAGCTTCGACGGGATGGCGCGCAAAATCGCGTAGAACGGCAGGAAGTACCATTCAGGCACGATATGCGGCGGTGTCACCAGCGGGTTGGCCTCGATGTAGTTGTCTGCGTGGCCCAGATAGTCGGGCAGGAAGAACGCGAACCAGCAGAACAGAAGCATGAAGGCGAACATGCCGACCGCGTCTTTGGAGACCGCGAATGGGCTCATCGGAACGGCATCAGATGGCGTCTTGATTTCGAGGCCCGTCGGATTGTTCTGGCCGACGACGTGCAGCGCCCAAAGGTGCAGGCCGACGAGGCCCGCGATCACGAAGGGCAGCAGGTAGTGCAGGCTGAAGAAGCGGTTGAGTGTGACGCCCGACACCGAGTAGCCGCCCCACAGCCATTCAACGATAGTGGTGCCGAGGCCCTTCCAGATGCTGTCGAGCGAGGAAAACAGGTTGGTGATGACCGTGACGCCCCAGAAGCTCATCTGGCCCCAGGGAAGCGAGTAGCCCATGAAGGCGGTGGCCATCATGACGACGAAGATCAACACGCCGATGATCCAGAGGACCTCACGGGGCGCCTTGTAGGAGCCGTAGTAGAGGCCGCGGAAGATATGGATGTAGGCGGCGAGGAAGAACATCGACGCGCCGACCGCGTGCAAATTGCGGATAAGCCAGCCGAAATTCACGTCGCGGCGAATGCGCTCGACGGAGTCGAAGGCGGCTGCAGCGCTCGGCTGATAGTGCATCGCGAGCACGACGCCGGTGACGATCTGAGCGACGAGGAAGAACGTGAGGATGCCGCCGAAGGTCCACCAGTAATTGAGGTTTCGCGGCGTCGGGAAGTCGATGAACTGCGCGTACATCATCCGCCCGATAGGCAGGCGCGCGTCCATCCACCGGCCAAACGCCGTGGTCGGCTCGTAAGCCGGTCCGTGAGGTAACCCGTGTCCAGCCATGGATTTCGCCGCCCGTCAGCCGATTTTGATCTTAGTGCCGGAAAGGAAACTATAGACCGGCACCTCTAGATTGCGCGGAGCAGGACCCTTCCGGATGCGTCCTGCGGTGTCGTAGTGCGATCCGTGGCACGGGCAGAGCCAGCCGCCGAAGTCGCCTTTCGCATCGCCAAGCGACTGTCCCTTGGGGATGCAGCCGAGATGCGTGCAGATGCCGACCATGATGAGCCAGTTCTCGTGGCCGTCCTTGGTTCGGTTAGGATCGGTCGCCAGTGCGTCCTCGGGCAATGCATCATTACGCGCGTACTCGTCGACGAGGTCCTTGATGGGAACGGCCTTGGCGACGGCGATCTCTTCAGGCGTCCGGTGCCGAATGAAAACCGGCTTGCCACGCCACAGAACGGTGATCGCCTGGCCTTCCTTGACCGGTGCGAGATCGACCTCGATCGCAGCCAGCGCCTGGGCGCCAGCATCGGGATTCATCTGCTGAATGAAGGGCCACAGCGTCATTGCGCCACCAACAGCAACGAATGCGCTGGCCGCCAGGACGAGGAAGTCCCTGCGGTCCGGTTCTTCGGCTTCAGTTGCCACGGGTGCCTCCGCTAGAGATCGCTGGCCTGAGACGAGCCACGCTGAGTTTGTTGTCCACCGACCGATGCCGGATGGAAGATGCCCGTGCTTTGGTAGACATGTGTCTTGAAGCTCGGGCGTGGTTCAACCCGATAGGCCTACAGAACCAGGCGACTTGCCATGCGGTTTATTGACATCGTTCTAAGGAGCGCTCAACCCCAGGAACGAAGAAAGCCGTAGGCAATTTGGCGCACGCGGCTGCCGCGGCTGATTAAAGTCACTCGGCAGCGTCCTGCGCGAGGAAACCGCCGGACTGCCGCGTCCACAGTTCAGCGTAAAGACCGCCGCGGTGGAGCAACTCGGCGTGCGTGCCCTGCTCGATGATGCGCCCTTTATCCATGATGATCAGGCGGTCCATGGCGGCGATGGTCGACAGGCGGTGGGCGATGGCGATGACCGTCTTGCCGCGCATGAGGTTGGTGAGCTGCTCTTGAATTGCCGCCTCAACCTCGCTGTCGAGGGCACTAGTCGCCTCATCGAGAACCAGAATGGGCGCGTCCTTCAACAGCACGCGGGCAATGGCGACGCGCTGACGCTGGCCGCCAGAGAGTTTGACGCCACGCTCGCCAACGTGCGCCTCATAGCCCTGACGACCTTTCATGTCCTCCAGGTTGCCGATGAAATCGTGCGCCGCCGCTCTGCGGGCCGCCGCCATGGCATCGGCCTCCACGGCGTCGGGACGGCCATAGAGGATGTTGTCCATCACCGAGCGATGCAGCAGCGAGGTGTCCTGGGTGACCATGCCGACCTGGGCACGCAAGCTGTCTTGCTGAACGTGTGAGATATCCTGCCCGTCAATGACGATGCGGCCCGAGTCGAGATCGTAGAAGCGCAACAGCAGGCTGACGAGCGTCGACTTGCCGGCTCCCGAGCGGCCGACAAGGCCCACCTTCTCGCCGGGCGCGATGCGCAGCGAGAGATCCTCGATGACGCTGCCGCGTTCCGATGCGGACTGGCGCCCATAGTTGAAGCTGATGTGATCGAAAACGATCTCGCCCTTGTCGACGGTGAGGGGCTTGGCATTCGGCACGTCGAGGACGGTGCGCCCGCGGGCGATCGTCTCGAGGCCGTCCTGCACGACGCCGATGTTCTCAAAGAGGCCGGCGACCTCCCACATGATCCAATGCGACATACCCTGCAGGCGCAGGACGAGGCCGACGGAAAGCGCGATGGCACCCGTGGTGACGGCACTGATCGACCACAGCCAGAGCGCCGTCCCGGCGACGGAGAAAAGCAGCAGCGCGTTGAGATAGTTGAGCGCTACCGTCAGGAGCGTGACGAGACGCATCTGCTGCTGCGAGGTCGTCAGGAAGGTCTGCATGCTCTCCTGCGCGTAGCTATCCTCGCGCTCGGCATGAGCGAACATCTTGACGGTGGCGATGTTGGTGTAGCTGTCGACGACGCGTCCCGTCATTACGGAGCGTGCGTCCGACTGGATGTGCGAGAGCTTGCCGAGGCGCGGGATGAAGTAGCGCATGGCGACCAGGTAGCCGGCGAGCCAGATAAGCAACGGCGCGGACAGGCGCAGATCTGTGGCCGCAAAGAGGGCTACGGCGCCGGTGAAGTAGATCGCTACGTAGAGCAGCACCTCGGTGATTTTCATCACCACTTCGCGCACCGACATGGCCGTCTGCATCACCTTGGTGGCGACGCGACCGGCAAAGTCGTTGTTGAAGAAGTCGATGGACTGGCGAAGCACGTAGCGGTGCGCCTGCCAGCGGGTGCGCATGGTGAAGTTGGAGATCAAGCCCTGGTGGATGACGGACTCGTAGAAGAACTTGAGACCCGGCAGCACGACCAGAACGATGACGCCCATCCCGACAATAAAGGCCGCGTGGCTCGACCAGAAGGTCGCGCGGTCGGCCTTGCTCAGCCAATCGACGAGATTGCCGAGGAAGCCGAACAGCGAGACCTCAATCAGAGCGATCGTTGCCGACAATCCAGCGGACAACGCGATGAGTGGCCAGAACGGGCGCGTATAGTGAGAGATGAAGCCCCAGAACGAGGCTGGCGGCATCGCCGGCTGCTCGGGCGGGAAGGATTCAACGTGCGTCTCGAGCCAGTGGAAGATACGAGCGATCATAGTTTCTAACCCCAGCGCGGGCGACAAGGCGCCTGCAGATGCTCGCATAAGCACCGCAAGGCGCAAAATGTTTCGGTTTTTCCTGGTCTTGGGAGCGGCTACGGAGTTGCGCCCCTAGACATCGTTGCAGGGGATATATAGGGGGAATTGCGCCAACAAAATGGGTCAGGGGTGAGGAATGGCCGAGGTTGCGGCAACGAGTGACACTACGGAGCTGACTGACCACAAGGAGAAGGCTCGGGCTTGGTTCCAGGAACTGCGCGACGGCATCTGCGCGGCGTTCGAGCGGCTGGAGGACGATCTTCCCGCTGGGGCTCCGCTGTCCGATCGGCCGGCAGGGCGATTTGAGCGCACGCCCTGGGAACGCTCGGACCATACCGGGGCCCAGGGCGGCGGTGGCGTCATGAGCGTGATGCACGGGCGCGTGTTCGAGAAAGTCGGCGTGCATACATCGACGGTGTTCGGCGAGTTCTCGCCCGAATTCCGCAAGCAGATCCCTGGGGCCGAGGAGCACCCGCAGTTCTGGGCGTCGGGCATATCGCTCATCGCGCACCCGCAGAACCCGAACGTGCCCGCCGTGCACATGAATACGCGCATGGTCGTCACCTCGAAGTGGTGGTTCGGGGGCGGGGCGGATCTGACACCGGTGCTGGAGCGCCGGCGCACCCAAAGCGATGCCGACACCATGGCCTTCCACGCTGCCATGTACGGCGCCTGTGCGGGGCACACCGTCGCCGACTATCAGCGCTACAGGACGTGGTGCGATGAATATTTCTACCTTCCACATCGCAAGGAGATGCGCGGGATTGGCGGCATCTTCTACGACTACCTAACACCCGCGGCGGAAGAGGGTGGCTGGGACGCAGGCCTGGCGTTCACGCAGGACGTGGGGCGCGCATTTCAGCGCGTTTACCCGATGCTGGTGCGGGGCAATTTCGCCATGCCGTGGTCGGAGGCCGACCGCGAGGAGCAGCTCATCCGGCGCGGACGCTATGTCGAGTTCAACCTGCTCTATGACCGGGGGACGGTCTTCGGCCTGAAGACGGGCGGTAACGTCGACTCGATCCTGTCGTCCATGCCGCCGATCGTTATGTGGCCCTAATTGGTTGGCCCCGGCGACTCCCCTCCGGGGAGCTGGCCGCCGGCGCGGAGTTGGGCCAGGAAAGCGCCTGGGCGCGCGCGAAGTCGCGGCCGCCGATCGGGAATCGTTGAAGCGGAGCTGGACTTAGAAGCGGCGGACCAAGCCGAAGTCGATGACGTCCATCTCAGGCGCGAGTGTATTCTTTCCGAGAGGAAGCGACGAGAAGGTTGCATCGTCGAAGTCGATGCGGCGGTAGCCGCCGTGCAGCGTGATGTCGTTGTTCCAGACGAACTCGAGACCGCCGCCGTAAGTCCAGCCGCTGAGGGTCTCGCTGTCGGATACGCCCGAGCCGTTGGTCACTTTGAGGCCGCCGTAGGCATAGCCGGCTGTGGCATAGGGCAGGAAGCGACCCAACGAGACGCCGAGGCGGCCGCGGACCGTGCCGTAATAATTGAGGTCTGACTTGAGTCCTCCGACGCCATTGCCGTCGGCGAAGGAATAGAAAGCGTCGGTGATGACGCCGACGAGGATGCCGCCGACCTGATAGTCGTAGCCAGCCTTGGCGCCGATAGCGAAGCCGTCCGGATCATCGAGAAGACTGCCGCCCGTGCCCCCGAGTTTCAGCTCGTCGCTGAAGCTCCAGTCCGGAGAGAGGATGAAACCGGTGCGGTTGATCGCGCCTAGCTCGGCATCCGAGGCGTAGGCGAAGTCCGGGATGCGGAACCAATCCTGCGCCTGAGCCGGCGTGCCGGCCGCAGCGAGTGCTACCCCACAAAGGACAAGGCATGCAGAAAACACACGCCCACAAACTCTGCCACGCATGCCGGCCCCCATTCGTTGGGTTCTATCCTAGTCGTCGGACGCCGCCGTGTCCGATGCAAATCTGCATCGCTGGAGGGAAATCACAGGCCGGTATCCTCGAGTTGAGGCATCAACGCCAGGGCAACTTCGCTGGCTGTACGGCGTTCTGCGACCTCGGAGAGACTTCCTCGAATGCCTCGGCAAACTCTACGGCGCCGGGCTTACGGACGCTGCGGTCCATCCGCCTGGTGAACTCGGCGAGCAACTCGGCCGTCGTCTTGTCGATGACCATCTTGTTCACATAGTAGGCCCGCCGGGAGAAGAAGTTCGGCGTCGGTGCCGTCAATCCCGTGGGCTGCATCATTTCCAGTCCCGTCCCGGGACCTGACAGGTTCATCAATTCTATCTCCTCGCCGGAGAGGTTGGTCACGCCCTTGCGCGCGGCGAAATCCTTCAGGCCGCGCAGCTTGAGCGATTGCAGCCAGGGACCGAGGTCGCCATCGAGATTTATGGCGTGCATTCCGTAGCCCTTCGTCGTCTTGGCGAAGGCGACGTGGCGATACCAATTATTCGGCACGGACTTGGCGCTGCGCATCATTGCCTGCAGCGAGGCGATCTTGCGCCGCAGTTCAGCCGCCCGGCCGGGGTCTTTGGCGTTGGCTTGCAGGCGCTGCAAGCGTTTGATGAAGCCGTCGCCGTGCTTCACGAGCTCGCCAATGGTGTTGGCATGCAGGAGCTGGGCATAGCCCAAGGCCGACGAGATCGGCTTGCCCTTCTTTGTGATGGGATTGATGCCGGCTTGCATATCCGCGGTGCCGTCGCCGCCAGTCTCCAGGGCGTAGACGCGTACCACCTGCTCGGGGCTCAGCCCCAGGGTGAGCGCTTCATGGGCATAGCGGCGCTTAAACTCGCGCTCGGAGATGCGGGTGGGCTGGAAGCCATAGTGCTGCTTGGCGGCGGCGAGGTAGTCATCCAGCCCGGGAATTGGCGTGGGCGGCTTGCTCGGCTCCTTGCGCTCCTGGGAGGCAAGGAAGCGCGTCCATTTGCGATCGAGCTCGGCGCTCAGTTTAGGACCCTTATAGGTCGGCGGGAAGGTCCAGACGTAGTCGTCGCCATCGAAGAATTTGGTCTTCGCGCGCTTGGCGCGACGTCCGGCCCGTTTTGTCTCGATCTGCTTCCAATACGCATCGAGAAGGCGGTCATGCTGGCTCTTGGCGGTGCGCCAGGCGACAAACTCATCCTGCTGCTGTGCGGGGAGCGTCGCCACAAAGTCTTGAACACTTGCTGCCGTCGCGGCGCCAATCCACGCATGTGCCGCCACCAGAAGAGCAGCGAGCGTGACGATCATTCGACGGCAATGCCACATCGGCACCGATCCTCCTTTCTTCGACAGGGCCAAGTTCGCGTGACACTTGGACGTTATCGTGATTTGCAAAGCGTTAGCGAGCCCAACCTGCCCAGAAACAGCTAGCGGCCCTACTGGTGGCTTGGAATTCACGAGGCCGGGTGCGATATGCAGTGCGTGAGTACAGCGGCCACATCACCGTTCTCGGAAATGGGCTTCCGCAGTCTGGCCCTGGCCCGACTTAGCCTTTCCGCGCCGATTGGCGATCCCGACGCCCCCGACACACCGAGCGACTTCGATCTCAGCCCGGAGCTTGTTCCGGAGCTTGCGCGGGCGCCGCTCGCGCCGGCAGCGGTGCTCATTGCGGTGATCGCGCGGGCGGAATTGACCGTATTGCTCACGCAGCGCACCGATACTTTGCGCAGCCATGCCGGGCAGATCGCTTTTCCCGGGGGGCGCATGGAGCCAACCGACCGTGATCCAATGGCGACGGCGTTGCGCGAGGCACATGAAGAGGTTGGCCTCGACCCATCATTTGTGGAGCCGCTGGGATACCTTGATGCCTATCGCACCGGCACCGGGTTTCGAATTTTTCCGGTTGTCAGCTTGGTACGGGAGGGCTTTGCCCTGAAGCTCGACGAGCGCGAGGTTGCCGATGCCTTCGAAGTCCCGCTTGCCTTCCTCATGAATGAGGCAAACCATCGAACGGAAACGCGCTTCTGGCGGGGCCAGGAGCGGAGGTTCTACGCGATGCCCTTCGGCGAGCGCTACATCTGGGGTGCAACAGCCGGCATAATGAGAAACATGCACAAGAGGATCTTTTCAGCATGATCCGCATCGTTGCCGAAAACATCTTTCTGTTTCTGCTGCCGGCCATCGTTTATGCCGCCTACGTCTACATGACGCGTGAAGAGAAACCGCAAGCGACGCGCGTGCTCGATGATGCGCCGCTAATCTGGCTGTTCGTTGCCGGGGCGGTGCTCGTCGTCCTCACGCTGGTGATGTTCGGTTCCACAACGGGTGGTAAGCCCGGGCAGGTCTATACGCCGCCCGCATTCAAGGATGGGCGCATCCAGCCAGGCCATATCGACTGAGAGAAGCGGGATATTCCATGGCGCGATCCAAGGTCAGCGCCGACCTTCCGAACCTAGCCAACGCCGAATGGCTAAAGCGGCAGCCGACGCGCGAGCTATTCGCGGCACTGAGCGCCGAAGGAGCGGGTGTTCGAGCCGTCGGTGGGGCCGTGCGCAATACGCTCATGGGCGTTCCGGTCGAGGATGTCGATATCGCTACGACGGCGCGACCAGACGAGGTCATGGCCTTGGCGAAGCGCGCCGGATTGCACGTGGTTCCTACGGGCATCGAGCACGGCACGGTGACGGTCATCGTCGACAAAATTCCCTTCGAAGTGACGACGCTGCGGCGAGACATCGAGACCTTCGGCCGGCATGCACGCGTAACCTTCACGACCGACTGGCGCGAAGACGCCATGCGCCGCGATTTCACGATGAATGCGCTTTACTGCGACGCCGACGGCGTCGTGCACGACCCACTGGGCGGCTACAGCGACCTTAGTTTGCGCCGCGTGAAGTTCATCGGAGACGCGGGTCAGCGCATTCGCGAGGACTACTTGCGCATCCTGCGTTTCTTCCGCTTCCTGGCGCAGTATGGCGAGGGTACGGCGCCCGACGCGCAGGCGCTTGCAGCAGCGCGCGCCGAGAAGACCGGGCTCGCGCAGTTGTCGGCCGAGCGCATCCGCGCCGAGCTGCTTTTGCTACTGCGCGCCCCTGGCGCGGTCACCGCGCTGACGTCGATGCGCGAAAATGGGTTGATCAAGCCGCTTATCGGTGTGGCGGGCGACGTCGCAGCCATGCGGCACCTCGCGGCCATCGAGACGGAACTCGGCCAGGCGCCCGATGCCGTGTTGCGGCTTGCAGCACTGGCGACGGGCGCGGCGGACGATCTGCGCGACAAACTGCGTCTGTCTGGAGCCGAGGCAGAACGTCTTGCCAACGCCTCTCGCTGCAGTCGCGCATTCGACCCGCGCACTGACGAAGCCGACGCCAAGGCGTTCATCTACCGCCATGGGGCAATCGCGTTCGTCGACGGTGCGCTGCTGGATTGGGCCAGATCGGACGATCCTGCCGATGATGCGGTGCGCGCCAAGCGCGTGCGCCTGCCACAGCGGTGGAGCGCGCCGGAGTTGCCAGTGCGTGGCGCCGACATCATGGGGCTCGGCATACCGGCAGGCCCGCCGGTGGGGCGCGTGCTGTCGGCCTTCGAGGAGTGGTGGATTGCGGCTGGATTCCCGCTCGACCGCAGGATCGTCGACGAGAAGCTGGCGGAGATCGCGCACGGCGAGCTCGATGCCCGCCGCAACGCTTAACGTGCCTCCCGCTTAGGGCGAGAAGAAGTTGCTGATGGCGTCAGCGAGATTGTCGGGACCGCCTTGTGCCTGCTTTTTCGACCGACGGCGCTGCTGCTGCGTCGCGGGTCGTGAGCCACCTTCCGGGTCGCTCGTCGCCACGGCGTCATCGGAATAGCTTGGCTGTTCGAAACGGATCGACTTGCCGGTCAGGGCAGCGGACGTGCGACCGTCGAGGCCGTAGAAGTCGCCGTAAGTCTGCAGACGGCCATCGTCGTCGACACGCGCCGTCATGTAGGTGATGTGGACGGGGATGTGCTTGTCGAGGGCCACACTGCCACCACCGTTGAACATCGACTGCACCTTGGCAGGCGACCAATCCTTATCCTCAGCCAACAGAACCTCGGCGAGGCGGCGAGGCTCGTGAACGCGCATGCAGCCATGGCTCAAGGCGCGGAACGATTTGCCGAACAGGTTACGCTCAGGTGTGTCGTGCATGTAGACGTCATGCGAGTTCGGGAACATGAACTTCACATCGCCGAGGACATTCTTGGGTCCGGGCGGCTGCTGAAAGCTGAAACTGCGAATATCGACGCTCGACCAGTTGATCGAGTTGGCATCGATTTGACGCCCATTGGCGAAG
>JBAZYB010000038.1:0-20912 GCA_041659545.1 Hyphomicrobium sp.
GCTTGCCGATGTCGAGCGCAAACTAGCGGGCCTCAAAGGCGATCGCGAGCGCCTGGGCGGCGTTAATCTCGCGGCCGACGACGAACTGCAGCAGGTGAGCACTCAGGCCGGCGGTCTCGAGACTGAGAAAGCCGATATCGAGAACGCCATCGCCAAGCTGCGCAGTGCTATCGCGCAGCTGAATAGAGAAGCGCACAAGCGGCTCCAGGAGGCGTTCGAGGCGGTGAATGCGCACTTCGGGCGGCTGTTCTCGACGCTGTTCGGGGGCGGCGAGGCGCGGCTCGAAATGATCGAGGGCGAAGACCCCCTAGAGGGGGGGCTGGAAATCATCGCCAAGCCGCCGGGAAAGAAACCGGCGACGCTGTCGTTGTTGTCGGGCGGCGAGCAGTCCCTCACGGCGATGTCGCTGATCTTCGCGGTGTTCCTTACCAATCCATCGCCCATTTGCGTGCTGGACGAGGTCGATGCGCCGCTCGACGATGCCAACGTCGACCGTTTCTGC
This sequence comes from Hyphomicrobium sp., assembly GCA_041659545.1. Classification (GTDB taxonomy): domain Bacteria; phylum Pseudomonadota; class Alphaproteobacteria; order Rhizobiales; family Hyphomicrobiaceae; genus Hyphomicrobium_A. The sequence goes on from JBAZYB010000038.1 coordinate 503, forward strand.
CGGCTCCTGGAGAGCATGGCGGCGGATACGGATACGCGCTTCCTCGTCATCACACACCATCCGATGACCATGTCGCGCATGAACAGGCTGTTCGGCGTCACCATGGCGGAAAAGGGCATCTCGCAGCTCGTTTCCGTCGATCTGCAAACGGCGCAGAGCTTCCGCGAAGCGGGCTGAGGCGTCGCCCTTCACGTGCGGTCGCGGCGAGCCGGGAACGCTTGCAGCACAGGCTTGCGTAGCACGCGCGCTTTCGCCGGCTTGCCGATTGGCGCCACGAGTTCCTTGCTCGCCTCGACGATGAGGACACCGCAGAAGGCCGGCGAGATGCCTTCGCCGACGCGCTCCCAGGCCGTGGATGAGCGCAGCAGAACGCGTCGGCCGAGCGGGGGAAAATAGAGCGCACCGCCCCAGTCGAGCGGCGAGAACATGGCTTCACAGAGCAGTTGATCGAGCTGTCGGCGGTTATAGGGCCGCCCCTGTCCAAATGGCGTGTTGTCGAGGCGCGCCCACACGCCGCGCCGATTGGGCACGACCAGGATCAAGCGTCCCTCTGGCGCGAGCACACGCCACATCTCGCGCAACAGGTGACGTGTGTGCTCGGCGACTTCGAGGCAGTGCACGGCAAGCAGCCGGTCGACGGACTCGTCGGCGAGCGGCAGGCGATCATCATCTACGAGCACGCTTTGCGTCGGGCCCTCGCGCGGCCAACGGGCGACGCCCTGGCTGTCGGGCATCAGTGCGCCGAGGCACCGCGCCTCGCCGCGGAAGGCGCCGAGATAGGGAGATGCGTAGCCGAGGCCAATCAACGTCGATTGTTGTAACCCTCGCCAGCGCGCGCGGATGCGGTGCGTCAGCAGCCGGCGCACCGTCTGGCCGAGCGGCGTTGCGTAGAACTGCTGGAGATCGTCGATGTCTAGCAGCATGGGCTCGGGTCCATTGCGTTGACCGCCAATCTGACGGCTTCACACGGCTTTTCAAGCTTCGATGCGCAGGTGCGTTGTCTTCGGCTGGTCACGCCGCTACCCTCCTGCTTCGCGCTGTCTAGCCAGAAAGAGAGCCGGTCCGCATGCCGAAGCTCGAAATCGAGCAATTTCCCTGCCTTTCCGACAACTACGGCGTACTGATCCACGATCCCGAGGCAGGCGTCACGGCGTCGATCGATGCGCCTGACGCCAAGGCGATCCTGGCACAGTTGGAGGCGAAGGGCTGGAAGCTGACGCATATTCTGGTGACCCACCATCATGCGGACCATACGGGGGGCATCCTGGCGCTTAAAGACGCGACGGGTTGTACTGTCATCGGGCCGAAGGCGGAAGCAGAGCGAATCCCGGGCATTGACGTCGAAGTTGGCGAAGGAAACGACGTCAAGTTCGGCAGCTTCGATATCAAGGTCATCGACACGCCGGGGCACACGCTCGGTCATATTGCCTATTGGATCCCCGAAGCAAAAGTTGTGTTCGTAGGCGACACCCTCTTCGCCCTCGGCGCGGGGCGGATCTTCGAAGGTACTGCCGAGACCATGTGGCGCTCACTACAGAAGCTGATGCGACTGCCAATCGATACAGAGATCTACTGCGGGCATGAGTACACGCAGTCCAACGCCGCCTTTGCGTTGACGCTGGAGCCCGACAATCTGGCGCTGGTCAACCGCGCCAAGGAGATCGATCAGCTACGCCAGATCAACAAGCCGACGCTGCCCACACGCCTTGATCGCGAACTGGAGACTAACCCCTTCTTGCGTCCTCACGTCACCGCCATCCGCGCCAAGCTCGGTATGCTTTATGCCCCCGACTGGCACGTGTTCGCCGCCATTCGTGAACGCAAGAACAAGAGCTGAGCAATGGCTGAGCTCAGCGCGGACGATGTGATCCGCATCCTCGAACTGAAGCCGCATCCCGAAGGCGGGTATTATCGCGAAACGTTCCGCGATTGCCGCGGCGAGGGCGAGCGCGCTGCATCGACGGCGATATATTTTCTGCTGGCAGCGGGAGACGTTTCGCATTGGCATCGCGTCGATGCCGCCGAGGTCTGGCATTGGCACGCCGGTGCGCCGCTGTTGCTGTCGATTGCCCCGCCGGACGGCACGGCCGAAGAGGTTCGCCTCGGCGCCGATCTTGCCGCCGGAGAGCGGCCGCAGGGAATCGTGCCTCCAGGCCATTGGCAGAGCGCAAAAAGCCTCGGCGCATGGACGCTCGTCGGGTGCACGGTAGCGCCTGGCTTCATGTTTGAAACATTCGAGCTGGCGCCGAAGGGATTCTCTCCGCCGGGAGCCTAAGGGTGTGGCAGGGCCGGCGCAGGCGGCTGTTGCATGCAAGGCTCACATTTGGGTTTTCCACCGCTAACGATCGCTCGTAAACCCGGCTAACCGACCGACATCGCAGAGTTTTCCCCTGACCATGGACGGCGGGCGGTTGCCGCTGGAAGGCGACTCACCAAAAAGTCGTTGCAGCGAATATTTTTACGTCCACGCGGGGGATGCCGGTTATGAAGCGCGAGTCATCAGGGCCAATTCTGACCACGGTGTTCGTCGACTACGACAACGTCTACTTGTCGTTGAAGCGAAAGAACGAGGAGGCGGCGAAGCGCTTCTCGAAAGATGCCGGTCTGTGGCTGAAGGAAATCGCCTCCGGAGCGCTGATGACGCCGACCAATTCGCCGGCGATGGATGTCGAACGGCGCATTGTGATCAATCGCTGCTACGGCAATCCCGTCCCACGCCGGAACCAGAGCGACAACTCGACCGACATGAGCTCGTTCCCGTTCGTGCGCCACCACTTCCTGCGCGCGGGGTTCGAGGTGGTCGATTGCCCGCCGCTCACCGCGCAGTTGAAGAACTCCGCCGACATCCGCATGGTGATGGACGTCCGCGACCTGCTCACCCACGAGACGCGGTTCGACGAGTACGTGATCCTTTCAGCGGACGCGGACTTCACGCCGGTTCTGCATCGTCTGCGCTCACATGCGCGGCGGACGGTGGTGTTCTCGAACGATCATACCGCCTCGCCCTATACCGCCATCTGCGACGCCGAAATTCGCGAGGCTGATTTCCTTGCTCTGTTGATCGATGGGAAGCTTCCCAGCCGCAATCAACCCGAGCAGCAGGCACTGCCGAGTGCGGCCTCGATCGAAAGCGTTCGTAACGAGATCCTCGCCGAAGTCGCCAACGCCGTGCGCACCGCAGATCAGCCTCTGGCGCTCGAAGCCCTGGCCGATCGCTGCGTGCGTGTGCTCGGTCACGACAAGACGGCCGGATCGGCGTGGGGCGGCACTGGAAGCTTCCGTGACCTTCTCGCACGGGGACTTCCGGACGATATCAAGCTTACAGCGCAGGCTCCGTATTTCGCCTACGACGCGAACCGCGCCATTCAGGGCGATGCGCCGCGCATCGAAGCACGGGCGGACCCGCGCATGGGAGCGCGCAACGATGTGGCGCGTCCAGAGCAACCTGCCACCGATCCCTCGTTTGCCCAGCGTGCGCTGGCTCCGCTACTCGGCATGCAGCCGGCGCAGCGCCCTGCTGCGGCGGCTCCTACGGGACCCGCTCCGACTCAGCGCGGTCCTGTTGGCGGCAACCAGCCCGACCCCATGTCGACTCAACCGGGGCCGATGCAGCAGCCCGCAGTGACGGCACCGCAGCGCACCGCACAGGGTGCAGCGGCCATCCAACAGTCGATTGCGCGCATCCACGAGGCAAGCCAGGCACCGACGCTGTCTCCGCAGGACTACCGCACCTTGTTCGATGTGATGGCGCAGGAGATCTCTGCCAACGGTTTGGCCGGTCAGCAGACGCTGACCAACATTGTCAAGCGCGCTGAGATGCTGGGCATCGATATCCGTCGCGACGACGTGCGCTTCGTGCTCGATGTCGTCAGCGAGGCTGACCCCTGGTTCGACCAGGGCGCTTCGCCCAGCCTCTTTGCCTCGCGCTTCCGCAATTTCGTCGTGGCACGGTGCCGTGGACAGGGTCTCAGCCTGTCCGCCGACGAGCTGGACCTGATCGAAGCGTGGTTCGCTGCGCCAGTTCCGCAGCAGCGTGGCGCAGCAGTGCAGCCGAACAGCGCGCCCTCGCGCCAGCCGCAGAGCATGAGCGCGCCAGTACAATCCCGCGACGGCGGCGCCCCCGTGCAGGGTGCCGGTGGCGAGTTCGGCGATGCCGGACGTCAGGACCGCTGGTGGAACTACGAGGAAGGTCGCCCAACCGGCGGCGAGCAGGGCGATGACTACCCGCGCATCATTCGTACGCGACTGCGTGGCTGACGCGGCGCTCTGGCAAAGCGATAGCAGATATGAAAATGGCCGGGCAAACGCCCGGCCATTTTTATTTTCAGCAGTATGCTCGGCGATCAGGTCGCCATGTAGTGGCCGCCATTGACGTCGAGGCAGGCGCCGGTGATGAAGCCGGCGCTGTCGGCTGCAAGGAAGACCACGGTGCGCGCAATCTCCTCGGACTCGCCGAGGCGACCGACGGGGATCAGCGGAATGATCTTCGTTTCGAGCACTTCCTTGGGCACAGCGGCAACCATCTCGGTGGCGATGTAGCCTGGGGCGATCGTGTTGACGGTGATGCCTTTGGCAGCACTTTCGTAGGCCAGCGCCTTGGTGAAGCCGTGCGTTCCAGCCTTGGCGGCGGAATAGTTCGTCTGACCCATCTGGCCCTTACGGCCGTTGATCGACGAGATGTTGATGATGCGGCCGAAGCTGCGGGCGCGCATGCCATCGATCACGTGGCGCGACGTGTTGAAGAGGCTGTCCAGGTCGACGTTGATGACCTCGTTCCATTGCTCCTTCGTCATGCGGTGGAGCATGGCGTCGCGCGTGATGCCGGCGTTGTTGACGAGGACGTCGATCGGGCCGACCTCCTTGGTCACCTGTGCGATGCCGGCGGCGCAAGCGTCGAAGTCGCCCACATTCCACTTGAAGACGGGAATGCCGGTCTCTGCCTGGAACTGCTGAGCCGCAGCGTCATTGCCTGCGTAGTTGGCGGCGACGCGGTAGCCGGCGTTCTTGAGGGCGACGGAAATAGCGTGGCCAATGCCACGCGTCCCTCCCGTCACCAGGGCGACACGAGCCATGTAGAACCTCCCTCAGAATGGTCTTTTGTTGCTTTAATCAAGGTGGGTGCCGGCCACGACCATCGTCGGCCGAAGCCGGCAACTTTAGAGTTTGATCAGTCGCGCTCGACGCACATCGCGATGCCCATGCCGCCACCAATGCAAAGAGTGGCGAGGCCCTTCTTGGCGCCGCGGCGCTTCATCTCGTGAACCAGCGTCGTCAGAACGCGCGCGCCGGAGGCACCGATGGGATGTCCGATGGCGATGGCGCCGCCGTTGACGTTGACCTTGTCCGTATCCCAGCCGACGCCCTTGTTGACCGCACAGGCCTGAGCCGCGAACGCTTCGTTGGCCTCGATGAGATCGAGATCCTTGGGTTCCCAGCCGGCTTTCTCCAGCGCCTTTTTCGAAGCGGGGATCGGGCCGGTGCCCATGATCGAGGGATCGACGCCGGCTTGCGCCCAAGAGACGATGCGTGCCAGCGGCTCGATGCCACGCTTCTTGGCTTCGGCGGCGGTCATGAGCACGACGGCAGCGGCGCCGTCGTTGATACCCGAAGCGTTGGCGGCGGTAACGGTGCCTGCCTTGTCGAACGCGGGGCGCAGCTTGGTGACGCTTTCGAGCGTAGCGCCGTCGCGGATGTACTCGTCATCGGCAACGACGACGTCACCCTTCTTGCCCTTGATGGTGACGGGAACGATCTCGTCCTTGAACCTGCCTGCCTTCTTGGCGGCTTCAGCTTTGTTCTGCGAGGCGACGGCGAACTTGTCCTGGTCCTCACGGGTGATCTGCCACTGGCGCGCGACGTTCTCCGCCGTGGTGCCCATGTGATAGTCGTTGAAGGCATCCCACAGTCCGTCCTTGATCATCGTATCGACGAACTCGACGGGGCCCATCTTGGTGCCATTGCGCATGTGCGCAGCATGCTTGGACTGGCTCATGCTCTCCTGACCGCCGGCGACGACGATCTTGGCGGCGCCGGTCTGGATCTGCTGAGCGCCCAGCGCGATAGCGCGCAGGCCCGAGCCGCAAACCTGGTTGAGGCCCCATGCTGGGCTGTCGACGGGGACGCCGGCGGCGATCGATGCCTGCCGGGCCGGGTTCTGGCCCTGTCCTGCCGTCAGCACCTGGCCGAGGATGACCTCGGAGACGTCGCCGGGCGCAACGCCAGCGCGCTCGAGGGCGGCCGTGATAGCTATTTTTCCGAGCTCATGACCGTGAAGGCTGGCCAACGAGCCGTTAAAGGCGCCGACTGGGGTACGTGCCGCGCTGGCAATGACGATGGTGTTGTCGTCGCTCATCCGGAAGGCGCCTCCTCAAGCGCATAAATTTTCATAGTTCATCCGCGCTCCGCGCGCGGCTCAGCCCATGTTCAGGGCCCTCGCCGGCCGCGTTGCTCAACGGCGTGTTACCAAAGCTTAGGCTTGCCGCCAGCTAATGCGCTATCTGGCTGGCGCGGTCAACACAAACGGCTGGCACCGGGTGGTGGGGGTGTGTTACGCTGCCGCAGTGCAAAAAACCCATTAGCGGCCCTCCAATGTTGAACAAACCCGAAGCTACCGCCGACAAAAGAGAAGCCGTTGTCATAAAGAAATATGCCAACCGGCGGCTCTATAATACCGAGACGAGCACGTACGTGACGCTCGAGGATCTCGCCGCGATGGTGCGCTCAGACCGCGACTTCGTGGTCTATGACGCCAAAACGGGCGATGACCTGACCCATTCGGTCCTGACCCAAATCATTGTCGAGCAGGAGAACCGGGTGGGTGGGCAGACGCTGCTCCCGGTGCCGTTCCTGCGCCAGCTGATCCGCTTCTACGACGACAGCATCGGCCGCATGGTTCCCGGGTACCTGCAGTTCAGCCTCGAGAACCTCGTCAAGGAGCAGGAGAAGATCCGCGCTCAGTTCGCGACGGCCTTCTCCAATCCCTCGGCGGCGTTCGAGGTCTACCAGGACCAGGCGCGCAAGAACATGCAGATGTTCGAGCAGGCGCTATCGATGTGGAGCCCCTTCACAGGCATGCCGGGCAAACGCGGCGAGGCTCCCGGTGCAGCCGCCAAGGCGGAACCGACAGCTCGCGAGACGAGTGAGATCAGCGAACTCAAAGCTCAACTGGCGAACATGCAGCAGAAGATCGACAAGCTGACGCAAGACCCGGACTGATCCGGGCTAGGCCTGCACGTTGCGTTCGAAGCCCAAAGAAAAAAGCGACCGCCGTGACGGTCGCTTTTTTGTTTCTTGGCCTGCTGCAGGGCGCCGCGACGTCAGTCGAGGCCTCCACCGATGGCCAGATCGCGGCGTGCTACGCGAATGCCAATGGTAAACCCGGCCACGACGTCAATGGCTGTCGCCACCATGACGAGGAAGAAGGTCGAGGTCGCCGCCTGCGGCACGAGCAAGAATTCAACAAGGCAGGCAACGAAAAGCACCATCGACAGGCCATGATCGACCAGCGACGTGGTCGAGGTGTAGGTGGCCTTGATAAGCTCGGCAAAGAGCAGCAGGAGCGTGAAGAGGACGATCAGATCGCCGACGGTGAATCTCCACATGCCGCCGCTGAGCATGTTCAGCTCAAACAGTGCGCTGTTCAGCACATCGGTGCTGCCGGAGACGAACACCACGACGTTGTAGAGGATAAACGCGAGGATAATCGACGGAAGCGACCTCAGCGACATTACGGATTCCCCCTGTTAGGCCTGCCGTGACTAGGCTTCACAACTTCTGCCACGAGGCCCTTGCTGCTGCAACGCCGAAACGATCCCTAACGGGTGGCCACGGGCATCCGTTCCCCCAACCGCTCGTATCAGACGTCAGCCTTGGGCTCGAGGATCTGACGGCCGCGATACTTGCCGGTCTTCATGTCGATGTGATGCGGGCGACGACGCTCACCGGACTCTTTGTCCTCGATGTAGGTCGGCGCGGTGAGCGAATCGTGAGAGCGGCGGTTGCCCCGCTTCATGGGGCTAACTTTCTTCCGCGGAACTGCCATAGTCCTAACTCCGTAATCTGACGGGAACGCGGGCTAAATCAGCCTCGCTCGGACCTTTGCAGGTCCGCCAAAATCCCCGTCTATGGGAAGCCGATGTCCATGTCTACGCCCTGCGTGGGTCACACCGCGGGGCATACATGGGGGCGCCTTATACCCACATTCCCGCGCGAGTGCCAGTGGGGACATAGGCTTAACGTCGAATGTCGACGCAGGCCGAGGCTTCGCGGGTGCGGGCGGCGCGGGCCTGGATCGTGGAGGCCTTGCGGGACGTGCGTGGTCCGGGGGACCCGGCATCGCGAACGATGGGGTTAGGAAGCACCGCGGCGAGCTGAGCCGCCTGGCGGGGGGTCAATCTCGCCGCCGAACGGCCAAAGTGAGCGTGCGAAGCGGCCTCGGCGCCGAAGATTCCCGGGCCCCACTCGACGATATTCAGATAGACCTCGAGAATGCGCCGCTTCGGCCAGACGAGCTCGATGGCGAAAGTCAGCGGAACCTCGACCATTTTGCGCAGGTAGCTCTTGGCGGGCACCAGGAAGAGGTTCTTCGCCGTCTGCATCGTGATGGTGCTCGCCCCGCGCGGGTAGCCGTCGGAGGCGCGGCGAAGCGCATTAGCCGCTTCGATGAAATCGATCCCCCAGTGCTGACAGAAGCGCCCATCCTCGGCCACAATCACGGCGCGCGTCAGATTGGGCGATATGCGGTCGATAGGCACCCATTGCTTGGTAACCGGCGAGCCGCTGAGCAGGCGTTGCGCCATCAGCATCGAGAATGGAGGGTTGATAAAGCGGTAGGCGACGATGAGCAGCAGCACGGCGACGAACCAGCCGGCAAAAATGAGAAAGGCCACGTTGGCAGCGCGGCGGACCATGTCTCGCCAGTCGCGGCGTGGCGCTTCGGCCTGTGTCTCGGCATCGCGGGCAGGAGCGGTGAGAGGCGGCGCCAGCGCCAGTTCGGGCTCCGGCTCCAAGGACGGCTCCGGGAGAGTTGGTTCGCGGGCGGCTGACGCATCCCAGGGCGGATCAGGGCGCTCAGCGGGCGGCGACGGGACGTCTGTGCCGCTGTAGAGAGATGGATCGAAGGCGGGCGCTTCGGCGGCAGGCAGAGCCGCATCAGGTGGCGCGGTTTCTTGCTCATGGTTCGCCGACAGATCCACGTCGGATATGGACAGCGACTCCCATGGTGAGACATCGGGCCCAGGTGGCGGAGGAACAGCAAACGGCCGTGGCTCGAACGGCATCGAGCTGGACTGCGGCGGCGGCTCGGGTTCGATTGGATCCGGTACGGTCCCGGCGGCATCCCAACTATGCTCGGCAGGACCGAGGTCGGTCGGCGTTGCCACAACCGCTTCGGTATTGGCGACGTCGGTTGCCGGGGGCGTCCTCGCCGGCTGGGTCGTTTCCCGCTCCAGCTGCTCATAAAATTCCTGTTCCGCCGGATCGAAATGAACCTCGGTCAGCTGCGGTAGCGTCGCGTCGGCTTCGGCCGTGGAATCGACGGGCGGCAAGACGTTCTCGTCCATCGCCGAGCCGTCGGAATTTGGCGCCGGGTTGTCGGAATTGGGTTCTTGCGGGTCAACGTGGGGCGACTGGGACTTGGACCGTTCCATACTTTGCCTGCATCGCCCCGATGCTGTATCCGCTCGCTCTTCGCCCTGCCGGGTCGGTCCGGGGCGACCCTGGTAGGTAAACTTAGAATGACGTTCGTGCAAAGGCTCGGCACATCCGCGGGCCGAATCGAGCAGCGCCTTTCGGAATTGCTCGCAGAATGCGGGCCGGAAAAGGGCGAGCGCCTGGAAGCCGCCATGCGCCATGCGCTGCTTGGCGGCGGAAAGCGGTTTCGCCCATTCCTCGTTGTGGAATGTGCGGCGCTGTTTGGCGTTACGCCGGCTCTGGATACGGCAGCGGCGTTCGAGTGCGTGCACTGTTACTCGCTCGTGCACGACGATCTGCCGTCGATGGACGATGACGCTGTACGCCGTGGGCTGCCGACCGTGCACAAGGCCTTCGACGAGTGGACAGCCATTCTCGCGGGCGATGCGCTGCTGACGCTCGCGTTCGAAATCGTCGCGCGCCCGCAAGCCCATCACGATCCCCTCGTCCGATCTGAGCTGGCTCGGCTCCTCGCCCGCGCTGCCGGCGGCCGCGGGATGGTGCTGGGCCAAATGCTCGACCTTGCGGCGGAGAAGCGCGGCGAGCCCGCCGATGCGAGCGTCGCGCATGTGCGTCGCCTGCAAGCATTGAAAACGGGGGCGCTGCTTGCAGCCTCGTGCGAGGCGGGCGCGGTGTTAGCGAACGCTTCCGATGCGGAACGCGCTGCCGTTCGCCGATATGGTGAGCACCTGGGCCTTGCGTTTCAGATCGCCGACGACCTCCTAGATGCAGAGGGGGATGCCGCGATCGTTGGCAAGGCAACGGGCAAAGACCACGCCGCCGGAAAAGCGACTCTTGTCTCCCAGATCGGAGTCGCGGCGGCACGCGCCGAGCTGACCGCGGCCATCGAAGGTGCTGAACGCCAGCTCGTGCTGTTTGGCGACAGGGCTGCGACGCTCGTCGAAGCGGCACGATTTACCGCCGCTCGCGCACACTAAATTTATGCAACTTAGGCTGGGGGGCGACTCCCTATTGGGGTGCCGACCGCCGGGCACAAGCCTGCGTCAGAAGCGGTAGTTGAGGCCGACGCGCGCAGTGTGGAAATCGGTATCGGTCGTGTAAGTGCCGGAGGGACCTGACAACGTCTGCTCGCCGAGATCGACATAAAGGTACTCGGTCTTCACGGACCAGTTGGGAGCGATCGCCCATTCGACACCGCCGCCGACCGTGTAGCCGGTCTCAACGCCATCCTTGCTCATCGACACCGTTGGGGTATTGACCGTCTGATTGAGGTCGGCAAAAGCCCAGCCGCCGGTGAAGTATATGAGTGTGGAACCTGCTGCAACGCCGATGCGGCCGCGCAGAGTCGAGAACCAGTCGATGTCCGTTGTAACGTTGGAAAAGCCGCCGCTCAGCGTCGTGGAGTCGGAGATGTCGGCGCCCTGAAGGTCCGCCTCGAGACCGAGGACTAGCCAGTCGAATTGCGCGTTGTAGCCGATCTGGCCACCGCCGTACCAACCGTCGGGGTTGAGCGAGCCACCGCCGCCGGGGCCGTAGTAGGCCGCGTTGTCGTTGCCCCAGCCATACCCAGCGTTCGCACCAAGGTAGAGGCCCTGCCAGTTCCAAGCCCCGCGCTCACGCACCGGTTCGTAGATGGGCTCGGATCGCGGCGGCGGAGTGTAAGGCCCAAGGTCGGCGGCCAAGGCGCCGGCCGACCATGCTCCGGCAGCAAGGCCGGCAAGCAGAATTTTCCTCATGTCGAGTATCCCCGTTCCTGTCCGATGAGTTCTGCGCAGAGAACGATCTTCCGGCGCGCAAGTTCCCGTCGCATACGCGGGTCCAGCCGAAAAACTAGGCTCCATCAATGGCCTAGTCATGGCTGTCGCAAGACAGAATCAAGGATTGATTGGGGCTGCCGTTGCTGTCCGACATGAGCGGCACGAAGCAGGCCGACGTCCGCGATCAGCGGCCACGCCCGCGCAAATGGTCGCTCGGTCGGACTAGTTCGGCATGCCGGGTGTGCTCTTCTCGCGCGGGTCGCCAGACTCAGCCTTCTTGGAATCGAAGATCTGCTCGGTATGCGCGCGCGCGCCGGCGACCTGGCTCGCCGTCAGCTTGCACTCGTTGCCCTTGTCGAGCAGGGCGAATGCTCGGTTCGGCTTGTCGACGAACTCAGTGCGCGCAATTTTGCCGTCACCGTTGGCGTCGTAGTAGCTGAAGTCGACCGTTTCGAACATGCGATCGGTGGAGATGATTTTTGCGTACTCGGTGCGGTCGATTGTGCCATCGCGATTTGAATCGGCCGCATCGAACAGTTCACCTGCGTACTGTTTCCACTCATCGCATGTGACGACGCCATCGCGATTGCGGTCCCAGCCGCCAGCGGCTGAGAGAAACACGCGATCGACATCGGGTAGCGACGAGCCCGAGCAGCCCGCGACCAGGAGCATCAGTGCGCTCGCGGGAACGAGGTGGCGAGCAATGCGCGACGTTGGCGTCTTCGTTTTCATTGTTTCCCCCAGACCATGGCCACGCCTCAGGCCATGTGTCGTTCTTGCGCCGATGCTTCGAGCCGGTCCCCACCGAATCGGCGTTCGATATAGTCCTCTACGATCTTGCGGAATTCAGCGGCAATGTTGGGACCGCGGAGAGTTGTCACCTTTTTTCCGTCGATGAAGACAGGCGCGGCCGGTGCCTCACCTGTCCCGGGTAGCGAGATGCCAATATTGGCCTGCTTGGATTCGCCCGGCCCGTTCACGATACAGCCCATGACCGCAAAGGTGAGTGTCTCGACGCCCGGATAGCGGCTGCGCCACTCGGGCATGCGCTCGCGGATCATTTCCTGGACGCTGCTGGCGAGTTCCTGGAAGACCGTCGATGTCGTGCGTCCGCACCCGGGGCAAGCCGTGACGACGGGCATGAATGCGCGGAGACCCATCGATTGGAGAATTTCCTGGGCGACGCGCACCTCAAGTGTCCGATCGCCGCCGGGCTCGGGCGTCAACGAGACGCGGATCGTGTCGCCGATGCCCGCCTGCAGCAGCAGGCCGATGCCGGCTGTCGAAGCCACGATGCCTTTCGAGCCCATGCCGGCTTCGGTGAGACCAACATGCAGCGCATAGGCGCTGCGCGCGGCAAGCAATGTGTAGACGCTGACGAGGTCCTGAACGGCGGAGACTTTGGCCGAGAGGATGATGTCGTTGGCGGTAAGGCCCAGCTCCTCGGCGCGAGCGGCGGAAATCAGCGCCGACTGCACGATGGCCTCGTGCATAACGGCGCGGGCATCCTTGGGCGTTGCAGCGCGCGCGTTCTCATCCATGAGTCGCGTCAAGAGTTCTTGGTCGAGCGAGCCCCAGTTGACGCCGATGCGGACCGGCTTCTTCCAGCGCAGCGCCGTTTCGATGATGGCCGCGAACTGACGGTCCTTCTTATCCTTGAAGCCGACGTTGCCGGGATTGATGCGGTACTTGTCGAGCGCCTCAGCGGCCGCCGGGTTATCGGCGAGGAGCGTGTGGCCGTTGTAGTGGAAGTCCCCGACGAGGGGCACGCTGACGCCGAGCTTTACCAGCCGGTCGCGGATATGCGGCACGGCCTTAGCGGCCTCGTCGCGATCGACGGTGATGCGCACCAGCTCGGAGCCGGCTCGGGCGAGCGCCGCGACCTGCGTCGTCGTCGCTTCGATGTCGGCGGTGTCTGTGTTGGTCATCGACTGCACGACGACAGGACCGTCGCCGCCGACGAGTACGCCCGCCACGCGGACAGGATGCGCGCGACGCCGTGCAGCAATGAGATCGGTAGAGGACGGCATAGAGGTCATTTCCGCCTGAGGCATCAAGGATCTACCTAATCCAGCGCCAGCAACTTGGCCAGAGGGCGGCGTTAGGGCCGCTACGGACCTCTAGCCGCGCTGTCGGGCACCAGGGCGCCCGAAAGCGGCCCAGCTTAGCGACAGCCCGGCGATGATCGACATGATTAGCACAATCGACGGCCCGCCGGGGCTATCGACCGCGACGGAGAACCACAGCCCGGAAACGACGGCGAAAATCGCCACAAGGGCCGTCAGGAGCACCATCCGCTCGGGTGTACCGGCGAATGGGCGTGCGGCCACCGCCGGAACCACCAGGAAGGCCATGACCAGCAAGATGCCGACGATCTTCATGGTCACAGCGATGGCTACGGCCAGCAATAGGATGAATGCGGTGCGCACTGTGTCGCGGTCCACTCCCTCGGCCGCAGCCAACTCCTCATGCACAGCAAGGCGCAGAAGCGGCTGCCACAGCCAAGCCACGACGGCGAGCACGAAGGCGCCCCCGACAAGGATGATGGTGACATCGGTACGCGTCACGGCGAAGACGTCGCCGAATAGGAACCCCGTGAGATCGACGGGCGCGCCCTTGATCATAGAGGTGGCAATGACGCCGGCGGCGAGCGCGGCGTGGTGCAGCAGACCCAGCACCGAATCGAGCGCCACGAGCTTCTGCCGTCCGAACCAGATGAGCAGCGCGGCCACAGCAAGGGCGACTATGAGCACGCCCCAGGTGACGTCCATCTGAAACGCGAGCCCTAAAGCGACGCCGATGAGCCCTGCTTGCGCGACAGTCTCGCCGAAGTAGGCCATCCGCTGCCAGACGACGAAGCAGCCGAGCGGCGCGGCGACGACGGCGAGCGCCAAGCTGGCGACGAGCGCCCGCAGGAGGAACGGCTCGAACACTACTCGTCTCCACGTGCGGCGTCGCCTGCGGGCTCATCGGCAGCAGGCTGCGGCATCCCCGAGAGGTCGTGGCTGTGATCATGGTGGTGTCGATAGAGCGCAAACGCCCGGGCCGCCTCGGGACCGAACAGACGCCCGTATGCCGGGTGCTGTGCCACGGCCTCGGGCACGCCCGAGCAGCAGACGTGCCGGTTAAGGCAGATGACCTTGTCAGAACGCGCCATGACGACGTGCAGGTCGTGGGAGACTAGCAGCACGCCGAAGCCCGACTCGTCGCGCAGGCGCCCAATAAGGTTGTAGAGATCGGCCTCGCCGCTGTAGTCGACACCCTGCACCGGCTCGTCGAGCACGAGGAGGTTGGGCGCACGCAGCAACGCTCGGGCGAGAACGACGCGTTGCAGCTGGCCACCCGAAAGCTCGCCAAGCTGCTGGTGGCGGACAGCGGATGCATCGACGTGCTCAAGGATCTCGCCGATGCGGTTGCTGCTGTAAGTGCCGCCAAGCATCAGGAACCGTTCGACTGTCATGGGGATGACGGCATCGCTGTCGAAACGCTGCGGTACGTAGCCGATCTTGAGATCGCGGCGACGATGCACGACGCCTTTGTCGGGCCGCTCCAGTCCCAGCAGCACGCGCACGAGCGTCGTCTTGCCGGCGCCGTTGGGCCCGATGAGGGTGACGATCTCGCGCGCGTGTATATCGAGGTTCACGTCGATGAGCAGGTCACGACCCTGGCGCGCAACGCTGATGCCGCGCGCTGAGATCAACGCTGCAGGATCGATCTGCAGTGAGGCCGCGTCAGTCGCATAATGATGCGCACAGGCATGCTCGGAGCCATGACCGCACGGCTTGGGGGCCGGAGCGGTCACTCCAACGCTTTCCGGCATAGTCGGATCAGTCCTTCTTAGACTGGCAGTTGCGGCACAGCCCGGACACTTCGACGAACTTCACCCGGGGCTGGAACGAAGTCTCGCGCGCCAGCCGATCGATGGTGTCGAAAATACCTTCCGAGTCCACTTCCTGAACCGTATTGCACGTCTCGCAAGACAGGAAAATCGGTCGGCGTCCGGTGCGATGGTCCATGCGGCGGCATGCGAAGAAGGCGTTCTTGCTTTCCAGGCGATGGATGACCCCTGCCTCGAGCAAGGCATCGATGGCGCGATAGACGGATATCGGGGCGAGGCGCGTGCCTTTCTCGGCAAGCTGAGCGAGGATGTCGTAAGCGCCAATCGAGGCATGCGTGGCCGCAATCTCCTCGAACACGTCCTGCCGCAGCTTGGTAAAGCGCAGGTTCTTTTCTGTGAACGCCTGGTTCGCTCTCTCGATGGCTTTTGCCAGTTTACGCTCTGCCTGCGTCGACGGGAGGCTCTTGGCGGTGGCCACGGTCATCGTTTCATCCCAAGCATGTTTCGGGCACTTTATACCAGAGGCGGATCGAGGCATAGGCAGACCGCGCGCAGGGTTCATAAACCCACCCCGGAATCATCCCTTTTCCGCCAACATCATATGGTTGCTAGCGGCCACCGGACAATGGAAGTCGGGAGCTGGCGCTGGATATTGGCGCCCCATGTTGCTCTCTCGCGTATCAATTTCGAGAGCCCATAAACAAATATGCCTTCACAATCGGCTTACATTATTTCGGCCCGGCGCACGGCGATCGGCCGCATTGGCGGACTACACAAGAACAGGCGCATCGACGAGATGTGCGCGCCCCTCATCGGTGTTGCACTGCAAGATAGCGGGCTCGATCCCAAGCAGGTCGATGAGTTCATCATCGGCAACGCTACCGCGGGGGGCAATCCCGCAAGGCTCATCGCGCTGGCGGCGGGCCTGCCCGAAACCACCCCAGCCTCCACCCTCGACCGCCAGTGCGGGTCAGGGCTCGACGCCGTCGTGGCGGCAGCGCGGGCCGTGTCGCTAGGCGAATCCGAGGCGATTGTCGCTGGTGGGGCCGAGGCCATTTCCATGGCCCCTTGGCGTGTTGCCAAGCCCCGGAGCATGCAGCAGCTACCGCGCTTTCTCAGCTTCGAGCCCGGATCGGGCGAAGAGCGCGAAGGGCCCGCGCACTTGGAATCGACCGAGGCGCTCGCGGCAAGGCTCGGTATCAGCCGTGCCGAGCAGGACGCCTACGTGCTGCGCTCCTACCTCAAGGCGGAGCAGGCGCGCGAGGCCAAGCGCTTCGTTGGCGAGATCGCACCGTTGCGGTCCAACCCCGAAGAAGCCAGAGACCAAAGCTCCGTCGCGCCGGACTTCAAGGACTTGGCGCAACTCGCTCCGTATTTGGCGCCGGACGGCACACTGACCCCGGGCAACACGTCGAACCTGCACGACGGGGCGTCGGTCGCCGTGGTCGTATCGCAGGGCGTGTGGGCATCGCTGGGCAAGCCGCGCGGACTGCGCCTGCTCGCCCACGCCACGCGCGGTACTTCCCCCGAGGACGAGGCCGCAGCGCCCATCGAAGCAATGAGGAAATTGCAAGCCAGCTTCAAGGGTTACAAGTCATCCGACATCGGCGTCGTGGAAATGAGCGAGTCCTCGGCGGCGCAGGCCATCGCCCTTATGCGCAGCCTCGAACTCGACGACGACCTGCTCAATCCCGACGGCGGCGCGATCGCGCGCGGGCATCCATTCGCGGCGGCAAGCTCGGTGCTCGTCACGCGTCTGTTCACGCGTCTAGCGCGCGGAGAAAGCAAAGGGCGCGGACTGGGGATCGCGACACTCGGCGTCGCTGGGGGCATGGGTTCGGCGGCGTTGTTCGAAGCGGTCTAGGGCGGCCGCCGCCAATTGCGCGTTCGCGTCATCAAGCACGCAGTCACGTTGCGCTTGCATTCAAGACGCCCGATGCCCAATTCTCGGCCGGGTACGCGTCTTGGAACAATCCCGGTCCATCCGGAATTCACGACCATATCTCGTCGTGCATGGGATCGCCGCATTCCTGCCGCGAAGCGGACAGGAGCTGTGGTCATCCTGCATCGTCGCGTCACCTTTGCGCCGCTATGACCAAAGCGGTGACGGATTTTCCGGTCGATGCCGGGTCAAGCGGGACATGCATATGGACGTGAAGCAGACTTTCGATGCGGTAATGGCGAACCCGGCTGCGTATGCACGCAGCATTCTCCTCACCGTGCTGGTGATCAGCGCTCTTATCGCCCTCTTCAAGGTTGGTCCGCGTCTATGGCGGGTCGTTGAAGAGATCTTCTTCACGAACTGGCAGCTGGCCATGCTTGGCACGGCGGCGATCGTATTGTCGCTCGCCGGCGGCTGGACAACGTGGGATGGCATGACGAACTTCACCGGAGAGCCGGTGCTGTCGCTTATGTTCACGTTCGGTATTCACGGCGTGATGCTCATCGTCGCGTGGCTGATCGGCGAGAGTTTCGCCACCGGGATGAGCACTGTGCCTCGAGCGGGCTATGCCCGCATCACCGCTCCTCTGGTCGCCGTCATCGGAACTGCCGTCATACTTCTCGCGGCGGCGGCCGCTTTCTACCAGTGGAAATACGGCATCGAGGCGGACTACTGGATCAAAGCTCTCGCCGCTGCTGGGCTCGTCTTCGGCCTGCTCGGCCTTCTGACCGTATTTGCCCGGGCAGATGTGGTGGCGCCCTATTCGCAGGCGCTGCGCATCATGGCCAAGAATTCGATGCTGTGGGTGATGTTCCTCGCCTGCATGTCGACGTCGGTGTTCTTCTCCTTCGACAGCCGCTTCAACGTCGTCTTCCCCAAGGAGCAGCGCGAACGCGTGGCGGAGCTGCGGGCTACCAATCAGGTGAGCGGAATCATCTCCGATATCGGCAACACCATCGCCAATCAGCAGCTGCAGCAGACAGCGGCACTGTTCCAGAGCGAGGGCTGGCACGCCTACGAAGCACAGCTCGATCGGCTTGCCTCGGCGGCACAGGGGTCGACGGGCGAGATCGAGAAATACTTCAACGACCAGCTCGAGACACGCAATCGCGGCATCAAAGAGCAGCAGGAGCGCATCACGACCGCGCAAAGCGGGCAGGCGGGCATCGCCGGCAAGAAGACGTCGCTGACCGATGAACTGGCACGTCTTGACTCCGACCGCGCGACGCTCGCCGCAGACTACGCTGCGACCAAGACAGAGCTCGACAGCCGTTCGAAGGCGATCGACGCCAAGCGGGTCGAGGCCATGGCAGAGAGCCAGGGCGTCGAAGGCACGTTGAAAGAGGGCCGCGGCCCTGTCTATCGGCAGATCATGGGCGACCTCAGCAAGATGCAGGCCGCCTACAAGATCCAGGACGACCGTGTCAAAGATGCCAAAAAGCGCCTCGATACATCAGAGACGCGCATCGCACAGATCAAGCGCGAGCTAGCATCCATCGATGGCGAGCTTGCCAAGTATAAGGGCGAGGAAGAAACCGCCAACCAACGCATCCGGATGGCGCAGGACAACGCGAGCGGTGAAGATGCTGCACAGCAGCGTATCGATCCAGCCCGCGTCCTGCCGGCGTTCGAGACCGCACGCGCCGAATTCCGCCAGCATCCGGACACAGAACGACTCGGCGAGGTGCAGCAGCGCTGCTCGCAACTGTATGGTGCCATGTTCGCTGCCGACGTCACCAAGCCGAAAGTTGCCGGCATCGACTGCGATCCCAAGCAGGCCAGCGAGTCAGCGGCCGCACTTTTCACGCTGCAGGCCGGCACAAAGACTTTCGACGCCAACTGCGTCGGCGGTGACAAGCTCGCCGCCCAGCGCTCTACGGACGCGCTGTTCGGCTTTGCCGTGAAGTGCCTTTCCGATAGCGGACTGCCGAGCAAAGAAACCGACGAGCTGCGCACCAAGATCAGCTTTGCGGAAATGAACCGCGACGACAAAGCCCACCGCTTCGTCGTGTCGTGGAACGCGTTTCAAGACGGCAACCGGCTTGCGTACCTAGCGCTTGCCATTGCCATCGGCATCGACTCGCTGATCTTCATGACGGGCCTGTTCGGGGCAAACGCGGTGCGCTCGCCACTTGCCGACGTGCCGTCGCCCAAGGGCCGCAATTCGCAGCAACTTGAGGCGATCATCGAGAACGCGTTGCTACCTGATACGCTCGACAACGCTCGCGCCACGCTCAATGCCATGCACGCGATCACCAATGCATCGGGCTTCATGGCCGAAGTGCGCCCGGAGACGCTCGATCCTCACTCCGCGCAGCGCGTGCGGGGCGTGCTCAACGCCGGCGCGACCATCAATGCCGTGGAGTTCGACGAAGTGGGTCGGCGCTATCTGGTGCGCGCCGAGCTGTTTGAGTTCCTCTCCATCGTCGCCAAGCGCTCGTTCGAAGCCGATAAGGCCAACGTCGATCTTGCCGAACTGGAGAAGCTTGTCGGCGTAGCTCTGCTCCCCGACATCAACACCAATGCCGAAACGGTGCTGCACTACATGCATCCGATCGACGAAGACCGCGGATTCACGGCCGAGATCAACCTCGCCGAGGTACAGCCGGACCACAAACGCGCGGTGCGCTCGACACTGAATGCCGGCGCCACGCTGGGGCGTGTGCAACGGCGCGGCAAGGGCACCGACGAGTTCTGGATCCATCGCGATCTCTATAAGACACTGGCCCGCATCCGCGCCCGCACGTTGATGGTCGATTACGGTGCTCCGCGCATCGGCAATGCCCGGACGCCCAACCCAACCGCGCTACGGGCAGAAAATCGCCCGACACTGGCCATCGGTCACGCTGGCGCAGCTGATGAGGACACGACGACGGAGATCCGCAACGGATTCATTGCCCAACTTCTGGCAGCGCTCAACCTGAAGACCGAGACCTGGGAGCGCGTCTCTGGCAACGCGCACATGGCGGCCATTGCTGCGCACGAAGCCTTTACCCGCGCGCGTCGTTCCAATGGCTCGCTCGACGCAATCTTACGCAAGCGCGACGACGAGGCTCGCCTGTCGTTCGACGAGGCCTACTCACTGATCAAGAACACGCTGGCGCCGCACGCGACCTGGGATCGGCAGATGCTGGACGATGCCTACCAGGAACTCGATCAACATTGGGCGGTGCTGATGCTGATGCCCAACGGACCTTATGACTCCGTGCTGCGTGATGTCGT
>JBAZYB010000039.1:0-20898 GCA_041659545.1 Hyphomicrobium sp.
AACTTGAGGCATGCGCGCTGCCGGCGTTCCCTGCCGCGCAGAGAATGGAAAGACGTGCAGATATGTCAGATCGCAATCGTCGACGACGCTCAGCGAGTTGTCGAACATTTCATCCGTCTCTGTGGGGAAACCCACGATGATGTCGGCACCGAACACGGTGTCGGGCCGAACGCGCCGAACTTCGGCGCAGAACTTCACGGCATCGGCGCGGCTATGGCGGCGCTTCATCCGCTTGAGGATCATATCGTCGCCTGCCTGCAAGGAGAGATGCAAGTGCGGCATCAGCCGCTCTTCCTCGGCGATCGCCCGCATCAGCTCGGCGTCGGCCTCGACCTGATCGATGGAGGAAAGTCGGAGCCGTTCAAGTTCCGGCACGAGCTTGAGCGTCTGGCGAACAAGATAGCCAAGGCTCGGCTTGCCCGGCAAATCCGCTCCGTAGGAAGTGATATCGACGCCAGTCAGCACGACTTCCCGGCAGCCGTTCTCGACGAGGTGGCGAATCTGCGCCACGACCTCGCCCGCTGGCACGGAGCGGGAAGGACCGCGCCCGAACGGGATGATGCAGAACGTGCAGCGGTGATCGCACCCGTTCTGCACCTGCACGAAGGCGCGCGTGCGCGAGCCATATCCGTCGATCAGATGCCCGGCGGTTTCCTGCACGCTCATGATGTCGTCGACCCGGACCCGTTCGGATCCTTCAGTCGATAAGCCGACGAACGTCTCGGCCTGCATCTTCTCGGCATTGCCAACGACATGATCGACCTCGTCGAGCGCTGCGAAGCGCTCCGGCTCGATCTGTGCCGCACAGCCGGTGACGATGATGCGTGAAGCGGGGTTTTCGCGGCGCAGCTTGCGGATTGTCTGCGTCGCCTTGCGAACGGCCTCGCCGGTAACCGCGCAGGTGTTGACGATGATCGCGTTATTCAGTCCGGCCGCAACCGCATTGTTGCGGATCACCTCGGACTCGTACGCATTGAGGCGGCAGCCAAGCGTTATGACGACAGGATCGGCCATGCTGCTCAGGTTGCCTCGAGAACGCTTGGGACGCGGGATGGTATCGAGCCGACCCGCTCCCGGGGAGCCTGGCGCAAACTGAATATCCGGCCGGTTAACTTATGGGCGGTCATATCGGACAACTTTGTCGTTCGCTAGACCGCGGCGCGCGAAAGGGCATCTGGCGCCAGTGTGCCCTCGAACTCCAGCTCGGCCGGTCCGCGCATGAGAATGTGACCATCGGCCGCCCAATCGATGAAAAGCGTGCCTCCTGGCAGTTCCACCGCAACTTGCCGCCCCGTTAAGCCTTTGCGCGCTGCAGCAACGGCCGCTGCGCACGCCGCTGTGCCGCAGGCACGGGTGAGGCCGGCACCGCGTTCCCACGTGCGCAGGCGCAACCGGTCGGGCGCCAGAATCTGAGCCAGCGAGATATTTGCGCGCTCGGGAAAGATCGGGTGATTTTCGAGCAGCGGACCTAAGCGGCCCAGGTCGTGGGCGTCGACGTCGTCAACCCAGAAGATCGCGTGCGGATTACCAACGTTGGCCACCGACGGCGTATGCAGCACCGGGGCGTCGATCGGACCAATCTGCAGCTCGATTCCCGTGGTGTCCTCGAACGGCTCGGCGAGCGGAATGTCTTCCCAGCCAAACTTCGGCTTCCCCATGTCGATCGTGATGCTTTCGGCGCTATCGACCTTGGCCTTCAGCAGGCCGGCGCTTGTCTCGACGCTCACGTCGTTGCGGCCCAGCTCAGCGGCAGCCAGCAAGGCGACACAGCGCGTGGCGTTGCCACACGCACTGACCTCCGAGCCATCGGCGTTGAAAATCCGCATAAACACGTCGGCCTTCGTGGACGGCTCAATCACAATCACCTGATCGCATCCGATCCCCGCCTTGCGATCGCCGATGCGTTGCGCGTCTTCTGCAGCAAGCGAGATCGGCCGCGCGCGTGCGTCGAGAACGACAAAGTCGTTGCCGAGGCCGTTCATCTTGCGGAAGGGGATGCTGGCGATGTCGGTCATGAGCCCATATATGGCCCCAAGGCCCCAAAAGACAATCGATGGAGATGCGCCTGATGATGCCCACGAGCCTGCGCTGCTTCGCCCTTTCCCTCCTGGCAGCGGTTGGCATGGGTTTCCCGCCGGCGGCAGCCGCGATAACCGACGCGCCTCCTCCGCCCAAGCCCAGCAAAATCAAAGTTGAATCCTTCGCCACGGGGCTCGATCATCCCTGGGGGATGCAGTTCCTGCCCGATGGCCGGTTGCTGGTCACCGAGCGCCTCGGCCGGATGCGCATCATTTCCAAGGACGGCAGGCTTTCGCCACCGATATTGCAGGGGCTGCCCGAGGTTGCCGCTGTGGGTCAAGGCGGATTGCTCGACGTGCTGCTGGCGCCTGACTTTGCGACCAGCGGCATCATCTACCTGTCGTATGGCGAGCCGCGCGACGACAGCAAGAACGGCACCTCGGTGGCTCGCGCTAAGCTCGTGATGGACGGTGACGGTGCCAGTCTGGAAGACTTGAAGGTCATCTTCCGGCAGGAACCGGCAGCCAAGAGCGGTCACCACTTCGGCTCGCGCCTCGTCTGGGCCAGGGACGGCACGCTGTTCATTACCACCGGTGAGCGCAACAGCCTCCGACAGGAGGCGCAGAGCCCCGCCAACGACATCGGCAAAGTCATCCGCATCAATCCGGACGGTTCGATCCCCGCCGACAACCCGAAGCTCCCTGGCTGGGCACCGGAGGTGTGGTCCATCGGTCACCGCAACATGCAGGGCGCGGCGCTACGTCCCGATAGCGGCAAGCTCTACACCGTCGAGCATGGAGCCCAGGGCGGCGATGAACTCAACCACCCGGAAGCGGGAAAGAACTACGGCTGGCCCATCATTACCTACGGCATCGATTACAGCGGCGCCAAAATCGGCGAGGGCAGCGAGAAGCAAGGGATGGAGCCGGCGGTTTATTATTGGGTGCCCTCGATCGCCACATCCGGGCTCGCCTTCTATACCGGCGATCTCTTCCCTGAGTGGAAGGGCAACGCGTTCGTCGGCGGGCTGGCCGGTACGCAGGTCCAGCGGCTCATCTTCGACGGCGATGACGTTGTCGCCGCCGAGACGCTTCTAGAGGATCAGGGCAAGCGCATCCGCGATGTTCGCCAGGGGCCGGATGGTGCCCTCTGGCTCCTCACCGACGACACCGGTGAGGTTTTGCGTGTCACACCCGGTGAGTGACGGCCACAACGGCCCTGAACTCACGCGATGAGCCGCGACAATGTTCGCCCGCAACGTCGGGAACCCTGGCGGATGTTCGGGACTTGAGGATAATTGCGGGTGCGGACCCGCGACGACCCTGAGAGTGCAAGATGACCGATGCCCCGACCTCCCCTGCCCCGATGTCGCGCGCCAGTCGCCGGCTATTGCAGCTTTCTCTCGTCACCCCCCGGCCCTGCCCCCGCTGCGGTGGCTGCATTTGCCTTACCCCGCCCGAGCGGCGCGCTATGCGAAGGGTGACCAAAATCGCCCGCCAATGGCGCCGTCAGGTGCGACAGCAGGCGCGGGAAGCTGCCCGACAGCGGGCCGAAGCCCGCAATCTGGGCCCAGGTTGACAGCCAACCCTTCGCGAGGGCATTGTCCGCCCCAATCACGACGGCCCTGATTGCAGAGCCGCCGCCCTGCCCGCTCACCTAACGTGTGTCGAGGCAGGGGGGTCAACACCCGCCAGCGCGTTGCGCCCGCGGGTGCGATTTTCGTTTGCGCGTCGGGCCCCCGACGCACCTGGCTGAAGGACGAGCATGTTTCAATCGCTGTCAGACCGCCTGTCGGGCATCCTCGACAAACTGACACGTCGCGGTGCGCTTACGGACAGCGATGTCGGCGAGGCAATGCGCGAGGTTCGCCGTGCGCTCCTCGAAGCCGATGTCGCCCTCGATGTGGTGCGCGACTTCGTCGAGAAGGTGAAGGCCAAGGCGATCGGCCAGGAGGTTCTGCGCTCGGTGACGCCGGGCCAGATGGTGATCAAGATCGTCAATGACGAGTTGGTCGCCATGCTCGGCTCCGATACGTCCACCATCGATCTCAATGCCGCGCCCCCCGTCGCCATTATGATGGTTGGGCTGCAAGGCTCAGGCAAAACCACCACCACCGCCAAGATCGCCAAGCGGCTCACCGACCGCGACAAGAAGAAAGTGCTGATGGCCTCGCTCGATACGCGACGGCCCGCAGCGCAGGAGCAGCTGCGCGTCCTCGGCGAGCAGACGGGCGTCGACACGCTGGCGATCGTGGCCGGCCAGACACCGCAGCAGATCGCCAAGCGCGCACTCGATGCAGCAAGGTTGGGTGGCTACGACGTGGTGCTGCTCGACACGGCCGGCCGCATCCATATCGACGAAGAGCTGATGCGCGAGTCCGCCGAGGTGCGTGACATCGCCAATCCTCATGAGACGCTGCTCGTTGCCGACAGCCTCACCGGCCAGGACGCCGTCAACGTCGCCAAGTCGTTCGACGAGCGCATCGGCATCACCGGCATTGTGCTGACCCGCGCCGACGGCGACGCCCGCGGCGGTGCTGCGCTGTCGATGCGCGCCGTGACCGGCAAGCCCATCAAGCTTTTAGGCGTTGGCGAGAAGTGGGACGCCCTAGAAGACTTCCATCCCACGCGCGTCGCCTCGCGCATCCTCGGCATGGGCGATGTCGTTTCGCTGGTCGAGAAGGCCGCCCAGACCATCGACACCGAGAAGGCGACGAAAATCGCCGAGAAGATGAAGAAGGGCATCTTCGATCTCGACGATATGGCCGAGCAGCTGCAGCAGATGCAGCGTATCGGCGGCATGTCGGGCGTGCTCGGTATGTTGCCCGGCGTCGGCAAGATCAAGTCGCAGATCGCCGATGCCAATCTCGATGACAGCATTCTGAAGCGCCAGCACGCGATCATCACGTCGATGACCCCTCGCGAGCGGCGCAACCCCAAGGTGCTCGACGCGCGCCGCAAGCGCCGCATCGCCGCTGGCTCCGGCACCAAGGTCGAGGACGTCAACAAGCTCGTCAAAATGCATCGCCAGATGGCCGACATGATGAAGTCGCTCGGCCGCAACAAGGGCATGCTCAGCCGCCTCGTCGGTGGCGGTCGCAGCGCCGGCCCAAGCGAGGCCGAGCTCGCGGCCATGCAGAGCGAGCTTGGCAAGCTCGATCCCAATGCCCTCGATCAGTTGCCGCAAGAATTGAGGGACGCATTGCCGACCGGACTGCCCGCCAAGGGGCTTCCCGGCCTCAGCGGCGGGATGCCGAAGTTTCCTGGGCTCGGCGCCGGCCTTCCAGGCCTTGGCGGCGGTCTACCCAAGTTCCCCGGTCTGCCGGGAAAGAAAAAGTAGCTCTCAACGACCAACCATTCCAACAACCACACTCGAAGGAAAGAACACCATGTCCGTGAAGATCCGTCTGGCGCGTGGCGGAGCCAAGAAGCGCCCCTACTATTACGTCGTTGTCGCCCAGACCACCTCGCCGCGCGATGGTCGTTACATCGAGCAGGTCGGCACTTTCAATCCGATGCTCAAGAAGGACGACGAGACGCGCGTGAAGCTCGAGGTCGAGCGCTGCAAGTATTGGCTGTCGGTCGGCGCCCAGCCCACCGACCGCGTTGCTCGCTTGCTCGATGCTGCCGGCCTTATGAAGCGCACGGCATCGAACAACCCTGAGAAGGCGAAGCCGAAGAAGAAGCGCCTTGAGCGTGAGGCGGCTCAGGCTGATAAGGCTGCCAAGGCAGCCGCGGCCGCCGCTGCGGCCGCCGCCGAGCCCGCCGAGTGAGCACTATCGGCGCGGGTCGCTAACGCGATATTCAATCTCCGCGTGTCAACTCCCTCGCACGAGGCTGCGGCCTCTGCGAGGGGGAAGAACATGCTCGAGAATGGAATCTACGGGCTGCGTTTTGCAGCCACGCACGACGGCGAGCCGGAAGAGGGCAGCGGACTGGCAGTGCTGCGCGATGGCCAGGTGCTCGGCTCCGACCCCTTGGGGGCGGTGTTCACCGGCACTTACGAGTTTGACGCCGCCCGCCACCTCAACAAGGTCCGCCTGCGCCTCGAAATGCCACCTGACGGCGTTCTGGTGACTGGATTCACCAGTGGCACGACCGGCGCTACGCTCGATGTCGTCGGCGCTTTCGCGAGCACGCCGAAAGAGACGACGGCGTTTTTGCACATCGCCGGTGCTCCGGTCGGCGTGCAGATCAGATATCTTGGCCCACTCCCCAACTAGGACACCGTGGCCGATGCGCCGATGACCGACAAAGATCACCGCATTCTGCTCGGCCGCATCGCGACGGCGCATGGCATCCGTGGCGCTGTCGTCATCGAAAGCTACACGGCCGACCCTGCGGACATTGCCGCCTATGGCCCGCTTCAGTCGGCCGACGGATCGAAGGCGTTCGCCATAACAGTGGAGCGCGTGACGCCTCGCGGCGTCATTGCTCGTGTTGCAGGTGTGGCCGACCGAAACGCGGCCGAGGCCCTGCGCGGCACGGAGCTGTTCGCCGCACGCACGCGGCTACCTGCCGCCGAGGATGGTGCATTCTACTACATTGATCTGATCGGCCTGCGAGCGGAGAACCCGGCCGGCGAATTGATTGGCAAGGTCATCGCGGTGCAAAACTACGGCGCCGGGGATTTGCTCGAAGTCGAGCTCAACGGCCAGCGCGCAACCGAACTGCTTCCCTTCACGGACGCCTTCGTCCCTGAAGTCGACGTTGCCGGCGGACGCGTCGTCGTGGTCGTCCCCCTCCCCCTCCCCGCCGCGGACGATGAGGGCGATGAAGCGGGCTAACCCTCAGTTCGGATTGCCTCCAGCTTGGCTTGACCTTAGATCGGCTCACCCCTGAGCAGCCGCGGCAACTTCCCGGTCAGGCCGGCAGCCTCGGCGACGAAGAAGCGCTTCAGGACCGGGGTGCGCTCCACAATTCCCAGCCCCGCCTCGCGAACCGAGCGCAGCAACGACACGTCACTGGCGAACACCCGATTAATGGCATCGAAGGTCGCCGTAGAGATCGCCGAGTCGAACCGGCGCCATCGCTCATAGCGCGAGAGCGCCTGCGCATCGCCAGCATCGAACCCGAGGCGCATGCCCTCGACGACGACCTCACTCAGCGCCGCGACATCGCGAAACCCGAGATTGAGCCCTTGCCCTGCCAGAGGATGCACGCCGTGGGCAGCATCCCCGACCAGCGCAAATCTCGGCGCCACATAGCGGCGGGCAAGATGCATCTCCAGCGGCCACGATTGCCGCGGCCCCGCCAGCGTGACGGCGCCGAGCTTGCCGCCAAAGCGCTTTTCGATTTCGCCAAGGAAGCCCGCGTCGTCCAGCGCCATGATGCGCTTTGCTTCCCGCGCATTCTCCGTCCAGGTTATGCAAGCCCGATTGCCGGTGAGCGGCAGGATGGCAAACGGCCCCGCCGGCAAGAAATGTTGCGTGGCGTGGCTGCCGTGTGGGCGCTCGTGCTGCACGGTGGTCACGATGCCAGTCTGCGGGTAGCTCCAGCCGATGACCTTGATGCCGGCCGCCTCGCGTAGCGCCGAGCGGCGCCCGTCAGCGGCGATGACCAGAGAAGCGAGGACGTGACGGCCGTCGGCGAGATCGACGCGCGCGGCGCCCTCCTCGGCCTTGAAGCCCACAGCCTCGGCTGGGGCGACCATCTCGATCGACCTGTGCGCCAGCGCCTTCGCCCGCAGCGCCCTCCAGAGCGCACTGGCGGGGACGATGTGCGTCGCGGGTTCACCCGCCTCGGTGACGTTGTCATAGCTGAGCAGGATCGGCCTCACGCCGGCATCGAGGCTTGAATCGGTAAGATCGATGCCGTCGACCTGCTGGGCTTCTGCGGCAACCGCCGCCCAGACCCCTATCGCCTCGAGCAGATGCCGCGACGCGGCTGAGAGTGCGAAAGCGCGGGCATCAGGCCGCTCCGCGGGGGAGGCGACGCGGTCGATCACCGCGATCCGGACTTCGGGGCCGAGCGCATCGCCCAGAGCGCAGGCCAGCGCCAAGCCGGCAAAGCTCGCTCCGGCGATCGCGAAATCGAAGTGGGGGACCTCTTGCGACATGTCTCGTCCGGTCGACTGGAGCTAAGATTCGAAACGCGTGGCGTACCTGCGCCGCCCCAACCTATGCCAGCCCCATCGAATTTGTCACCGTCACCGCCCGTGAGGACACCCATGTCGACCAATGAACCGCCGCTGCAGGGTGCGCTTGATGCGCTCCTCAAGACCCTCGATTTGGAACCGATCGAGGACAACCTCTTCCGCGGCCCCCGCGGGACTGAGGGGTGGCAGCGCGTTTTCGGCGGACAGGTCCTTGGCCAAGCGCTCGTGGCGGCCGCCCGCACGGTCGCGGCGGGCCGGCCGGTCCATTCGCTCCATGGGTACTTCCTGCTGGCTGGCGATCCCGCGCGACCGATTATCTACGACGTGGAGCGTATCCGCGACGGAGGCAGTTTCACCACGCGGCGCGTGAAGGCGATACAACACGGACGCCCGATCTTCTCTATGAGCAGCTCCTTCCACAAGCTGGAGCCCGGGTTCGAGCATCAGGCTGCGATGCCCGAAGGTCCCCTGCCGGATGAGCTTCCCAATCCCAAGGAGGCGATCTCTCGCCTTATCGACAACCTCCCCGTCGCGATGCGCAGCTACTGGAGCCGCGAGCAGCCAATAGAAATGCGCGTCGCTGACCTGTCGCGCTACTTGACCCGGGAAAAGAAAACCCCGGTGCAGAACATCTGGATCAGGGCCAACGGCATCCTGGCCGACGATCCGATCATCCACCAGGCAGTGCTGGCCTATGCGTCGGATTTCACCCTGCTCGACACGGCGCTGATTGCCCATGGGAAGCTGCTTTTCGACGCCGATGTGCAACTCGCCAGCCTCGACCACGGGATTTGGTTCCATCGCCCCTTCCGCGCCGACGAGTGGTTGCTCTACGTCCAGGACAGTCCGAGCGCCTTCGGTGCCCGCGGTTTTTGTCGCGGCAGCATTTATGCCCGCGATGGAACGCTGATCGCGTCCGTGGTCCAGGAGGGGCTCATGCGGCAGCGCACGTCCGCTTTCGTGCCCAATTGACAGGCATCAGCGAACGGATGCACAATTATTGTGCGTATTGCGGTAGCGAAACAATAGCCAGCCTGAAAACGCGGCAGCATTTGTGCTGTAAGTTCAATCTGTTGCTTAGACATCCCCGAGTTGGCACGGGTCTTGACTCCGTCTTTAACGGCCAACGCCCGCAAACGTGAAGCTTTGGTCGAAACGAAGACGAAATGTTCGCCGCCACGGTGGCGGATGCGTCAGGGGAGAGGGACCCGCATGAAGTTGATTACGGCAATTATCAAACCCTTCAAGCTCGAGGAGGTTCGCACCGCGCTGACCGATCTGGGCTTGCAGGGAATGACGGTCACAGAAGTAAAGGGCTATGGGCGCCAGAAGGGGCACACCGAGATCTATCGCGGCGCTGAGTACGCTGTGAGCTTTCTGCCCAAGATCAAGGTGGAAGTGGTTGTTCCGTCGGCTCAAGTCGAAAAGGCGCTGGATGCCATCCAACGCGCTGCCAAGACCGGCCAGATCGGCGACGGCAAGATCTTCGTCTCCCCAATTGAGCACACCGTGCGCATCCGGACCGGCGAAGCTGACGACAACGCACTTTGAATCGGACTTCGTTCGCGAGGATGACGTCCAAGTACGACAGGAAGGGAAGGGGAGTTTCAGGATGAACTTCAACGGACTAAAACGAATCGCAGCGTCGGCGTGTACGGCCGCTGCACTATACGCGGGATCCGCGTTGCCATCGCTGGCACAGGATGCGGCGCCCACACTCGACACGGGTGACACGGCCTGGATGCTAACGTCCATGTGCCTTGTTCTGATGATGTCCATCCCGGGACTGGCACTCTTCTACGGCGGCATGGTTCGCAAGAAGAACGTGCTGTCGGTCCTAATGGCGACCTTCGCCACCATTTGCCTTCTGACTGTCCTTTACGTGGTCGTCGGCTACTCGATGGCCTTCACTGAGGGCGGCGAATACAACAGTTACATTGGCGGCTTCAGCAAGGTCATGCTTGCCGGCGTCGGCAAGGAAAGCCTCACGGGCACAATCCCTGAGCTGGTGTTTATGTGCTTCCAGATGACCTTCGCCATCATCACTCCGGCGCTGATCATCGGTGCAATCGTCGACCGCATGAAGTTCTCCGCACTGCTGATCTTCATGTCGGTGTGGATGCTCGTCGTTTACGTCCCGGTTTGCCATTGGGTGTGGGGCGGCGGCTTCCTTGCCAACGACGGCGTTCTTGACTTCGCCGGCGGCACGGTCGTTCACATCAATGCCGGCATCGCCGGTCTTGTCGCTTGCCTCGTCCTCGGGCGTCGCACGGGCTACGGCAACGAAAGCATGGCTCCGTTCAACCTCGTGTTGACGCTGATCGGCGCCTCGCTCCTCTGGGTCGGTTGGTTCGGCTTTAACGCCGGCTCGGCTCTCGGCGCCAACACCACCGCTGGCGTCGCCATGACCACCACTCAGATCGCCACCGCCATGGCCGCGCTCGCTTGGATGTTCTCCGAGTGGCTCGTTCACGGTAAGCCGAGCCTGCTCGGCGTCGCTTCCGGCGCCATCGCCGGTCTCGTGGCCATCACGCCGGCTTGCGGCTTCGTCGATCCCAAGGGCGCGCTCGTTATCGGCGCGGCTGCAGGTGTCGGCTGCTACATCATGTCGACGGGCGTCAAGAAGGCACTGGGCTACGACGACAGCCTCGACGTCTTCGGCGTTCACGGCGTGGGCGGCATCATCGGCGCCATCCTCACCGGCGTCTTTGCTGTCGAGGCATACGGCGGCAAGGCGGGTCTGCTCGAGGGCAACTTTGCCCAGGTGCCGATCCAGGTCTACGGCGTCCTCGCCACCGTCGTGTGGTGTGCCGTTGCTACCTTCGTGATCCTGATGATCCTGAAGTACACGATCGGCATTCGCGTCAGCGAGGCTGCCGAGGTCGAAGGCCTCGACGTCGCGCTGCATGGCGAGTCCATTCAGTAGTCGCTCCTGCGGGACGCGGATCGGTTCTCCGATCCGCGTCCCGCGTCTTCTCCCGAGCGTGCGCCTTCCCCTAGGCGTGCTCTAAACTCGGCCCGGTGCTTCGGCATTTCGGGCCGTTTTTTGTTTCACGGTCGAGTGCGTGAAGCCTAAGCGCAGACCTGCATCGACGTTCCCGGTCGGATCGCCTGCAGCAGACGCTTCAGATGCTCAGGGCGCAGCGCAACGCAGCCCTCAGTCGGTTTCATCTCCGGCGAGGCAACATGCATGAAGATGGCACTCCCTCGCCCGCGAACCCGCGGCCCGTCGTTGAAGCCAAGTACCATGACGAGGTCATACAACCCGTCTTTGCGCCACATATGCTCGGCGCTCTCCGCATATGGATGCCGGACAGGACGGTTGTAGTTGCGGTCGCCTGGCGCATCGCACCAGGCATCGTCGGGGCTGATCTGCGACAGCGGCCTGCCGGTCCGGGGACGGCCAACCCGATCAGCCCTGAAATAGACCTCCCGCAGCGCAAAAACGCCGATTGGCGTAACCCCGTCGCCCTCACGTTTCCGCGCTTGCCGTCCGCTCCGCCCGAGGACGCATGGAAAACTCAGGCTGCCGTATGTCAGCACACCGCGTGAGCTACGCCGCGATAGTCCCCTCACGACTATTTTAGGTGTCGTGTGTGGGGTTCTGGCCTTGGACTTCATTGGAGCTTCCTGGCGCGCGTGCTATTCGCATCCGTCAGATAGGGCCGTCATGGGCCGCGGCCAACAGTATTGCGGTCACGCGGCTATGTCTGTGCCGGAGCGGAAGAAGATATGAGCAATTCCCGACGTGTCCTGATCGTCGACGACGACGAAGAGCTGCGCGAGACCCTGAAGGACCAGCTCATCTTGCATGATGAG
Organism: Hyphomicrobium sp.; assembly: GCA_041659545.1. GTDB lineage: Bacteria > Pseudomonadota > Alphaproteobacteria > Rhizobiales > Hyphomicrobiaceae > Hyphomicrobium_A. Next base: position 11,935 of record JBAZYB010000039.1, read on the forward strand.
TTCGACGTGCAGACCATCGGCACTGCGTCCAAGGGCATGGAGCTTGCACGCTCCGATCACTACGACCTTGTCGTTTTCGACGTGTCGCTTCCGGACATGGATGGCCGCGAGGCCGTGCGCCATTTGCGCAAAGGAGGCTTCAAAACGCCGATCATCATGTTGACGGGCAACGCCTCCGATGCTGACCAGATCCTGGGACTCGACGCCGGCGCGAACGACTACGTCACCAAGCCGTTCAAATTCGCCGTTCTGCTGGCCCGGATCAGGGCGCAGCTGCGCCAGCACGAGCAGAGCGAGGACGCGGTCTTTGCCATCGGCCCCTACACATTCAAGCCGGCATCCAAGCTGCTCATCACCGACAAGGGCACGAAGATCAGGCTGACCGAGAAAGAGACGTCCATCCTCAAGTATCTGTATAGGTCCGGAGAAAAGGTCGTCTCGCGCGACACGCTTCTGCATGAGGTGTGGGGCTACAACGCCGGCGTCACGACGCACACTCTGGAGACCCACATCTACCGCCTGCGTCAGAAAATCGAGAAGGATCCATCGAGCGCCGAGCTCCTGGTCACGGAAACGGGCGGCTACCGATTGGTCCCCTAAGTGCTTCCGGAAAAGTGGGCACCGGTTTTCCGGTAAGAAGCACGACACTAGGAGAGTGCTTCCGGAAAAGTGGGCACCGGTTTTCCGATAAGAAGCACGACAGAGCGGACAGTCAGAGTTTTCAACAGCCCAGTTGGACAACGTGTGGATACGCTCGGAGCCTGTTGTGCGCCGGGCATAGGATCTCGCGGCGAATCGATAGAGTTTGCCGCGGGTTGCTGTTGAGCAGCTGCGTCCGGTTGCTGTGCATTCGTTGGTAACAAGTTTTGCGTCTCGGAACCCACAAACGGGAACGGACAAAAGCTTGGAACTCTTTGCCGGACACTTGGCGGTGCTGCCGCTCTTTCGCGGCCTGACGCCATTGCAGCTTGCAGCCATCGCGCGCCGCGCCGAACGGGTCGCCTACCACCCCGGAGCGACGATCATCGAGGAAAATGCCGTCGCCGAAGCTGCGATCCTCATCGTGGCGGGGACGGCGATGCGGGTGAGCGGTCCTGAATTGGCTACGCGTTTCGAGCCGATAGGTGTCGGCGCCCTTCTCGGCGAGACCGCGATGCTGGTGGAGACGACCTACGCCTCGACGGTGGTCGCCCGCTCGGCAGTCCGCGCGGTCCACATCACGCGCGATGTATTGCACGAGCAGATGCTCGAAGACCCCGACCTGGCGGCTCAGTTTGCCCACAACCTTGGCGCGAGGCTGCGCAAGGTCGCCGACGTCCTACGGCGGGCCGACGCTCTCTTGGAAACCAAGGAGCAGGCAACCGATCGCGCCGCGGAAACGGCGCCGCTGAAATTGGCGGGCTGAACAACCTCACACACGATCAGGCATGAAAAAACGCCCAACCCCGGGGGGAGGGGTTGGGCGTCGAGAGCGCTTTCGCGCGCGGTGCCGGGAGGGAAGCCGGCACCCAGGTGATGTCTTTCGGCTAGACGGGGGGCACTACCGATACAGGGTGACATCACCTGCTGACTTGAGTTAAGCGCAAAGGGGTGAAGTTCAATAGGCCCGGGGGGCGGACATCACAAAAATGTTACCGCTCCCGCCCCGGTTTTCCCCAGGCTGTTGTTGCCAAGAGTCCGAACAGCCACAGTGGCTATTGTTCAGGGCATCGTCATCGGCCGGCCGATGGACTTTATCTTGAAGAGTTCAGCATCGAGTTCGCCGCTTTTCGTTAGGTCGGAGACCTGAACCCGCGTGTCGAGACCCTGGGCATCCTTGGTTACCCATTCCTTAAGCTCGAGGGCGGGCTTGGTGGACAGCAGCAGCTTGATCTGTCCGGGGGTGTCGGGGCTCTTGTCGACCAGTCCGACCACCAGAAGATCGTCGGATTCCTGCACTTCCATGATGCGAGCGTCACGGACGAGATCGACGTCCTTGCGCAGCAGCAACCGGAACGGCGTGTCGTCCAGCGACACACGGTCTTCGTTGTTGAGGTCCAGGTCCTGAATAGCGAGGTAGTGACCGTCGGAGACGACGATCTGGCGCGACGGGCGGGCATAGTCGAAACGGAACCGTCCCGGGCGCTTGACGTAAAACTTGCCCCGCATGCGCTTGTTGTCAGCGCCGGTCTGAACGAAGTTGCCCTGCAGGGTGTCAAGTGCGCTGAAGTAGTCCGAAACCTTGTGCACCAGCTCGGTCTGCCGGTTATCGAGCGTCAGGCCCGTGCTTTTGGCCGGGGCTACCTCGGCGCTCCACGCAGAATTTGAGCCCACTGCCGGCGGCGGGGAGGCCGGCGTTGGCGCAGGTGCCTTGACGGGATTTGTAGCTTCCTCGCCTGCGGCGCTCACGGGCAACGCCAACAGGCCTATAGATGCCATCGCCGCGAACGCGATTGCTCTCAACTCGTGCATAGGCCCCCGACGTTTCCCGAATCGTCCCAAAGTCGTGCGCTAAAGTAGATAGAGCATCCGCATCCGCGCGGGAACTCCAACCTAGGGCTATTCGCCGAACATTGCGTCTAGATGTAGGCGCTCACCCTTGCCTGCTACCGGCATGCGGGTGGATCAGCTTGCCACCGCACGCGCCCCAGCGCCATCACGCCCGGTTATGAGGATCTCGCGCCGCCCGGTGCTGTTGGCTGCGCTGATCAGCCCCTCACTCTCCATGCGCTCGATGAGGTCGGCGGCACGATTGTAGCCGATCGATAGCCGGCGCTGGACATAGCTGGTTGATGCCTTCCGGTCGCGCAGAACGATGGCGACGGCCATGTCGTAAAGGTCGTCCTCGCTCGGCGGCCGTCCTTCCTGGCCGCCGCCCTCCGAGGCGGTCGGCGTATCGGTAACCCCGTCGACGTAGTGGGGGGCGCCTTGGCGACGCAGTGCCTCGGCGATGCGCTCGACCTCCTCGTCGGACACGAAGGGACCGTGGGCGCGAATGATCTGCCCCATGCCAAGCGAGTAAAGCATGTCGCCCTGCCCCAGCAACTGCTCGGCACCCTGCTCGTTCAAGATGGTGCGGCTGTCGATTTTCGATGCCACTTTGAAACTGATGCGCGCCGGGAAGTTGGCTTTGATGGTTCCGGTGACGATGTCCACCGATGGACGCTGCGTTGCCATGATCAGATGGATGCCGGCGGCACGCGCCATCTGCGCCAGACGCTGCACGGCAGTCTCGACTTCCTTGCCGGCGACGATCATCAGATCGGCGAACTCGTCCACGACGACAACGATGTACGGCATCGTCTCGGCCGGCATTTCCTGCTGCGCGTAGATGGCTTCGCCCGTGTGCTCGTCGAATCCCGTCTGCACCGTGCGCGCCAGCTGCTCGCCGCGGCTCTGCGCTTTGCGAACCCGCGTGTTGAATGCCTCGATATTGCGTACTGAAAGCGCTGCCATGCGCTTGTAGCGCTCCTCCATCTCGCCGACGACCCAGTTGAGCGCCGAGACCGCCTTCTGCGGGTCGGTGACGACGGGGGTGAGAAGATGCGGAATGCCGTTGTAAACTGACAGCTCCAGCATCTTCGGGTCGATCATCAAAAGGCGGCATTCGTCCGGCGAGCGGCGGTAAAGCAGCGACAGGATCATGGCGTTGATGCCGACCGACTTGCCCGAGCCGGTGGTGCCCGCCACGAGCAGGTGCGGCATGCGCGCCAGGTCGGCAACGATAGGCTCGCCACCAATCGACTTGCCGAGCGCCATGGGCAGCGCAGCATCGCTGGCGGTGAATGCTTCGGCTTCGAGAATGTCGCGCAGATAGACTGTTTCGCGGCGCACGTTCGGCAACTCGATGCCGATGACATTGCGCCCAGGTACGACTGCGGCACGCGCCGAGGTGACGCTCAGCGAGCGTGCTATGTCCTCGGCCAGCGCCACCACACGCGAAGATTTCGTGCCGCGCGCCGGCTCCAGCTCGAACAACGTGACCACAGGCCCGGGACGGATCTCGCGCACTTCGCCCTTGACCGAGAAATCTGCCAGCACCTCTTCCAGGAGGCGCGCGGTGCCGCGGAGCACTGACTGCGTGAAGGTCTGGGCTGCCTTGGTGGCTGGGCGACGCAGCAGATTGAGCGGCGGGGCGCGGTAGGCAGCGGCGACGCGAATCTGCGCAACGCCGCCGAGCATGCTGGCGCGTCCGCGTTTCGGCTTACCGCGTGCTTGAGCCTCTTCCTTGGCTTCGATGATCTGCGGCTCGCCTGCCGGCAGCTTGGCGTTGGCTGGAGCAAAGCGACGGGCAATGGCGCGGCTTTCTGCATCCGTACTGTCGTCGAATTCTTCATCCCGGCCGCCGGGGATCTCTTCTATGTGGGCGGATTCGCGGCTCGCGACGACGGCTTCCGCGAACGCCGCCTGCACCGACTGGGCGCGCTCGAAGGTGGTCGGACCCGGCAAGAAGGGCTCACGCCGCATGCCAAACCCCGTCGTGCCATCCGTTGCATAGATAGCCGGCTTCGGTACAGCCGCAGCAGGCTCGAATGTCACCGTCGCTTTGGCGAAGTAGTCGCCGAGCCATTCTGGAACCAGCGCCCCGCGGCGGCGGGACATGCGCCGGCTCCGCTCGACGAGCCGCATGATGTCCTCGCGCTCTAGGCCGAGGCTGTAGCCCAGAAGTGCAAATCCGCTGAGGAAGTAGGCCAGGCCTGCCAGCGGCATGGCACTGTCGGCGCCAACGAAGTCGAACAGCGTCGTGGTGAGCTTCTGCACCCAGTCGCCGACGATGCCCCCGTAGCTGTGCCCGAACGGCCATCCTGCTGAAAGCGGCAGCGCGGCAAAGCCACCGGCGAGCAACAGCACGGCGAGCGGAAAGAGGCTGGTCTTTTTGCGATTGGCGGAAACGCGCTCGGTGAGCACCAGCTCCAATCCCCAGAACATTGGGGCGAGCAGGACGAAGACACCGGCAAATCCTAAGGTGTTGAGGAGCACATCAGCGAAAATAGCACCAGCCGAGCCGAGCGCATTGCCGGCGGCCCCATCAGCAGCATGGGTCAAGCTGGGATCGGCCTGCGACCAAGTGAGAAGACTAGCCCATGCGGTGGCGATACCCACTAGAAGGGCGAGCCCTCCTGCGCGGATCAACCATCCGATGAGCCTATCCTCCATGGCGGAAGGAAGCAGGCGTCTCGGGTCTTGGGACTCGAGCGGACGCATTTTCGAACGTACTCACTACGCAAATACTACTACTAATCGTTCGAGTGCCTCCCCTACGGTCGCCGCGTCTCGGACCAATGCCAGGCGCACGTAATCCGCCCCCGGATTGGTACCGTCGCGTCCGGCTTGCGCCAGGTAGGCACCAGGGAGCACCTTGACACCGGCGCGTTGCCATAAGGTTACTGTTGCCTGAGCAGAACCCCCAAACTTGCTGACATCCAACCATAAAAAGAACCCCCCGGCGGGGCGTCGGTAACCATATCGGCCGGCCAGGAGACGGTCGCAGACGGCATATTTCTGCCGGTACGCGTCGCGGTTCAATTCGACATGTGCCTCGTCCGCCCATGCGGCTGCGGAGACGTGCTGCGTTGGTCCGGGCACTTGCGGAGCGACCATGTTGCGCAGCTCTGCAAACATTTCGATGAAGCGCGCATCGCCGGCACAGAAACCCGAGCGCAAACCCGGCAGGTTGGAGCGCTTCGACAGCGAGTTGAAGACGACGAGATTGTCGAACCGTTGAGGCGTCGTCGCGGCGACATCGAGCGCTCCGGGCGGTGGGGCGTCCGAGTAAATCTCCGAATAGCACTCGTCGAAAAACAACATGAAGTCGTAGGTGCGCGCGAGCTCGAGTGCGCGCGCGATATAATCGCGGTCGGCAACAGCACCCTGCGGATTGGCAGGCGAGCAAAGGTAGAGCGCGACGGTCCGCTCGAGCAGCGGCTTGTCGGCAGCGAGCGCATCCAGATCTGGAAGATGGCCGGTCGCTTCAGTGGCGTTGAGAAATACCGGCTCGGCATCGACGGCGAGAGCTCCGCCGATATAGGCGCTGTAATAAGGATTGCACATCAGGACCGCTGGTCGGCCCCGAACGCTTTTGCGCCCCGCCGCCGGCAACGCTGCCAGGAAAAGCCCCTCGCGTGAGCCATTTATCGGCAAAATTTCGCGTTCGGGATCTAGCGCGGCATCGGCGCCAAAACGGCGCGCGGCCCACGAAGAGATCGCGCCGCGCAGCTCGGTTGTGCCACGGATGGGAGGATAATTCGCGTAGCTCGACATCGCCTCGATGAGCTTCTCGGCGACGAAAGCCGGCATAGGCTCGCGCGGCTCACCGATCGTCAGGTCAATCGCAAGGGAATGTCCAGGCGCGGTGGCGCCGAGCAGCTTACGCAGCTGCGTGAAGGGCGAGAGCACGGCCCCGTTGACGAGAGCCGATAGGCCCGATGGCGTGGTCATAGGCAAACCCTGGAAGACAAAGTCTCGACGCAGCGCTGCAGCACGCAGCCAATAGCGGCGGCGCGCGGCATCGTCTACTGCCAGCTACTTCACAGGGGCTCGGCGTCCGGCCGGCGCGGCGGCCATACAGGCCGACATCGTGGCGTCCACGGAGCGGCGCTGCTAGGCGCGGCCCGTCACGTGAAGCCCGTAGTCGTTCCAGACGCTGCTGCCGAGGCGCAATGACCCGGTGCATCCAGATACCTGGACGGCGACAAGTGCCAGAACCAGGGCAATGAGAACTCGATACATACGCTTCTCCGCAGCACGCAAAAGACAGCCATCGGCTTGGCTCCGGAGGGTGAATTCTTTAGGTTAATAAATCGTAGACGACTGGCCGGTTCGATACCGCAATCCTCGGGCGGCGGAAATCCCCGTGGTCCGTCAGGGCACTAGTATCGAAGCTCCCCCTGGAGCAATCTGCCGTGCCGATCGCCGAATATGCCCGTTGCCTGCTCGCCATTGCCGAGACGGTCCACTGCTGGCTGGCGTCGCTCTCGGCCCTCGATGACAGCAGGCGCGCGCGTGTCGCCGTCTACGCTGACAAGATCGCCGCCACCATGGAGCGGGCCAGCGTCGCGCTGCGCAGGCTCGAGGGATCGCCCGGCGATCGGCTGGCCCGGGCTCGGGCGGTCCGCGAACTGGGCCGCATTACCGGATACATTGAGACGATGGTCGATGCCCTTGAGCATCAGCTTGACGGGCGCAAGCTCGCAGGGGTTAAAAGACGCCTTGAATTGCTTCGACCGGCCGATCTGCACAGAAACGTACTGGCCGGACGCAAGCCCACTGATATCGATCGCCTCGCCTCCGCTGAAGGCTACTTCCGAGCCCTCGCAGACGGCCTGAGAACGTGAAAGGCGCCAACGGCCACTATGGACAAGTTTACAACCCTGACCGGTGTCGCCGCGCCGCTGCCGCTGCGCAACATCGACACCGACATGATCATCCCCAAGCAGTTCCTGAAAACGATCAAGCGCACCGGACTGGGCAAAAGCCTTTTCTACGAGATGCGCTTCGACCAGGAAGGCAAGGAGATCCCCGAGTTTGTTCTCAACCAGCCGGCCTACCGCAAGGCGACGATCCTAGTCACCGGCGAGAACTTTGGCTGCGGTTCCTCGCGCGAGCACGCTCCCTGGTCCCTGCTCGACTTCGGCATTCGTTGCATCATCGCCGCTGACTTTGCCGACATCTTCTACAACAACTGCTTTCAGAACGGCATCCTGCCGATCAAGCTGCCACAGGCAGAGGTCGACAAGCTGATGGACGACGCAAGCCGCGGCGCCAACGCCACGCTGACAGTCGACCTCGAGAAGCAGGAGATTCGCGGTCCAGATGGCGGAGTCATCCAGTTTGACATCGATCCTTTCCGTAAGCACTGCCTGATGAACGGCCTCGATGCCATCGGCCTGACGCTAGAGAAGAAGCAGTCGATCGAGAACTTCGAAGCCGCGACGTCCACGACCCGGCCGTGGCTCTAGCGACGGCGACGGCGCTTAGTTTAACCAGGCGAGGGGAACACTCATGGCCAAGCCGATCCATATGATGGTGCGCGTCCTCGATGAGGCGCGCAGCGTCGACTTCTACAAAAAAGCTTTCGGCCTGGAGATTTCACAGCGGGCTGATTTTCCCGACTTCACCCTCATTTATATGAAGGGCGCCCAGTCACCGTTCGAGGTGGAACTCACCGTCAACAAGGGGCGCACTGAGCCCTACGTGCTCGGCGACGGCTACGGCCACATCGCCTTCGTCGTGGATGACATCGAATCCGAGCACGCGCGCATGCTGTCTTCCGGGCTGACGCCGAAGGACATCAAGCAGATGACACACGAGGGAAAGCCGTTCGGCCAATTCTTCTTCGTCGAAGATCCCGACGGCTACAAGATCGAGGTCCTGCAGCGAGGAGGCCGCTTCGCTTGAAGCGGCCCCACGGACGGCCTCACCACCCGTAGTTCGACGACGGCTTTGGATTGCGCAGCGATGGTGGAGTCTTCATCGGCCACTGCGCACCAAGGTTGCGCATGTACTGAGCCTCACTCGGCGGCTGGCACCAGAGGTTGCCGTAAAAGCCATACGGCCCGTTGGTCGGCACGCAATCGCTCTGCCGGGCGGAGCGGTACGAACGCCCCGCGTCCGCTGCAGAGGCACTCGCCGCAAGGGCGAGACCGATGATCAAAGTGCTCGCGATAAAAGTGCGCATCTGTCCCTCCGATGCATAAACTGACGCCGGGTTCTCCGGCTGCCAGAAAGATACGCAACAGCGGTTGCTTTCCCGCTCGGCGGGGCAGGCGAGTTTGATGAAAAATTGATGCAATTCGCGGAGTGTTGGCTGCCCGTGCCGGGCGGTCACCAATTGGGCAAGCCTAAGCGGGCGACGACGCACGCGCCTGAGCCAATGCGTTCGACAGCGCCTGCGAAAAGTCGCGCCGCTCGTCGTCGGTCAGGAAGCGCGCAAAGGCGAACTCACGCCCGTGGGACGCCAATCGGAGGTCGTTGCCGCCCTGTGGT
>JBAZYB010000040.1:0-20836 GCA_041659545.1 Hyphomicrobium sp.
CCAACCGCATCAAACCCCGTCCGCTCATTTTGCCCCCCTCAGAGCTAAATCAATTTTTCTGGCTAGGTACTCCTCAAAAACTCAACCACTCGACTAAGGAAATCAGGACGTGAAATCCGGGAAGTTCTTCCCGATTTTTCTTGCCTTTAGCATGCGACTCAAACGAAACGCCGCAAAGAATTGGGTGATGCGTTGCAGGCCGCGTCAAGCGCGCCACTGGAGTGCAACTGTGTATCATCGGCAAAAAGTTGCACACGGGCAACGCACAGCTCACCCACAACTCGCCAACAAAAAGCCCCCCTCACGGGGTGAGGGGGGCTCGTTGTGGTCAACGCGCGCGGCGCGGGGTCGCCCGCTTGTCAGCTAGCTCGGTTCAGTAGCGCAACTTGATGCCGCCGTAGGCCGCTACCGGCGGAGCCGGTGTAATGGTGCGGTTAGCCTGACCATCGAAAAGGGCTTCGCCATTTAGGCCACCCGCCGAAGCGGCATTCTCGGCGGCCTCGCTGTTGAAGAAGTTGCCGAACAGCCCGTACTTGGAGTCGAACAAATTATCGACCATGCCGTAGATCTGCACGTTCTCGGTAATGTTGTACGCGGTGCGAACGTCGACCCGCGCATATCCACCGAGCGGTGACTGGTCGTTGCCTTCGTCGCCGTAGAAGTACTGATTGCTGACTGCAACGACATCGCCCCCGACGGTCCACTTGGGCGTCAGCCAGACATCGAGACCGGCCTTGAAGCGGTGCCGTGGCACGCCGGGCAGGCGATCGCCCGAGTTGACCTGGATGCAGCCTGCCTCGTCGTCGTCGACGCCCGGATCAAGATCGCAGACGTCGTCATCCGCCGAGGGATTGTCAGGCGCGGCGAGAATATTTGCCGTCCGGTACGTCGCGTCGACGAAAGAGTAGTTGGCATAAGCCTGCCACCAGCGCTGCTGGTAAGTGAGGCCCAATTCGACACCCTGGCGCAAGGTGTCGCCAGCGTTCTTGAAGTAACCGCGGCCGTTGCTTGTCGAAGCCACGGTGATGATATCGTCGGTGTTCTCGGTGCGGAACAGACCGGCAGTCCACTGCAGCCTGCCGCCGTCGGCCCACGAGGCAAGGTCACCGCGCAGTCCGAGCTCGAAGGTGTGCGAGACGACCTGGTTGAGCGGCGGATCGGCTGTCAGGAAGCTCTCGATGATGCACGGATCGTCCGGATCGGCACAGGCGAGTTCGGCCGCTGTCGGCGCACGATTGGCCTCCGCATAGCTGCCATAGAGGGTGAGGCCCGGCATCAGCTTGTAGGTGGCGCCAGCCATCGGGTTGAAACGGTAATACTCATGCGTGCCGGTAATCTTGTCCTCCAGCGGATCGCCGCCGTCGTCAAACCCCGGTTCGAAGTTCTCGTTTTTTAGCGCGATGCGCGCGTAGTTCCAGCGACCGCCGAGCGTAACAGACAGGTCTTTCGTCACGTCGGTGGTGTTGGAGATGTAGATGCCGACGTAGTCGTTGGTCGTTGACAGCTTGCGCGGATAGACATCGTCCGGCTCCGTCATGTTGATCGGATCATCGAACGGGCTCACGACAAACTTTGGCAGGAAGTAGCCGAGTTCGCTGTTGGCGCCGTACTCGACGTTGCCGTGGTCATAGCTACCACCAACCAGGAACTGGTTGGGCAGTCCAAACAGACGCGACCTCTCGACACCCTGCAGCGACCCACCCCAGCTACGCGCATCCTGGCTGGTACGATCGATCGAACCGAGTTCGTCAGGAGACTTCCCTAAATCGGCGAGGTAGACGTCATCACCGTTCTGATCCTCGACCTCCTCGGTGGGATCTTCCCAACACAGCTTGCCGTTACCCGGCACGCTTGGATCGTCTTCGTCAGTTCCGCACTCCACGGCCTCGGCGATGTTGCCGTCTGCATGCCGCTGCTTGAACCAGCGGTGATAGGCGACGCCCGAGAACGTCAACGTGTCGGTAGCCTTCACCGAGCCGTTGGCCGACAGCATCGTCATCTCGTTATCGGTCGTCTGCGGTGACGTGAAGGTATTCGACCAGTCGAGATCGAGGAGCTGCTCCGGTGCCGCCGCGGTCACGCCGACGAAGTTGTTGGCGTGAGTGACGTTGATATGGAACTCAGTCCCGTCGCCCTTGACGCCGATATCGCCGTAGTAGCGGCGGATCTCGGCCGGCGAGAAGTCGCGGAACCCATCGTCGTTGATGATCTGACCCGATGCGAAGGCACCCCAGTTGCCTGAGCGGGCACCGACGGCAAGCTGGCCTTCCTTATGTCCGAACGACCCGAAGCGGCTGTCGATCTCCACGCCCTGGAAGTTGAAGCCATCGCGCATCGTGATGCCAATTGCACCGCCGATGGCGTTGAGGCCGTAGACCGGGTTGGCGCCGATGATCGTCATGCCCGCGATGGCGTTATCGGGCAGGAAGTCGTAGTTGACGATATCGCCGAAGCTTTCGTTGATACGCACGCCGTTCTGATAGACGGCGAGGCCCTGCGCGTCGCCGTTCAATGGCGAAGAATTGAAGCCGCGGTACTGCAGCGTTCGCTGATAGAGATTGCCCTGCGCGTCGCTCAGAACGACACCAGGGACCGTGTTCTGCAACACCTCGGGGACTGAAGCCTCGCGGAACTTGGCAATATCTTCCTGCGAGGCGCGACCGACGGCAGCAGGGTAATTGGCAATCGGGACTTCACTCCCGGCAACCGGCGACATGTTGACTGAACCGCTATCGATGCCACCGAGACCGGCTTGCGCGGCGGGCTGCTGTGGCTGGGCCGGTGGCTGCGGCGTCGGGGCGACCGCTTGCTTCTTCTTCGGCGCGCTCTTCTTTTGCGCCGTCTTCGGAGCAGGAGCAGCCTTCTTCTGGATGACGTCGACAGGCGGCAGCTCAGCGGCAGCCGGTGCCGGCTCGGCGGCTGTGCCGCCGGAATCTTGAGCTAAGGCCGTGGTCGTGGCAGCGCCAACAAGACACAATACGCACGCGAACGCGGACGCAAAACGCATCACATTACTCCCCCAGTAGTACGCGAGGTGACTAACTCACCGACTGCTTACCGGCGGGTCTTTGTTGCGAACTGCCACGGTTCGCCAACCCATCCCGGTCGTGCGCCGCTCACCAAACTTTCCCCTTGCCAGGGAAATTTTCTGACGTGCGACGTTAATTACTGAGGCAGGAAAGTGCGCGACCACTTTTTGGTCAAGGTTGCACGCAGGCGCTACTCTATAACGCCAACCCGGTGTTGCCTAAGGGCATCTAAATCAGGAATTTTTCCCAAGAAGGCCGGGAAAAATTCCCGATCTGCATTGCGTGTCTTTCCGTGTTTGACAGTGGTCGTCTGCGCAGTGTTACTTCACTCGGTGGCGCGCAGGCGAAGGTCGTCCCCGTAACTGTCACGGTGACGCTCCGGAAGACCACAGCGACCAAAAAACAGAGCTGACCGCACCTATATGGGCGGCAATTCAGCCGCGGGAGGATGAAAGATGCGAAAGCCGCATGCGCCATAGCGGCAGCAGCAACCATTTGCTTGGCCGCGCCATGCGAGCGCGCGGATGACATCAGATCTCCCATGTCTGGGATCAGTAAGCGCAGATCCCCTGGCACTCGACACATCAACATTTGAGACTGGTTGCGACCTGTGCAGACAACAACAACGACATCAAGAACACTGTCGCTCGCAGCTTCGTTGCTGGCGACCCTCGCCTTCGGCGCCGTCGTACATGCCCAAGACGCGCCGGCGCAATCGGATACTGGAGCGGAAATCTCCGTTGAGCTCAATAAGCTCGAGAAGTCGGAAAAGGGTTGCCGCGCCTACGTCGTCGTGACCAATCCGACGCAAACTTCATACGATGCCTTCAAGCTTGATCTCGTACTTTTTCAAACAGACGGCATTATCGGACGCCGCTTCGCGCTTGATCTTGCACCTGTGCGCCCAGACAAGAGCACCGTGAAATTGTTCGATCTTGACGGTACCGACTGCGAGACCATCGGCAAGTTCCTCGTCAACGACGTCATGGAGTGCAAGGCCTCCGGCGCCCCGGTCAGCGATTGCCTCGCGCGTCTCAAGCTCAAGTCGCTGACCAAAGTGGAAATTTCCAAGTAGATAGTCAAAGGGTACGACAGTGACATTGCTTACCGCCGCTGCGCCTGATTACTCGTTCTACGCCATGTTCATGCAGGCCGACCCGGTGGTCAAAGGCGTCATGATTGGATTGGCCCTTTCCTCCGTCGTCTGCTGGGCGATCATCTTCGAGAAGATGATTCGCCTGTCTCTGCTCCGCCGCCAGATCGGCCGCCTCGAATCCATTGCCCAGACAGGCACGGTAAGCGGCGGTGAACGCGGTCTCGTCAAGAAGCTGCTCGGCTCCGGCGAGGAGGAGCTGATCGACGGCGCCTCGCGCGGCGAAGATCGAAGCGCCATTCGTGCGCGCATCGAGCGCGCCCTGCGCGGCACCTTGAAGAGCGAGTTGCAGCGCCAGGAAGCCGGCCTTCCGTTCCTGGCTACTATCGGTTCCGCCGCCCCCTTCATCGGGCTGTTCGGAACCGTGTGGGGCATCATGAACAGCTTCACCGCCATCGGCCAGCAGCAGGACACCAGTCTCGCCACCGTCGCACCGGGCATTGCCGAGGCTTTGCTGGCAACCGCACTGGGCCTCGCCGCGGCCATCCCGGCGGTCATGGCTTATAACGCCGTGTCGGTTTCGCTCGGTCGCCTTGCGGCCCGCGCCGGAACCTCGCTCGTCGCCATCGCTAAATCGATGTCGCGGCCGACCTCCGAGACAGTTGTTCCTATGCGCGCCGGAAAGAGCATCTGATGGGCGCCTCGATCAACCTTCAGCATGGCGACGACGAAGACGGCGCAACTTATCGGCCAATGGCCGAGATCAACATCACGCCAATGGTCGACGTGATGCTCGTGCTGCTCATCATCTTCATGGTCGCCGCGCCGCTGATGGTTGCTGGCGTTCCTGTCGAGTTGCCGAAGACGACAGCGCCACGCATCGGCCAGGCCAAGAAGCCGATGGTCGTGACGTTGACGACCGATGGGCGACTTCAAATCAGAGACGAGTTCGTCGATCGCGGCCAGCTTGTTCCGCGACTGCGCGAGATCCGTGCCGGCGAGGGAGATGCAGTGGTCTACGTGCGCGGTGATACGAAAGCCGCCTACGGAGACGTCATGGAACTTCTCACGCTCGTCGGAGAGAGTGGTTATGCCCGCGTCTCCCTGCTGGCTAAGGCCCAATCTGCGTCCGCCCCGCCCGCCAACCGCTAGCAGCCGCCATGCAGTTCCTCCGTCCACTGGCAGTGCTGGTCTCCCTCGCGGCCCACGCCGCGCTTGCAGCGGCGTTCATCACCGCCGAACCGGCCATGACAGCCTTTGACCAGGGATCGGGCACGGACTCGTTCAGCACCGAGCTGACGATCACGCTCGATGGCTCCTCTATGTTGGGCGGTGCCGAGGAAATCGTCGAGGCTGTCGATATCGCGCCCGTGCAGCAAGTCACAGCGGCTGATCCCGTCGAGACCAAGGAACCCGAACTCAAGGACATCATCACGTCCTCGGAAGCGACCGCCGAGGCCCCCATGGAAATCACCGAGGCAAAGCCCATCGAGGAGGAGCAGCCTCAGGAGGTGACCATGCAGCAGGTAGCGCCGATGGTTGCGGCCGAGCAGCAAAACGTCGGCTCCAAGCTGTCGGGCAGCGACGTCAGCGCACGCCGCCTCTACATGGGCGAGGTCGCCAAGAAGTTACAGCGCAACAAGGTCAATCCACGCTCGACCCAGACCGGCACCGTGGTCCTCGGATTCACGCTCGACCAGCGCGGTGAGATCCTCAGCCGCACTGTTGTGCAAAGCTCCGGATCAAAGCTGCTCGACGATGCGGCGTTGGCCTCGCTCGAGCGAGCTGCACCATTCCCGCCCCTGCCTGGCGAGGCATTCAACGGTTCTCTCGAGTTGCAGGTCCCCTTCCGCTTCCTCACCCGTTGAACTTCCTCACCCGTTGAATGTGACTGGTGCTATTCGGTTTTTGCCGTGCCGCCGCCGTGCCGCCCTGGCACGCGCCGCAACGCTTTGTTCGTGCCAGCGATAGACGGCGGTTAACCCGCCGTTATTTTCTGCCGGCTAGGTTCGCGGCCCATAAACTCGACATTCACAGGCGATGTTCAGCGGCCCGCTTTCAAAGCAAAAGACTTCGTCGCTTATGCACGAGTATGCCTCGCTCCTGGGCGATGCCATCTTGCGGCATCGCGCGCGAGTCGCAGAGCATTCGGCCCGTATCGAGGCCGAGCTCGCCAGCAAGGTCAAATCTGAATTTATCGCCAATATGAGCCACGAGCTGCGCACGCCGCTCAACGCCATCATTGGCTTCTCGAAACTGCTCTCCGAACAGAGCCATCGGCGCCTCCCCCCCACCGAGGTCGCTGATTACGCCAACCTCATCCACGACGCGGCAGGACATCTGCTCGCGGTCATCAACAACATCCTCGACATCTCGAAAATCCAGAGCGGCAAGTGCGTGATGGAAGCGCGCGAGGTCAACCTCGCCGAGGTACTGAGTGCTTCTGCATCCTCCTTCCGGCTGATGGCGGAGAACGCTGGAGTACTGCTCGATGAGCGAATTGGCGCCGATTTGCCAGCGATCCGTGGCGATGGCGTGCGCCTGCGTCAGGTATTCATGAATCTCGTTTCAAACGCTCTGAAGTTCACCCCGAGCGGCGGCACTGTCACCATCGCCGCCGAGACCCTTCCGACAGCTGTTGTGATCAGCGTCCGCGATACCGGCATCGGCATGACCGCCGAGGAAATCTCCGTCGCCCTTACGCCGTTCGGGCAGGTCGACGCCAGCACCTCGCGTTGGCGAGAGGGCACCGGCCTTGGACTTCCGATAGCCCGTGCCCTCGTGCAGCTGCACGGCGGCAGCCTCACCATCGATAGCCAAAAAGGCTCAGGAACCTCGGTCGAGGTGAGCCTTCCTTCAATCGGCGCCGGCATGCACGCCTTCACCCCACATCAGGAGCTCGCGCCTTGAGCGAAGCCGTAAACATCCCTGTCGATGTCGCGACCGACGGATCGGCCGCGGCGGCTGACCGCTCCATCGGCCGCATCGTGTCGGTGACGGGATCAAAAGCCATCGTCCTTCTCGACAGTCCCCGCGAAGGCCAAAGACACGTCGCCGAGCGGCCCGACATGGGCACGCTTCTCGCTATCGACACGCCGAACACGGTGGTCCTCGCGATCGTTTCCGCCCTCAGTGTCCCAGTGCCGGCACACCGTGAAGGCGAGGCGGAGATCTGGATTGCCGAACTCGGACTCGTCGGCGAACTCTGGCGCGATTCAACCGGTCAGGCGACGATCTTTGCCCGCGGAGTTACGACCTATCCCTCGCTCGGCAATCGCGTCCGCGTCGCCTCGAAGGCCGAACTCGGAGCTGCCTTCTGCGGCGAGCCTGGCCGCTCGGTACGCGTCGGCACTATCCGCCAGGACAGCTCCATCCCGGCCATGATCCGCGTCGACGAACTGCTCGGCAAGCACGTCGCTATCCTCGGTACGACCGGCACCGGCAAGTCCTGCACGACCGCGCTTATCCTCCGCTCGATCTTGGAGCGCAATCCGGCAGCGCATATCGTGTTGCTCGACCCCCACAACGAATACGCCACCGCGTTCAGCGAGTGGGCTGAAGTCATCAACCCGCGCAACATGCAGCTGCCGTTCTGGCTCCTCAACTTCGAGGAAGTGGTCGAGGTGCTGATCTCCGACCCCAGCCGCAAGGCCGAGATCGAAATCCTGCAAGAGCTGATTCCGATTGCTAAGGCCCGCTATAGCGCCGGCCGTGCACGCGACAATCAAGCCGTGCGGCGTTCGGTGATCCCCGAGCAGGGGCGCTTCACCGTCGACACTCCTGTCCCCTATCGCATCTCCGATCTCACCGGCCTCATCGACGAGCGCATGGGCAAGCTGGAGAACAAGCGCGACCTGTCGCCCTATAGGCAGCTCCGCTCCCGCATCGATTCGATCTCGCAGGACGGTCGCTACGCGTTCATGTTCGGATCGCTCACCATCTACGACGGCATGACCCAAGTGCTGAGCCGCATCTTCCGCGTGCCGGTCAACAACAAGCCGATCACTATTGTCGAGCTGACCGGCCTGCCGACGGAGATCATCAACGTCGTGGTCTCGGTGCTCGCCCGCATGACCTTCGACTTTGCACACTGGAGCGAAGGCAAGGTGCCTCTAACGCTCGTTTGCGAGGAGGCGCACCGGTACGTCCCCGCGGCCGACCACCTCGGCTTCGAACCGTGCAAGCGCGCCATTTCAAGGATCGCCAAGGAAGGCCGCAAGTACGGCGTAGCGCTCTGCATCGTCTCCCAGCGCCCGGCCGAGGTTGATGCGACCATCCTTTCACAGTGCAACACCGTGTTCGCCCTGCGCATGTCGAACGACCGCGACCAGGAGATCGTCACGTCGGCGATCACCGATACAGGCTCAGGCCTGCTCGAGTTCCTCCCCTCGCTCGGGCAGCGTGAAGCTCTGGCCTTCGGAGACGGCGTCGCCCTCCCGGTCCGCATCAAGTTCGACGAACTCCCAGCGCACTGCCTGCCGCGCTCGACGACCGCGCGCTTCACGGAGCACTGGCAGAACTCGGTCGGCGACGAGGGCTTCCTCGAGCACGTCGTCGAGCGCTGGCGCACATCGGATATGGCGGCGACTCTCGACCTCGGCCAGCACCCCGCCTTCCTCGCCGATGCCTACGGCCCCGATGCGGTGCCCGGGGCCGATCCGAGGCGCAACGAGCAGCAGCCACCTGCGCGTCCCCCCCAGCCTGCGGCCGCGAGCTTTGGGTCTGGCCGTCCGGGATCTCAGCCGCCGCGCAAAGATAATCCTGCGCCGCAGCGGCCCGCCGACATCGCGTCCCACGAGCCTGCCAGCGAAGAAAAAGAGTTGGCAATGCCGGCACTGAAGTCCTTGCGGGACCGCCTCATCCAGCGCCAGCAGCGCTGATCAACCGACGGCGGATCAGTGAGCGGGCGGCTCGCCCGAGCGTATTGCCACGACGCGGCGTGGGCCCGTTGTCGGCTCCTCCACAACGGGAGCCGGCATCCTCGCCAGCATCTGGCCGTAGCGGCGCCAGCTAATCGGAATGGTCGCGAGATAAGCAACGCAAGCACCAGTCAGCGTAGCGAATGGATAGGTGACGAGTAGCGCCACAAAGCCAATGGCCAGGATGAACAACGGCATCACGTACTCGCGCGACACCCGTTCGCCGAGCAGCTTGCCGGAGTAGGTTGGGATGGTCGACACCATCATCGAGGCGATGACGAGCGTATAGACGAGAACGACATCCAGCATGAGCGGAGAACGTACACCTTCGAACCCGAGATGCTCGATATAGACCGGCAGCAGCACCACGATGGCGGCCGCCGGCGTCGGCATTCCGCTGAAATAGGCCGTCTGCCATTTGGGCTTGTCGGAATCGATGGCAACATTGAACCGAGCCAGCCGCAGTGCCGATGCCAGCGCAAAGATCATCACGCAGATCCAGCCAAGGCTTTTCAAATCGCCAAGACCCCAGGTGAAGATCAGGAATGCCGGCGCGACGCCGAAGTTGACGAAATCGGCAAGACTGTCGAGTTCGGCGCCAAAACGTGACGACGCTTTGAGCAGCCGCGCGACCCGGCCGTCGACGCCATCCAGCAGCGCGGCAAACACGATCGCCGCCAGCGCCAGCTCATACCGCCCCTCGATCGACATGCGGATCGACGTCAGCCCCGCGCACAGCCCGAGCAGCGTGAAAAAGTTGGGCACCAGCATTCGCACCGGGATGCGCTGGTGCCGGAACATTGGCAGGCGCCGCCGCCGACGCGTCTCCCGTTCCAATCTGGGCAGGACAGGATCCATCCCCACCACCTTCTGATCGCGAAATCCTCGACGCCAATGCTTGACCTTGACCATCCTCAGCTCCGCCGCGCGACGCGCTCCGGTTCCGCCGATTGCAGGTCTGCCAGAACCGTCTCACCGGCATTGGCCAGTTGGCCCACCGACACCAGAGCGTTTTTGCCGGGCGGCAGATAGACATCGACCCTGGAGCCAAAACGTATCAGGCCTAGTCGCTCACCAACGCCGACGCTGTCGCCTTCGTGCACGAACGGCACGATACGTCGCGCAATGAGCCCGGCGATCTGCACCACGCCGATCTCCGTGCCGTCGGTTTTCTGAATAATCATCACCCGGCGTTCGTTCTCCTCGCTCGCTTTATCAAGCGCAGCGTTAAGAAATGCACCCGGGATGTAGATCGAACGCACCAGCCGACCCGACACCGGCGAGCGCGTAATGTGCACGTCGAGAATGCTGAGAAAAGTCGAGATGCGGACCCGCGGCTCAGGTCCCAGCCCCATTTCCGTCGGCGGCGTCACAGTTTCCACAGCGGCGATGCGGCCGTCGGCGGGCGCGATGATCAGCCCCTCGCGCAGCGGCGTGACGCGGTCCGGGTCACGGAAGAAGTAGGCGATATAGAGGGCAGCGACGACGCACACCCAAGCCAACGGCGGCCAAATGAGAAAGAATAGCAGCGCCAAGCCGGCTGCGATGGCGATGAACTTGTGCCCGTCGCGATGCACCGGGGCGAGGCTGTCGACCACGGTGTCGATGAGGCCGTGACGGTTCGACACGATCAACTCCTTGAAGCGTTGTTGTTCTCTCGTTGCTCCCGCACACGGAGCAGCACGCTATTCAACCGGCACCGAAATGAATCTGTGCCCGCCCTTTGCGTCCTCGACCTCGAGCATCATGGTCTTGCGATTGCTTTTCTTGACGCTCTCGATGCGCCGCACGACGTCCTGGGGGCCATCGACGGGTTCATTGGCTGCCTGGACGATAACGTCGCCTGCCTTGATGCTGCCGGCCGCGGGGCTCTTGGGATCAACGTTATCCACCAATGCACCCTTCACCCCGGCATCGAGGCCGTACTTCGACCGTAGCGATTGGGTGACAGCCGAGAGCTTTAGCCCCAGCACGTCGGTGCCCTCTGATTTGTCGTCGGCCTCCAGCGCTTTTTCATCTTCGTCGGCCAGACGTCCAACGGTGACCTGCAGCGTTTTGTGCTCACCTTTGCGCAAAACATCGACTGCAACCTGTTTGTCGATGGGTGCACGTGCCACCAGCCGCGGCAAACTGCGCATGCCGGCGACATTCTCGTTGTCGAACTTAGTGATCACGTCACCCGCCTCGATACCGCCTTTGGCAGCGGGACCGTCCGTCGTGACGGCGGCAACAAGGGCACCCGAGTTCTCCGGAATGCCCAGCGCCCCGGCGACCTCTTCAGACACCGATTGAATCTTCACACCCAGCCAGCCGCGGCGAACCTCGTGAAACTGCGCCAGCTGCTGCACGACAGGAGCGACCGTATCGGCGGGAACCGCAAAACCGATACCGATCGATCCACCCGTCGGCGAGATGATCGCCGTATTCACGCCGACGACCTCACCGTCCATGTTGAACAGCGGGCCACCCGAGTTGCCCTTGTTGATCGATGCATCGGTCTGCAGGTAGTCGTCGTAGGGCCCCGAATTGATGTTGCGCGCTTTCGCGGAGATGATCCCCAGCGTGACACTGCCACCAAGTCCAAACGGATTACCGATAGCCATCACCCAGTCGCCGACGCGGATCGCTGCCGAGGAGCCGAACTTGACCTCCTTCAATGGCGCCTTGGGCGTGACTTTGAGGATGGCGATATCGGTTTTGGTGTCTTTGCCGAGCAGTTGCGCCTTGAGCTTCGATCCGTCGTGGAGATTGACTTGAATCTCTTCCGCGCCATCGATGACGTGATTGTTGGTGACGATGATGCCCTGCTTCCCGTCAACGATGAAGCCCGAGCCGAGCGAAGACACCATCCGGTCTTGCGGTGAGCGCCCGTTACGGTTGTCGAAAAACTCGTCGAAGTACTCGTGATAGGGCGAACCCTTCGGCACGCTCGGCAGCGGGAGCCCCTGCGGCCCCTTGATGGCCTGACTGGTGGAAATGTTCACCACCGCCTCGATCAGTCCATCTGCGATCGGGGCCACCGATTCCGGTCCCCGCTTCTGCGCCATGGCCGGCAGCGGCACCAGCCCGCACACCAGTCCGCCAAGCAGCACTACCGCTAACCGCCGCGATGCGCATGCCCCAAACTCAGAGGCCCGGTGCCACCGGCCGCGCGCCGTCATCCCACGCATTGTTCTTTTCTCCTGCCGGTCACAAGCCCGCCAAAAGCGGCACAAGCCACATTCCCGCGTTCCAATAGCCGGGGGTCGAGGCAAGTGGATGGCAAGCCGTGGCGCCTGTCAACGCGGCCCGAAGACGTCTCAACCGCGGATCAGCCAGACAAGGGCAAGCCCTAAAAGGACCGACCCCCAGCCTGCCATCCTGACGGAGCTTGCAGGAACCGAAGTCGTGGCCTGCAAAAGGCGCTCGGCGAGGTTGGGAACGAGGGCCCACAACAGACCCTCGATCACCAGGACGAGACCTAAACCGACGACGAGGTCGGCCATTACCGCGACATCGGAGCCGGTGCGTGCTCCGAGGATTTACCGTGCGGATCGGTGAAGTACTTGAAGAAATCGCTGTCCGGCGTCATGAACAGTCGCGTATCGGAAGACTTTAGGCCCTTTTCATAAGCCTGCATCGACCTGTAGAACTCGAAGAATTCAGGGTCTTTGCTGTAAGCCTCTGCGTAGATCTTATTGCGCTCGGCATCGCCGGTACCACGCATCTCTTCACTCTTGCGCGTCGCCTCCGCCTCGATAACCGTCGCTTCACGATCGGCGGTCGCCCGGATGCGGTTTGCCTCGGCAGCGCCCTGAGCACGGAATTCGGCCGCCTCGCGCTGACGCTCGGCACGCATGCGGTCGAACACGCTCTTGGAGTTCTGCTCCGGCAGATCAGCTCGCTTGATGCGCACGTCCACCACCTCAAGGCCGAACTCACTGCCCTCCTTGTTCACTTGGTTGGCAATGCGCTTCATCAGCTCCTCGCGCTTGTCGCGCACCAGGTCCTGGAACGTGGAACCACCAAGCACCCGGCGTAGTACCGAGTCGATGATCGGCTGCAACCGCGAGCGCACGCCGTCTTCATAGCGGAGTGTCTGATAGAACTTGAGGGGATCGACGATCCGGTAGCGCGCAAAGCTGTCGACGACCAGACGCTTCTGATCGGAGGCGGTCACCTCCTGCGCCTGGCTGTCGATGTCCAGGATGCGCTTGTCGTAGATATCAACCGAGTCGACCAGCGGCAGCTTCCAATTCAGGCCCGGCTTCGTAACCACACGCTTCGGCTCACCGAAGCGCAGTACGAGCGCCTGCTCGTTCTGATGCACGATGAACGCCGACGAATATACCGCCACTGCCGCGAGGCCAGCGCAGATGATGATCAATGCGAAAAACGCGCGCATGCTCAGTTGGCTCCGTCGGTGGTGGTGTCGGTGGGGGTACGGCCCTGCAGCTTGTCGAGCGGCAGATAGGGGACGATACCCGAACCGCCCTTGTTATCGATGATGATCTTGTCGGTCCCGCCCAGCACGCGCTCCATCGTCTCGAGGAACATGCGCCGACGCGTCACCTCAGGTGCGTTTTTGTACTGATCGTAAACCGACAGGAAGCGCGACGTCTGGCCGGTGGCATCGTTCACCACCTGCTGCTTGTAGCCTTCGGCACCCTGCAGGATGCGATCGGCCTGGCCGCGCGCCTCGGGAACGACCTTGTTGAAATAAGCGTAAGCTTCGTTCTGCAGCCGCTCCTTGTCGGCACGCGCTGCCTGCACGTCGCGGAATGCATCGATAACTTCTGCCGGCGGATCGACCTTTTGCAACTGAACCTGATCCACCTGGATTCCCGCGCCGTAGCTGTCGAGCGTTTTTTGCATCAACGACTGCACGGCCTCTTCGGTCTTCTGCCGTTCCTGCGTCAGGATCGGCTGGATGTTCGACTGACCGACCACCTCACGCATCGCGCTCTCGGCGACCTCTTTGACGGTCGTGTCCGGGTTCTGGATGTTGAAGAGGTAGTGCTCGGCGTCCTTGATGCGCCAGAAGACGACGAAATTGATATCGACGATGTTCTCGTCACCCGTGAGCATCAGGCTCTCGTCGCGCTGATCGCGTACGCCGCTATTTAGCCGACCACCCGAAACGCGACCGATCTCGATAATGTTCTGGCGCGTCACCTTCGGCAGACGGACTTCATCGATCGGATAGGGCAGACGGAAGTGCAATCCTGGCGGATACTTCTCGACGAACTTGCCAAAGCGCATGACGACGCCGAGTTCATCTGGATTGACGCGGAAGGTAAACGCCTGCCAGGCGACGACCGCACAGGCGACGACAGCTACCAGAAATAGCAGCGGCCCCGGGATGCCGCCGCCGTGCATAACCTGCTTTACCTTGTCCTGGCCCCTTTTAAGCATCTCCTCGAGGTCGGGCGGCTGTCCGCCGCCGGGCCCCTGCCCCCATGGCCCTCCACCGTTGCCGCCGCCGCTCTTCCAGCCGCCGCCGCCACTCTGATTGCTCCAGGGCATTTATTGAGGTCCTTCAATACTTTATAGGATTACACCGAGGGAGGAACCGGCGCGGCCGAAGCCGGCAAACCTGCTTCCTTGTCCTTGGCGGAAAGGTCGGATGTCGCTTATAGGCCAGGGCATCCCCGCAGCGCAAACACGCTCGTTAGATTTGGTGCCCGGCGACCAGCTTCAAGCTTACGATTCAAATTCATTGCAAGGCTGGCAATCTTTTACCATGCGGACCTTGTTCAACGACGGTCGAGAACGACAAGGGTGGCCGAGAAATCATCGTTCGGGCCGCGAGGTAGCGCCTCGCGCGATACTTCCCCCCACGCGCTCCAATCCGCACTCGGAAACACCGCATCCCCCTCCGGCGCACCGTGAACCTGCGTCTTGTAGATGCGATCGGCGATCCGCAGCGCCGCATCGAATATGGCCGTGCCCCCAACAACCGCGATCTCGTCCACGCCGCGCTCTGCAGCACATGTGCGGGCCAACTCGATAGCGGACTCAAAATCCGCCGCCATCAGCGCGCCGTCCGGGCGGTAAACCGGGTTGGAAGTCACAACGATATTATCGCGGCCATCGAGTGGCTTCTTCAATGACTGGAACGTGCGCCGCCCCATGATGAGCGGCTTGCCCATCGTAAGGCGTCGGAAAGTCTTGAGGTCCGACGAGATGCGCCACGGCAAGCCCCCATCGCGCCCGATGACGCCATTGTCTGCAACCGCGACAACGATGGAGATCAGCATCAAGTGGCCCTCAGACCGCAACGTCGGCTTTGATATGCGGATGCGGGTCGTATCCGACGAGCTTGAAGTCGTCGTAGCCGAACTTGAAGATCGAGCTCACGGAGGGGTTGATCTCCATGCGCGGCAGCGCGCGCGGCGTTCGCTTGAGCTGCTCATCTGCTTGATCGAGATGATTGAGGTAGAGGTGCGCATCCCCGAACGTATGCACGAATTCGCCGGGCTTTAGTCCTGTCACCTGCGCCATCATCACGGTCAGCAGCGCGTAGCTGGCGATGTTGAACGGCACACCAAGGAAGATGTCGGCCGAGCGCTGGTACAGCTGGCACGACAGCCGGCCCTCGCTAACATAAAACTGAAACAGACAGTGGCAGGGCGCCAGCGCCATGTCAGGAACGTCGGCTGGATTCCACGCCGAAACGATGATGCGCCGGCTGTCGGGATTGGTCTTCAAGGTCTCGACGACCTCGGTAATCTGATCGATCGAGCGACCATCGGCTGCCGACCATGACCGCCACTGCTTCCCGTATACGGGCCCAAGGTCGCCGTTCTCGTCGGCCCACTCGTCCCAGATACCGACGGCGTGTTGCTTGAGATAGGCAGTATTGGTGTCGCCGGCGAGAAACCAGATCAGCTCGTGGATGATCGACTTCACGTGCACCTTCTTCGTCGTCACCAGCGGGAAGCCGTCAGCGAGGTCGAATCGCATCTGGTGGCCGAACACGCTCAGCGTGCCCGTACCGGTCCTATCGGTTTTGCGGACGCCGTGGTCGCGCACCCGGCGCATCAGATCGAGGTACTGCTGCATGGCTTCTTATATAGGCCGATTCCGGCAGCCGCGCCTCAGGGGGTGACCGGCGGCAGCGTGACGAAGTAAAGCACCAGCCCAATCACCGTATTGTATACGCCGTGGCAAAAAATGGTGACCCACACGCTGCCTGTCCGGATGAGGAGCCACGAGAAATAAAGCCCGATGGCCAGCACCTCGATGAGGCCGAACAGCGAATAGCCGTAATGCAGCGCGGTCCACAGACCCGCCGTGAGAATGCTGGTGCCGACGAGGCCGAGACGCGACTTGGCGAGCCCGGAGAACAGAAATCCCCGGAACAAAAGCTCTTCTGAGAACGGGGCGCCCACGCCGATGACGAGCAAGGCCAGGATGGCGGTCTTCCCCGTCAGAAGCTCCTTGAAGACCCGCAGATCGTCGATCACCACCTCGGGGCGCCACCACAGGAGCAGGGCCGTCCAGATCCCCGTCAGCAGAAACATCGGCACGAGCGCCCAACCGAGCACACCCCACCCGCCGCGCGGCTTGCGCAAGGCGAGCGTTTCGGCCCGATTGGACGAGAAGAACCCGGCCGCGAGCACCGTAAGCACGACGAGTCCGACCTGCAGGCCTGCCAGCCATGCAGTGACCACCTCGAGCGGCGGCTGGCCCGAGGTCAGCGCACCGTTGTTGGTGGCGAGCGCCCCGACCGCGACGGACAAAAGGAAGGCTATACCAGCAGCGCTGACGAAAATGGCCCCGGCGGCTGGCAAAACCGCCCATGCAGGCCAGCCGGTACGGGGGATATAGGCAGGTCCGCCTTCTGTTGAGAGGACCTCGGCGGATGGATCTGACAGCGTGCGGCTCCCGGCAAAGGCGCCTGCCTGCGGCGCGCATCAACACCTGACCCGCCTATACACGGTCACGGCGTGCACTGCCGAGCCATATTTTCGCTAGCCCCGTAGGGCACCGCGACACCGAGGACATGCCCAGCGGGGGCATACGCGCATCGATCCTCGGCCTATCTGCACATGTCGCGGACTGGACAGGCTTTTTTTCTACAGCGTCTGCCTCTATATTGATCGTGTCGGATTCGTCCGACTATGGCGATAAACGCGGTCGTAATAAGCCGATCGGACCCGGGGGCAGTACCCGGCGCCTCCACCAAATGCCGCCGAAAGACGCAGAAGTCCGCGTTGGACCGGTACCGACGATTGGTCGCGGAACACCTCCGCGGCGGCATCTGATGGGGGCGAACTAGGATCGACGAGGGTGTAAAGGGCTTAGCTTTTGCTCGGCATGGTTCCGCCGTCATCGGGCCATTCAGAATAGTTGCCAATGACAACTATGCTGAGGCTGCTCTCGCTGCGTAATGCGGTGCGATTAGCCTGAACTTGAAGCCCTTATCCTTAGCCGGATAAGGCGCGGTCCGGAGGGCACCGGGCAACAGAAGCCCTCCACTTCTAACTCGACCTGAGGGACACCTCGGGCTTGGGGTGACTGGGGACTAGCAAGCGAGACAGATGCCGGCCGAGCCGACGATCGATTACGAGGCCCTGACGCAAGACGCCATGCGTGGTGTCGTGCGCACGGTACTCTACCAGGCGGCCAAGTCGGGCCTGCCGGGCGACCATCATTTCTATGTCTCCTTCGACACCGGGGCCTCCGGCGTCGTGCTGTCGAAGCGTCTGAAGGAAAAATATCCTTCCGAGATGACGGTCGTACTGCAGCATCGCTTCTGGGACCTCGCCGTCACGGACGAAGGCTTCGAAGTGAAGCTGACCTTCGACGGGATCCCAGAGCGCCTCGTTGTGCCTTTCACCGCCATCCGCGTCTTCTTCGATCCCAGCGTCCGTTACGGATTGCAGTTCGACGGTCCCGATGGCGGACCCGAAATTAGCGAGAGCATGAGCCAGCATTTCGCCGGACGCGCGCCCGAGCGCGCCACCGGTGGCCGCGCTCAATTGCGCTCCACAGCACCAAAGAAGCCACGCGTGCCACGCAAGGCCAAAGGCCAGGGAACGGACGTTCCTCCGCAGTCTCAGCCGCAGCCAACGCTCGTTACCCCGCAGCCGGAGTCGCCGCAGCCCACACCGCTAAAGCCACAGACGTCTGCACCCGCTGAACAACCCGCCGCTGCAGCCACGAAAAGCAGCGACGCCATCCCTCAGCAGGATACTGGCGGCGCGCAGATCGTGCGCCTCGACGCCTTCCGCAAGAAATAATCGCGGGAGCCCAGGCCCCGTCGATACCTCTCGGCTACGTAGGACTGCAGACCGCAGCTACGACGGCATCGATCTTGGTGTCGAGCAGCGCGCCGACCTCATCGATCTGTGGATTGCCAAGTTGCGCCAGAGACGAGCTAGGACGATCAAAGGAAATCCGCGCACCCTCGTCGTTGTCGCCTTCGAATAGCGCAACGCGAAAAGGCACGTACAGCGCCGAATGCGGATCGACATCCAAAATGCCGGCGGCAATGACCGGGTTCCCGACAAGATATAGGCGGCACTTTTTTATGCGACCCGACAGCGACGTCAGCAGTCCCTGATCGATGGTGGCGATAATCATCAGCCCGCGCGCCCCTGCAACGCCCCCCGCCGCGGCCTCCACGTCCGACCACGATGCCGAGCGCTCTATAAGCCGCTTCGCAGTCGCAGCCTCCCACGTGCCCAACGTCTCTTCGAAACGCTTCACCAGCGCCTCATAAGGAAGCCCGGTCGAAACATCCGTGCGCGCAATGGTCAGCTTTGTTGTTGCCATGCTGGCCCCGATGAAAATGGTTCACCTGCCTCCCCCAATCGGAAAGCGTGCGATCGACTTAGCCAACGCGGTCATTGAGGCATGCTTAACGATGCCCGCATGGCGCGATCGAGTCTCGGCCGATCAAATGGCGCGGCCGCACAAGAATCTCTCCAAAGGTGGCTAACGAAATGCACACGCAAGCGCTCACAGGCGCGACGAATGATGCAGAGAAATTAAGTTGAGTTTTCCGAACGTAACGATCGCACACGGCATCGCGTAACGAGCTTCGGGGCAGGCAATTGATCAGATAGGAGATCACCATGAAGGGCACGATCGCAACCGTTCTGGCACTCGCACTCGCCGCCTCGATTTCGGGCGCAGCATTCGCCGCTGGCTCCGACGAAGGCAGCCTTTCGGACAAGGTCATGCAGGACGCACCCGGCACCATGGGTGGCCACACCGCAAATCCAACTGCCGTACCGCAATCCGGCAGCGCCACACAGAAGGCCATGAACGATCTTCCCGGCACCAAGGGCGGCAATACCTCCAACCCCACCGGCAAGCCGAAGTCCGGCGCGCTCAGCCAAAAGGCAATGGAAGATCATCCGGGCACGCGCTGACTATAAGTCACGTTGCACGACGAATAAGAAATCGCCTTTGAATTCATTTTTTCAACCACCGGCACCCCGCCGGTGGTTTTTTCCGCTCCGCAGATCCCGCTCATGGGCGATCTGATTTGTTACGTCGGGAACGCGAAATATCGCGGGTAACGCTCGCGAGAACTCCCGCGTAGTTCTCTACGCAGACGCAAAACAAATGGAGATTTTCGAATGCACAAGATCATCTTGGGCGCGCTGGCGCTCGCCGCAACGGCATCCCTCGCTCTCGCCGCAGAGGACGGGAGCCTCTCCTCCAAGGCAATGAAAGACCAGCCCGGCACCATGGGCGGCAGCACCGACATGCCCACGGCAAAAGCCGCCGACAGCAACCTGACCACCAAGGCGATGCACGATCAGCCGGGCACTATGGGCGGCGACACCGATATGCCGACAGCCAAGGGCGATGCAGGCAGCCTTTCCGACAAGGTCATGAAAGACGCACCGGGTACGAAGTAACCCGTATTCGACATGGCACTGTGGTCCGGCGGCGCGTGCACATCCGCCGCCGGCTCCACATTACGAAGACCGCAGCAACGCTGCCTGGATCGGCAACTTGCGTAGCCGCACTCCGGTCGCGGCATGCACCGCGTTGAGAACCGCCGGAGCCAGTGCAGAGGTTCCCGGCTCGCCGATGCCGCCCGGAGCTTCGCCGCTCTTGACGATCTCGACCACGATCTTCGGGGCCTCATCGATGCGCATGACGCGGTAGCTATCGAAGTTCGACTGCTCGACGCGGCCAGCCTTGATCGTGATCTCACCCCACAACGTAGCGCTCAGGCCGAAAATGATGCCGCTCTGCAGCTGCGCAACGACTGTATTGGGATTGACGACCTGGCCGCAGTCGACGACGGCGACCACACGATCGACATGCACTTCTCCGTCATCGCCAACGCTCACCTCGGCGACCTCGGCCAGATACGTGCCGAACGCGTAGAGCAGCGAAATCCCGCGGCCTTTGCGCGGACCAAGCGGCGTACCCCAGCCGGAAAGCTCAGCCGCCCGTTCGAGGACATGACGCGCGCGTGGGCTTTTCTCGGTTAGCCCGCGCCGGAACTCGACCGGATCCTTCTTCGCCGCCTCCGCCAGCTCGTCAATGAAGCTCTCCACGACATAGGCGTTGCGTGTCGGCCCGACGCCACGCCAGAAGGCCGTGGGGATGCCGGGCGGCTCCTCGCGTACGTAATCGACCAGAAAATTGGGAATGTCGTACGGAAGCTCGACCGCACCATCGACAGCATCGATGTCCAGCCCGCCCTTGAACGCTTCAGGAAAAAAGCGCGCCATGATCGAAGAGCCAACAACGCGATGTTTCCAAGCGACGAGCTTGCCGTCGGCGTCGAGCCCGGCGCTAATACGGTCATAGTAGTAGGGCCGGTACATATCGTGCTGGAT
>JBAZYB010000041.1:0-20454 GCA_041659545.1 Hyphomicrobium sp.
GCTGCGCTCTAGCTGAATTGGATTGCAGTTAGCCGCCGTCTTCCGTTAGTTAAAAACTAATTAAACCATGAGGGTGGGACGTGGTGTTTCGAGTTGCAGATCGACGTGTTAACACGAGTCGAACCCAGATTATCGAAAGTCCGAAAGAGCCGGCATTTCTCCGCTCTCGCGTGGACGATTATCACGTGCGCCGCAAAGTTGAGCTCTGGCAGGGAAAGCATCCACTCCAGGGCACTGCACCGCGCACCGGCGACATCAAGGTCCGCAGCAATGACTATCTGTGCCTCGCCGGCCATCCGCATGTAATCGAGAGCGAGATCGCCGCCTTGCGTGCAGGCGGCCACGGCGACGCCGTTTCACGTGTCTGGGTTCACCACGAGCGCGACGTCACGCGCGACTTCGAGCAGCGCGTTGCCTCCCTGATGCAGGCCGAGGACTGCGTCCTCTGCTCATCCGGTTACACCGCCAACGTCGGACTGATCCAATCGTTCGCGTCGAAGGACAGCCCCGTCTTCCTCGACATGAAGGCGCATATCTCGCTGCACGAGGGTGTCGTCAGCGCCGGAGCGCGCCCAATTCTTTTCCGCCACAATGATCCCCAGTCGCTTGACCGTGCGCTGGCTCAGCACGGCCCCGGGCTTGTCTGCGTCGATGCGCTTTACAGCACTGACGGCGATCTCGCCCCGCTCACCGAATTCGTCGAAATCTGCGAGCGACATGGCGCCGCCCTGGTCGTCGACGAGACGCATTCCTTTGGTGCCCAGGGGCCCGATGGCTCCGGACTAGTCGTCGCGGCAGGGTTGGCGGATCGCGTGCACTTCCGCACGGTCGGCCTCTCGAAGGCCGTCGCAAGCCGCGGCGGGCTCGTCGTATCCTCGCGACGGAACATCGAGTATTTCCGTTACGAAGCCCTCCCCGCAATCTTCAGCACCTCGGTGATGCAGCACGAAGTCGCTGGCTTCGATGCCGTGCTGGACATCTTCGAACGCGAAGATTGGCGGCGCGAGAAGCTGCACGCAAATCATACCTATCTGCGGCAAGGCATCGACTCGCTCGGTTACAACGTTTCGGCATCCAAGACCCAGATCATCGCCCTCGAGCCGGGTGACATCCGCCAGACGACCATCCTGCGCGACGCACTTGAAAAACGCGGCGTGTTCGGTGCCATCTTCTTCCCGCCGGCGACGCCCGAGAAGCGCTGCCTCATCCGCTTCACGGTGAACTGCGGATTGAGCCGCCGCGACCTCGACCGCATTATCGACGTCTGCGACGAAATCCGCGGCGAGGTGGGAATGGCGGAATGGCGCTCAACCAAGCGCAAACCGGCCTCCGCTTCCATTGCGCCTGGTCTCAATTCCCCAAGCAAACCGGGCTCCGGCCTAGGCGGCAGCCGGCACAGCATCTTCAGCGACTGGTTTCACCGCGGGAAGCTCAATGATGAAGCTGGTTCCCACGTTCAGCTTCGAACGGCAGGAAATCGCGCCGCCCGCGCCCTCAACAATCATCCTGCAGAATGACAAGCCAAGCCCGGTGCCGACGCCGGGCCTCTGTGCCGAAACGAAGGGAATGAACAGGTAGTTCAGCAGCTCCGGTGGTATTCCCTCGCCGGTATCGGTGACGATGATGCGATTCATTTCCGCACCCCGGCGCAACTCGATCGAGAATTGATTGTTCACATCCCCGCGGGCCTCGATCGCGCGCAAGCCATTCTTCAACAGATTGAAGAGGACGTGGATCATCAGAAGGTCCGACCCGCGGAAGCTGAAATCCTCTGCAATGTCGACCCGCACCAAGTCACGCTGATTGGGCTTGAAGCCGTACCTCTCGATCGCCTGAGAAACGATAACGCTCATCTTATGCAGTTCCGCGGAGGGCGTTCCGCGGTGGTGCTGGGCAACATTGGTCAGCAACAGATCGATAACGGAATTAGCTGCGGTTATGTGCTGGCGAACTCGTCCGTGCGATGCGGCCAACCTATCGCGAAGCGGCGTCGCCGGAAGCCGTGCAATCAGTCTCTCGCACCCCTCCGCCTCGAAGCGAATACCGGTCAACGGCGTACGGCACTCGTGCGCAACTTGGCTGGCAAGCGAGGCAGCCGCCTTGAGCTTCTCGCGGGCGATGATGTTGTCGCTGTAGGCAAGCCCGAGAACGGCGGTAAGTGCAAAGAACAGAATCGGCAGGGTCGTCCAATAGCCAGTTGGGATCGGCTCTCCACCTGTCGCGACGAGATAGGCGGCAACTGCAGCCAGCGATCCGATCACGATAACGACGATCGCATTCACCAGATCATACAGCAGGGCAACGTAGATCAACGCCGCCAAAGTCGACATCTGCCACGTCGCGTTGCTGTGGTTGAACAGCAGCATCAGCGTGAAGAAGAACGGCAGGCTGTACAGGAACGTGAAGTACGAGATCGGAACGACATAGCGGCGCCAAGACCCAGGCCACCACGGCGACAGAGCCAACGCCAGACAAAGCAACGTGCCGACCGTGCGCAGCGGCACAGACTCGAACGGCTGAGGAAGCACATACTTCCAAGTTAAATAGAATACCGGGAATCCGAGAACGCCAATGATCGCCGCGGAGCGAATCTTTCGCTGAGCATGCGCGTGATATTCGGTGTAGCGCCGCGAAAGCTCATGCGCCACCCTCCCAATCAGAGAAGCACGCCCCGTGTCCCCGCGACCGATCGCAAAGACTAGCGGCTTGAGGAAATAGCGTTCTGGCAAATGGAGCATTTAAACTTTTAGCTGTTACCGTACCGGATACGATACGAAACCGTAGTACGAAACATCCTTACGGAAAGTGCATCACCCAGCGACGGTCCAAGGCCATCATGACGCCCTTCTACCATCCGACCTCGATCCTTGTGCTGGATGATGATCCGCTTTTTCTAGAAAGTCTGGACTTCCAGTTTAGCGAAGAAGTGTCTTGCCAGACTTTCACGCGCCCCGACGCGGCGCTGGAGCATCTTCGCGCCCAGGCGGGGCAGCATCCGAATTTTTCGCGCTACTTCCGCGATGTCTCCGACGCCGACGCCAACTCGCAGATGCGGTTCGGTGATCTGCTGCTGAGACTGAAGCTGTCCGAGCTCCGCACGATCATCGACGACCATTCGCGCCAGCAGCGCGTCTCCGTGGCCATCGTCGACTACGACATGCCAAAAATGACCGGCGTTGAATTTTCCCGCGCCATCCGCGACCTGCCCGTGAAAATCATCTTGCTGACGGGCAAGGCAGGCCTCGAGACGGCGATCGGCGCATTCAACGAGGGCGTCATCGACTGCTTCCTGCAAAAGCAGGATTCGAGCGTCAGCTACGCCCTACGCCGCGAGATTCGACGCCTTCAGAACGAGTACTTCGTTGAAACGTCCGCGCCGCTACAAAGCGCGCTGGCAATGCAAAAGCCGTCGTTCCTCGAGGATCCCATCTTTCTTGAGCTATTCCGGGAGGTGTCCGAGAAATACGGCATCGTCGAGCACTACATTTGTGCTTCCCCGCCGGGCGTCATGATGCGTGATGCCGACGGCAATGAGTCCTTCCTGCTCATTTCCGATTCAGAAACCGCCAACACCCAGCGCGAAGCAGCCGAGAGTAGTGGCGCCCCCGGTGACATGGTGGAGCTGCTCCGCACACGCCAGGTACACGCGTGGTTCCCTACTCAGACCGGGCTATATCATCCCGATTATCAGACGAACTGGACACGCTTCACATGGCCGGCGCATTCGTTGCCGGGCTCGAGCAAGTGGAGCTACAGCTTCATTCCCCGCACTGAGCCCACCGAAACCTTGCGCACCCAAACGGCGTGACTGAACCTGCCCCGCCGCATTTATCCCTATGCTGTTGCGATGGCTGTTCAGCTCTCATGCCTCCTTCCCGTCGAAAATGCGTAAGATTCCCTGACTGATTCGGGGGACGGCGGGGAAAATGCTCATGCAGGGGATGCGATTCGGCCTTCTCATGGCCGTAGCGCTTTTAGCATTGGAGTTGCCGCTCCAACAGGCCCAGGCGCTCGAGGGATACTTCCAGCACGGCTATGGCGCGCGGCACAAGGCTCTGGCCGGTGCCGGTGCCGCCGATGGACGAGACGCCACCATCGCCGTTATCAACCCTGCCGGCCTCGTTCATGCCCAGAACGAGGTCGACAGCGCTTTCAGCCTGTTCAGTCCCACGCGGGAATTCGAAGGGACAGGTGCTCCCGGGCTGACTCCGCTCGGCAAGTACGAAAGCAACACGCTGCAGTTCTTTGTCCCCAACCTCGCGGCAGCCTACAAAGTTACCGGTAACCCGCTCATCGATGTGGTCGGTGTTACCGTCTGGGGCAACGGCGCCAGCACGAACTATGGCTCCTATCCTCGTTTGGCGCCCGAATGCGGTCCCGCTGGTGGACTAGGTGTCTACTGCCGCGGCAGGGCCGGCGTCGATCTCCAGCAGATGTTTCTGACCCTGGCATTCGCCAAGCAGATAACCCCCGGCTTATCGATCGGCGTAGCGCCACTATTGGCGCGCCAGCAGTTCCGCGCCAAGGGATTGTCGATGTTCACTCCCGTCTCCAACAGCGTCGATGGCGAATGGGGCTACGGGATAAGCGGCGGCGTCGAGTGGAGCATAGCGTCCAACTTTCGCTTCGGTGGCGCGATCGCCTCGCGCACCTACATGGGCGCGTTCGAGAAGTATGCCCGTCTCCTCGCTGATCAAGGGGACTGCGACATGCCCGCCTACGGTCAGGCGGGCATAGCCTACGACGCCCAGCCGAATCTGACACTGATGCTCGACTACCAATACATTGCCTACGGCTCGGTGCCGTGCGTCGCCAATGCAGCCACCAACATGCTGACAGCCCCATTCGGCGCCGACAACGGTCCGGGCTTTGGCTGGCGCGACATCAGCGCTGTGAAGCTAGGTGCCGAGTGGCGCTATGCCGCCGACCTCACCTTCCGTGCCGGCTACGCGTACAACACGCCACTCATGGGCTCACGCGACGTCCAACTTGGACTGCTCGCTCCGGCAACGACGCAACACCATATAACTGGTGGCGGCGAGTGGCGGCTCGACAAGGAATGGGCGCTGGAATTGGCCGCACTCTATGCTCCCGAGACAACCGTTAAGGGCTCGGAGATCATACCCGGCCCTGGTCACAACATCGCAATCTCGACCGAGCAATACGAGCTTACACTCGGCGTGAAGTACTACTACGACGCAATCGCCCCGTAAGATTGCTGCATGCCTGGATGCCTACCTTGAGTGGAAATCATCCACTCCCTGCTAAACTCTTTCTCAGCCACTCACTCAAGATTAGCAATGTAGAGACCATCCTGCAGGTAGTGTTACCCCGACGCTGCGGTGACAGCAGGGAAGGCCACACGTGAGTAAGGGTGTGCTGAGGCTTGCCCAAGGCAAAGGGCGAGAGGAACGCTTGCGCAAGGGGGATGAGTCTGCGCCCGCCGAGGGCGAGGAAGTGGCGCGCCTGCACGCCACCCTTGAACAACAGCTCGGCACCCTGCTGCGCCGCAATGAAAAACTCGAAGAGCTCAACACTTGCTTTGAAGCCGCACTCAATCACATGGGCCGCGGGCTCTCGATGTTCGACGCCGAGCAGCGCCTCGTCGTTTGCAACAAGGCCTACACCGACATTTATGTCCTGCCCGCTGCCTTGACGCTCCCGGGCACGCCGTTGGTCGAAATCCTCCGTTATCACGTGCTGCGCATAAAGGGCGTTGAGATTTCCAAGGAAGCGGCGCTCGAGTGGGTCAAGGATCACGTACTGCGACTCCGCCAAGTTGGACATCGCGAGGAGATCCAGCACCTTCCCGACGGACGTATTATCCGCATCACCTATCAGCCGCTGCCTGGCGGTGGCTGGGTCGATATGCAGGAAGACATCACCGCCCAGCGCCAATCCGACGAGAAGATCGAATGGCTGGCGCGTCACGACACGCTGACCGAGATTCCCAACAGGTTCCATTTCCGCGAGCGGCTCGAACAGCAGTTCGAAACGTACGATCCGCGACAGGGCTTCGCACTGCTCTGGTTGGATCTTGATCGGTTCAAGGAGATCAACGATCGCCTGGGGCACCTAGTCGGCGACGGCCTTCTGAAAAGCGTTGCAGCCGGGCTCAAGAGCAGCCTCCGCGCCGGCGATGTCGTTGGCCGCCTCGGTGGAGACGAGTTCGCCATCCTGCAAGTTGACGTCGATCGCGAGGATCTGGCCGACAGCTTGGCATGCCGAATTCTTCAGAATATCCGTCGCACGCATGAGGTGCATGGCCATCGGCTCCACATAGATGCCAGCATCGGCGTGGCACTGGCACCGCTGCATGGTCAAGATCCCGAGCAGCTATTTGCCTGTGCCGACATGGCGCTCTACCGCGCCAAGTCCATGGGACGCGGCGTCCATGCCGTTTTCTCCCCCGATAGCAGCACCAGCGCAGCCGCGCCAAATCCACTGCGCGGAGAACTGGACGAAGCGCTGGAACGCGGCGAGCTAGTTCTGCACTACCAACCAATCGTCGATCTGCACGAAGGCAGGGTCTCGAGCTTTGAAGCGCTGATGCGCTGGAAGCACCCCAGCCGCGGCATGATACCGCCTTCGGAGTTCATCCCGATCGCGGAAGAAACGCGTCTCATCGTGCGCATGGGCGCATGGGCGCTGCGACAAGCCTGCCTCGACGCTAAGGACTGGCCCGACAACACAAAGGTTGGCGTGAACCTGTCGGCGGTTCAGATCGAGTGCGACAACGTCTATGAAACCGTGATCGAGGCGCTGACGGAGGCGAAGCTCGAGCCCCAACGGCTGCAGCTGGAAATCACCGAAACGGTGCTGATGCGCGATCAGGCGCGCACACAGGAAGTGCTGCGCAAGCTGCATAACCTCGGCGTGCTCATCTCACTCGATGATTTCGGCACCTGCTTTGCCACCCTCAACTACTTGCGCAGCTTCCCCTTCAAGAAGATCAAGATCGATCGCAGCTTCGTGCGCGATATCCCCGAGCACCGCGACTGCGTAGCCATCGTCAAATCTGTGGCCGATCTTGCGCGCGAGCTGAACATGCGCTCGGTAGCCGAGGGCGTGGAGACAGCGGCCAGCCTCGCCGCCGTGCGTGCAGCGGGATACGACGAAGCGCAGGGTTTCTACTTCAGTCCCCCGGTGCGGGCCAGCGGCGTGAAGCGCGCCATCAAACAGTGCGCCCTCCGCATGGCCGCGCTCGACACCGCTATTGCCGGCGGCCAAGCGGCGAAACGAGACCTCAGATCGTAACCCATCGAGCCCGTGTCAGGCGTCGACGGCGACGCGGCTCTTCAGCTCGCTCGGCGCTCCAAAGTGCTCGAAATAGCGCGGATCGATCTTCTCGACCGGCAGGATGATGAGCACATCTGTCGTTCCGAACTGCCGGTCGATCACTGCCCCGTCACCAACGAATGCACCAAGCCTCAGATACCCTTTTATCAACGGCGGCAACGCCTTCAGCGCAGCCTTCGCATCGATCTTGTCGCGCGGTCGCCGGTCCATATTGACGTAAAGCCGCTCGTGCGCCCTGCAGCGCCACTCGGCCGGTGCCAACGCGTTGTGATGCAGGAAGCTCAGCGCCATGGCGTGCTGATCGGGATCGGTGCCCGGCAGGCTCGCGCAGCCGATCATCACGTCGACCTTGTGCTCGCGCACGTACGTCCACAATCCATGCCAAAGCAGTTCGACGGTCCGCTTGTTACGGTAAGGCTCGAGCACACAGGAGCGCCCCAGCTCCATGAATCGCAGGTGAGGCTTGGACGCGATAAGCGGCGCAATATTGTATTCGCTCTGCGTGTAGAACCCGAGAGTGTGCTCGGCGATCTCCTGGCGCAACACCCGATAAGTGCCGACAACCTTCTGCTTGCGATGCCCACCCCAGGTCTCATTGAGGGGCCCGGCCGCCTCGTCGACAACGAGCAGATGATCGCAAACGGCGTCGTAGGGATCCTCATCGCGGCGCCGCAACTCGGCGCGCAGCGATGGGACCGCTGACATCTCTTCGTAGAAAACTTTGTAGCGCAGGCGCTGAGCCAGCTTGATGTCGCGCCACCGACGCGTCAGCCGAACCTCGAGGCTGCCGATCTTGCCGTAGACCTTATCGGGCCGGCGCATCTGGAAACCCTCGCCGCTGGCCTCGCGCAACGCGCGTAGAGCCAACAGGCCACCGGGGACCGCCTGCCACTTAGGGCTGCGGGCCAACCGGCTGGCCATCCGCCGAGCCGCGTACTTCATTGCCGATCTCTCCCCTACCAAGCCACCGGCCATCCTTCGGTCCCCGAAGCAGCTTGAACCGACTCCCATACCCTCGGTCAAGCGGGACTGCTGGCGACTTCCCCCGTCAACCGCGCCCGATACCATGCTTCCATGACAGACTTTTTACTGGCAGCACAGGGCCCTAGGCCTGTTGCACTCAGCAAAAACACGAAAATGCGTGCGTCCCATGGCGCCGCTCAGGCGGCGCCGGCGTCGCGCTCCTGGGCCGGACCGAACCAGCGGCCCAGCACCGTCTCAAGGCCCGCCTTATCGAATGGCTTGGCGAGGTAATCGTCCATTCCGCCAGCGAGATAGCGCTGTCTGTCCTCGGCAAACGCGTTCGCCGTCAAAGCCACGATCGGCGGAGCCGACCCGCTTTCGGATCTTGTCGCATAAAGGCTCTTGATCGCCCTTGCTGCCTCCATCCCATCGAGCTCGGGCATAAAAATATCCATGAGGATCAGGTCGATGTCGTCCTGCCCACCATCCAATAGCTGTTGCACTAGTGCGACGGCATCAGCCCCATTGCTCACTGCAAGATATTCGCAGCCACACTTTTCCAACACCCGCTTGGCGAGCAGCGCGTTGATCTCATTGTCCTCGGCAAGGAGGACCCGGCGTCGCGCCGCCGACGCAATGCGGCTAGGGCCACCGCCGGTGGCACGATCCGCACGATCACCTTCGTCCGGTTGAGCATGGCGCAGCCCCAGCTGCATCAACAATGAGGCTGGGCGAACCGGACGCACGGTAAGCATCGAACCCGGCGCTGCGGAACTCGGAAAGACTGGCTCGCGCCATCACGTTGACCAGCACAACACCGCGGACACTGGCCCTGCGGCTGAGCTCGCGCGCTCGGGCAAGAAGCTGTTTAGCCGATCCCACCCCCGCGGCGCCGTCGATCAGCAGTCGATCAAACGGCGCACCCTCAGTCCATGCCGACTCGATGATCTCGCCGGCAGACGAAAAGTCGCATTCTGTTGCCGCAACACCCACCGACGCGAGCACATCGTAAATGGCGCGTCGCTCCAGACGCCTGTCGAAAGCCAGCAACACGCGTGCGCCCGAGGTCGCCTCAATCGGCTCTCCCGCGCCCACATCGTTCGCCGCGCGCTGCAGCGCAAGCACGGCCGTAAACGTCGCGCCTTTTCCTGGCTCGCTCGCCACGAGGATCTCGCCGTCCATGGCGCGCGCGAGCTGCATTGAGATGGCAAGGCCAAGACCTGTGCCGCCGTTGCGCCGCCGAATCGCGCCCTCCGCCTGCTCGAACTCGGTGAACAGCCCGAGTATGTCATTAGGCGACAGTCCGATGCCGGTATCTTCGACCAGCATCTCGATCCGCACATCGCTCGCAGCGTCATCCGCACTGCCACCGATGCGGACACTGACACCGCCGGTATCGGTAAACTTCACCGCGTTGGAGAGCAGGTTCAACAGTATCTGCCGCACACGGGCCTCGTCGCCAAGAACAAGGCGGGGCAGTGTCGGGGCAACGGACCACGCGAATTCAAGTCCCTTCTCATGCGCCCGCGGCGCGAGCAGCTCAACAGCCGCTTGAACGCAGGCCTCGAGATCGAACGGCGCCGCATTCAGCTCAAGCTTTCCGGCTTCGATCTTCGAGAAGTCGAGAATCTCGTCGATCAACTCGAGCAGTGTTCTCGCTGACTGATCTATGGCCCGCACATACGTTCTCTGCTCGGGTGTCTGCGGCGTCTCCAGTAACAAACTTGCCATGCCGAGGATGCCATTCATGGGCGTGCGTATTTCGTGGCTCATGGCGGCAAGAAAGCGGCCCTTGGCACGGTTTGCCGCCTCCGCCTGATCGCGCGCGTCGGCAAGCTCGATGTCGGCACACAGTCGCTCGGTGACATCGCGGCCAATGCTCTGCACCTCGAAGCGCGCGCCGTCGGGAGCGACGACGACCTGCTCCTCCCACTCGATCCAGCGAGGACCGGCCGCCGTCACGACATGCTGCACGTAGCGCTGACTGCGGATGCCGTCGGCGGTCGCTAGCGGCTTCGTCGCACACGCCTCGCACAGCTCGACTGAGAACGGCTTGCCGAGAGCTTGCTTCGGCGCAAGCGCGAACATGTCGGCGAATGCCTTATTGACGAAAGTCAGCTTGCCCTCGTCGTCACGGCGAAGAATTGCATCCGCTTGCGCATCCAAGAGTGCGCGATAGCGTGCCTCGTTCTCGCTGAGGTCCCACTGAGCATCCTGCAGCTGCTCGATGTGCCTTTCAATCCGCGCTCCGATGCGATCCATCTGCGCTGCTCCGCCAATCGGGCGTGCAGAGAATGCCAGATAGAGGGCGATGAGAGTGAGGCCCACCCCCAGTGCGATGAAGATCTGCAGTGACGACAAAGGACCGGGCAACAGAGAAAACGCCACGACCAGACATGCGAGGCCCGCCAGCAACATCAGCAGCGAGGCTATCGTCTGCGGATTTGCGTCTGCATCACGCTCTGATTTGAAGCTCGACTGAAAGAG
Organism: Hyphomicrobium sp.; assembly: GCA_041659545.1. Classification (GTDB taxonomy): domain Bacteria; phylum Pseudomonadota; class Alphaproteobacteria; order Rhizobiales; family Hyphomicrobiaceae; genus Hyphomicrobium_A. The sequence goes on from JBAZYB010000041.1 coordinate 10,750, forward strand.
CGACGGACGCACAGCAGATGCGGCAGAACGCTCTGAAGTCCTACTGCCGAGAGTCCGAGCGACTTCTGGCGCGACCGATAGCTTGAAACGTTTGCCGCTCACGCCGACTACATCCGTTACGCGATTCTGAATACAGAAGCGGCAAAGCAATCATATGGGCCTTTCGAAACGCTGAACCAGGTTGGTTAACGCGGAGGACTAGCGGCGCCCGGGCGCACCGTCGAGAACACGCGCGTCCTCGATGCGCATACGCGGAATGCCGTCCTGTATGGGAAATGCCAAGCCGGCGGCGCGACTGATGAGTTCCTGTGCCGCTGCGTCATAGTCGAGCGACGTCTTGGTTAGCGGGCAGACGAGAACCTCGAGCAGCTTCGGATCGACCTTCTGATCTTGTGCTTGCGGCATCTAAAACCCCTGATCGCTACTGAAGAGTATTCCCGCTATTGCCGCTGGAAGCCAACTCCATCTCGGCAAGAGCGACCAGCACGTCGGCGCGGCGCTTGAGATCTTGCGCCTCTAAAAGCGCCTGCTTCTCCTCCGGTCCATAGGGGCACATCACGCACAGCGCATTGATCAGGAATTCGCTGGAGGCCCGCTGGATCGCGCTCCAATCTGCCTCAAGGCGGTTCGCGTCGAGATATGAGCGCAAAACGCGCAGCAGATTGGTCCGGTCTACCTGCTCCTCGCCCAAGCCCTCGTTCAGATCGTTTGCATAGCGGTCGTAGCTGGCGCTCACTACGCGATAGGGTAAATCCGTCAACGCCTCGTCGAGAACGTCGTAACGCATGATCCCGGTGAGAGTGATCATGCGCCGAGCATGGTCGACCTCCTGATAGCTCGTGACGCGACCGACACAGCCCACGCTGCGCAGCCCCACCCCGAACTGCGGGCTTTCCTCATCGTCCAAGGAATCGTCCAATTCCGGCTGGATAATTCCGATAAGGCGATCACCGGCCATCACGGCGTCGAGCATTTCCAGGTAACGCGGCTCGAAGACGTTGAGCGGCAACGTCGCGCGCGGCAAAAGGATGGCACCGCGCAAAGGAAACACCGGAATGCGCGGCGGAAGATCAGCGGGACGCCGGTATCGATCGGTCGGTGACACTACTCAATAATCCTTCCACCTCTGAGAGAGCCGTCGATCCTACGCAAAGAGCAGAGACGACAGGCGCCGCCTGCCATCGATCGCCGCTGGATCCTTAAATCCCCAAGCCTCAAAGAATTGCACCAGCTGCTTGCGCGCGGCCTCTTCATTCCAGTTGCGATCGCGACGAACAAGCTCGAGCAGGTGCTCCACCGCCTCCGTCTTCATCCCCCGCGCACCGAGCGCCACCGCAAGATCGAAACGAGCCTGCAAGTCGCCGGGATTGGCCGCCAGCGCTTTCTCCAGGTCGTCGCGCTTATCATCGCTGCCGGCTTTGCGCGCCAGTTCCAACGCCGCACGCACCTGCTCGACCGCCGGCACATTCTTCTCTTCGGGCGATACCAGAGCGATCATCTGCTCGGCGCGGGCAAGGTCACCGGTCTGCAGATAGCAGCGGGCAAGACCAGCTAGGGCAACAGGGTTCTGCTTATGCTCCTGCAGCACGGCCGCGAAGATCTCCGCAGCCGCCTGAACGTCACCCTCTTCCATCGCCTGCTCTGCCGTCGACAGCAAAGTCACGACGTCTGCTTCTGCGTCGACGCCAACGAGACGGTCGACGAAGGCCCGCACTGCGCTCTCCGGTTGCGCACCCATGAAACCATCGAGTGGTCGACCATCTCGGAATGCGTAGACGGTTGGCAGCGACTGCACACGCAGCTGGCTGGCGATGGCAGGGTGCTCATCGACATTGATCTTTACGAGACGCACCTTGCCGCCGAAACTCTTGACGACCTTTTCCAGCACCGGCGTCAACTGTTTACAGGGCCCGCACCACGCCGCCCAGAAATCGACGATCACCGGGACCGAGCGTGATGCCTCGAGCACATCCTTCGCGAAACCCGCAGTCGTTGAATCCTTGATGACGTTGGCGTCGCCCGCATCGGCCGGGGATGCCCTCAATCCGAATTCCATCTTCTTCTCCTAGCGGCGGGTTCAGCCTAACGTCGGCGGCTGCCCAATAGCAAAAATCGCTCGCCCGCTGGCCTCGATGCGGCCCCTCCTGGGCCTCAGTCTCATGCCCAGCCAGATCGTCAGTCGGGTCCAGAAGCGCAAGCCAACCGGGCCGCGGCGGATTATCCGGGACACCTGACCTACCATCATGCACCGAGCGCAGTGGCAGGGCCAAGCATGACAACACGCGGCTCGTGCCCGCAAGCGCGAATGAACCGCAAAAGGTCCTCGCGCGCAATGTTGGTTGTCGCCGTATTCTCCAGCGGGTGGCAATTGATCGTCTCGTGCTGCATCAGCTCTTCGTCGATCACCAAACGCACCCGCCCCGATGCGTCGTTTATGACGGAAAAAGCGGTCACCGACCCTGGCTGGACGCCCAACGCCTCGTAAAGCAGCTCGGGCTTGCCGAAACTGAACCGACCCGCGCCCAGCTTCTTCGCCAGCCCCTTGAGATCCACCTTTGTTGTCGTCAACGCAACGACAAGGAACAAATGCCCGGCATCATCCTTGAGGAACAGGTTCTTCGTGTGCGCCCCGCGAATTTCCCTCTCGATCCCACCGCTCTCGGCAACGGTGAACACGGCTTCGTGCTCTACTGTCGTCGTCGCGATCCCGAGCGAGGCGAGGCGGTCGTAGAGCTGTTTGCGGGAAGCGGGCATGAAGGCGTGCACTCGCATTGAGGCTGGGAACCGGTCGGAGGCGAACCCCATTTGAGAACGCCCTAGTTAAGCGCTGCACAGCGCCCCGCCAATCGGCTTTTACCCCGTCTGAAACCAAGCGGATCGCAGCCGCGCTTGATGGACTGTGAAGGGGGCGCTAGCATCCCGCATCTGTCACTTGAGGAGGCATGATGCCCCGCCGCACGTTCGCATCCCAAGCGACCCTGGCCATAGCCACCGCTTTGGCGATGCTCTTCCTATCCTTCTTGCCGGCCAGTGCCCAAGAACGCTGGGCCGCCATTGCACCCAACCTCGAGAACACCGCGACGGTTGTCTGGGCCACCACGAAGGACCAGGCAAAGAAGCTCGCGGTCTTGGCCTGCAAGCAGGTCTCCCAGACGTGTGTTGGGCAACCAGCAAGCACCAATGGCATGGATCACGTCTTTGCCGTCATGTGCTGCAGCGAGCCCCGGAGCGGCTGCGCAGCCGCTGTCGGCTCGAGTCGTCAGGTCGCCCTGAAAGAGGTGAAACGGCTGTTCTCGGAGGGCGGCTACTCGCAGTGCTCTTTGAAGAGCTATTACGACGCCGGGACAGGCGAAAAGGGCTGACGCCAGGGCAGTTCTGGCGGGCGCCGAGACAATTTTTCAATGGCTGCTCAGGGTAGCTTGCAAAGCCCGCGCACTTGCGTCATAAGGCGGCTCCGCCGCGGGCTTCGCGGCGTTTACCCAACGGATGCGGGCGTAGCTCAGGGGTAGAGCATTACCTTGCCAAGGTAAGGGTCGTGAGTTCGAATCTCATCGCCCGCTCCAATTAAATCAATCACATAGCCAGTAGCCGCCGCGGATGCGTCGCCTCAAGCGCGGCCGACGAGGTCGCGATAGGCGTGCCATGTGGCGTAGCCAAGCAGCGGAAAAACAACGATCAGCCCGACGAATGCTGTCGCCAGCGCCAGGGCCATGTGGCCTGCAATGATCACAGCCCACAGCAGCATGACGCCGGGATTGGCGCGCACTGCCCGCGCGCTGGTGACCATCGCCGTCACGATGTCTACGTCCCTCACCAACAGCAGCGGTGCGGCCACGCTCGAAATCGAGAAGACCAGGCCCGCCAGCACCGCCCCGGCGAATACCGCTCCGGACAGCAGGCCTACGCCTGTCTTCGTGAACAGCAGCGCCTGCACGAACTGATCTGCTTCCGGTAGCTGTGCCCCGCCCAGAAACAGAGTGAGCAGAAGGAATGCCAGCTCGACCCAGATGAAATAGACGAAGAACAGAACGATACCGAACAGCGCCAGCCTGCCCATGGCGGCCCTGCATTGGTGGACCACGCCGCGGAGCGTCACTGGCTCATCCTTCTCCAGCCGACGGCTGATCTCGTAGAAGCCGGCAGCCAGCAGCGGTGCAACGAGCAGAAACCCACCCGCGAGCACCGGAATGAGCGAGGACGCATCGATCTGGTTGAGCCAATAGGCGACGACCCAGCCGGCAACACAGAAAGTGGCGCCATAGGCGAGGCTGACGACCGGCAGCGCGCACAGGTCCCGCCAGCCGCGCGCCAGCCAGTTCCATGGCGCATCGAGTGGAACCCGACGGACGGCAAATCCTATTCGCTCCCCAGGAGCGCCTAGATTCAGCGAAGCACTATCTGCCGCCATGCCGACCTCCTACCCGCCCACGCTGGGCGTTGCCTCACCGACAAGCCAAGATTGCCAATGTGCCATACCACAGGCAATGCAACATCGCCCGCCTAGTCAGCGTTGCTCCCAGCATTCGAATCACGCGCGCGGGTCCAAGCGCTCCAATCTGCCGCAGTGCGGCAATCGGCGATCAATGTCCAAGTTGTCATCCGCCCGTGCGAAACGGGACGTACCCCAATCCCGTAACCGCTGCCGGGATGCAAAGCAGCGACGCTGGGAGGCGCTAATGGCCGCTATCGTTGATCTTGCGGGCAAGCGCGGGCTCGTCGTCGGCATCGCCAATGAGCATAGCATCGCCGCGGGTTGCGCCAGGGCGCTCCGCGCGGCCGGGGCGGACCTGTCCGTAACCTACCTCAACGACAAGGCCGCCGCTTTCGTGACCGGTGTCGCGGAAAGCGTGGACGCGGATCTGGTCGGCCCCTGCGACGTGCGTATTCCTGGTCAGCTTGAGGCCGTGTTCGAAACGCTGACAGAGCGATGGGGAAGGCTGGACTTCCTCCTGCACTCGATCGCCTTCGCGCCGCGCGAGGACCTGCACACGCCAATCATCAATTGCTCCGCCGAAGGCTTTGCCTTGGCGATGGACGTCTCGTGCCACTCGTTCATCCGCATGGCCAAGCTCGCGCTGCCGTTGATGACCAACGGTGGCTGCCTGATGACGATATCCTTCTACGGAGCCGACAAAGTCGTCGAGAACTACAACCTGATGGGTCCAGTGAAGGCAGCGTTGGAATCGAGCGTCCGCTATCTGGCTGCCGACCTCGCCTCCAGCAACATCCGCGTGCATGCTATCTCAGCCGGGCCGGTCCGGACACGGGCTGCTTCAGGCATCACCCGCTTCGACGATCTGATGGATGAAGTACGCGAGCGCACCCCGGCGCGCCGCCTCGTCGACGTGGAGGACGTGGGCCGCGTCGCTGCATTCCTCGCCAGCGACGCGAGCAGCCCACTCACGGGCTCGGTCACCTACGCAGATTGCGGTTTCCACGTCATGGCCTGACCGGAAAGTTACTCCGCGACCACGGTGCCATTTTCGATGTTGATACGCAGCTTAAGCGGCGCGCCGGGCGCAGAGTCCGCCGCCTCGCCATAGACGCGGGTCGGGATCGACACGAGAAGGCCCTTCGCCGGGTCATCCTCGCTGGTCAGCTCGTCAAGCTGGACGGACGCCACACCAACCGCAGCGAAGCATCGGCTGCCGCCCGCTTCGTCAGTGATATCGGGCAGAACGATAGCCACACCCGAAGCGCAGCAAACGGGCTCGACCGTGTCGACGGCGTAGATGCTGACCCTGTCGTCCTTGAAGGTGCGGCTGTTCTTGGCGACCGGCGCAATCAGCGCGGTCAGTCCGACGTTAGCATCCTCACAGCTCTTGACCTCTACGGCACCGGCCGGCACGGCAAGCTGGAGCAATGACGCGAACACCACCAATGGCCGCATCATGCGGCAGCGGTTCATGGCATCACCGGGCAGGCCTGGCTCAAGCGCTTGCAGCCTCGGGAGTCCCAGCTTCGGCTTCCGCCGGCGCACGGGCATTTAGCCGCTTCATGACCTCGTCGGTCAGGCCGCGTACGGCTGCGCCCACTTGCCCCGGGTACTTGGCGAGATAGCTGCGCTCATAGTTCTGGAAATTCGCGGCATCCTGCAAAGCAGGCATGCGCGGGATCGCCTGAGCAAAGCAGGCATTGTCGGGATTGTCCTGCAGCCAGCGATGGTACTCCTCATCGGAGACCGAGTTCTGCTCTTTCATGTTGACGATAACGCCGAGGTTCTCTGCAAAACCCATCTCTGGATTGAGACTCTTGAAGCGGCGGAACACTTCAAGGCCGCACACCGACACGTAGTCCGCCTTCGTCGGCGAGATGTGGAAATCGGCTTCGCGCAGCCAGCACTCCGTCAGAACCGACAGCCCAGGAGGGCAATCGATCAGCACGACGTCGAACACGCGGCGCACGCCATTGAGCAGCTCGCCGATCACTTCGCGCAAGCGGGTGTGCAGGTTCTCCTTCGAAACCTCGCGCTCGAGAAGGGTGAGTTGCATATCGCTCGGCAACAGGAACACCGAGCGCGCATCGTCGACATCGGAGACATTGCGGACGATGAATTTCGGCCAGTCGATGACCTGCCCCTTCAGCACGCGGCCGTGAAGGTAGTCGACGATGGTCGCGCCCTCGCTCTGCAGCTTGTAGAGGCTAGAGACCGACATCAGCATGCTGGACACGCTCGCCTGCGCGTCACTATCGATGACGAGGACGTTTTTTCGGTGATACGCCGAAATGGTCTCGGCAAGCGCCAGCACCAGCGTCGACTTGCCGACACCACCTTTGGTGTTCATTACTGCGATCGAATTGCGCATGCTGCTCGGACTTCCCCACCCATCCCCTTGACGTCCCTCACTCAGAACAAGGGGGATCACCTTGTCCTGCATGGCGCGGGAATATGGCAACCATGGGAACGCACCACAATCCCGCGCGGCGACGCACGCAAATTTGTGCTGCGCAATAGCTCCCCGTAAACCTCGCCGCTGAAGTAAAGGCGACCATTGTTGCGCCTTTAACCCTCACTAGAATTAAAGGGGAGTGTCACGGTTCCCCCGGAGGCCCCTTCACCATGGCTTACACGCCAGCACTTCGTTTTACACGTCCCATCGCCGTAGTTTTGCTTGTTGCCCTCTCCCTCACGCTTGCGGGATGCGGCATCAACACGATCCCCACCAATGAGCAGAACGCGAAAGCGGCCTGGTCCGAGGTTCTCAACCAGTACAAGCGCCGTGCCGACCTCATTCCCAATCTCGTCGAGACCGTGAAAGGCTTCGCCGATCAGGAGCGGACGGTCCTGACCGATGTCGTCGAGGCGCGGGCAAAGGCGACCCAGGTGCAGGCGAACATCCCCGCCGACATCCTCACCAACCCGGCGGCCATGCAAAAATTCCAGGAAGCGCAAAGCCAACTCGGCGGCGCACTCGGCCGCCTGCTCGCGGTTGTCGAACGCTACCCGGACATCAAATCCGGACAGAACTTCCTCGCTCTGCAGAGCCAGATCGAGGGCACAGAAAACCGCATCGCCATAGCGCGGCGCGACTACATCGACGCGGTGCGCATCTATAATACCGAGATCACCACCTTCCCGGGCCGCATCTGGCGTGCCGTCATGTACCCCTCGGCAAAGGAGATGGCGACATTCGACATCGCTCCCGAGGAAATGAAGGCACCAAAGGTCGACTTCGGCACGCCGAAGTAGGCACTCACAAGCGTGATGATTCGAGACTTTCACCAGCACTCTAGTGTCCCGAATATTTCCGAAGTCCGATCCCCGCCTTGACGGCGAGGTTTTGCGGGCTTCGGAGGCGGGACGCTAATACGATTGGAGAGCGCAACATGCCTGCCTTGCGGAGCGCTATGCCGCTGAGCCGGGCGCTCCCCGTGGCGACGGCGTGGCTGATAGTTCTCGCGTGTCTGGCATTGTTGGCCCCCGCCCACGCCGATCCGACATTTCCGGCTCTGACCGGCCGCATCGTCGATGAGGCGGGTCTGCTCACGCCTGAAGACCGCGCCGCCATCGAAACCGAGCTTGCCGCTCTGGAGCAGAAGTCGACCGACCAGCTCGCGGTCGTCACGCTCAAATCCCTCCAAGGCTATCCCATTGAGGACTACGGCTACCGCCTTGGCCGCGCTTGGGGCATCGGTCAGAAAGACAAGGACAACGGCATCATCCTCATCGTCGCGCCGAACGAACGAAAGGTGCGCATCGAGGTCGGACGTGGCCTCGAGCCGACGATGACCGACGCGATGTCCAAGCTGATCATTGAGAACGCCATACTCCCCCAGTTTCGCCGCGGGGATTTTCCAGCCGGCATCAAAGCCGGCGTCCGCGACATCAACGATGTGCTGCTCGGTGATGCTGAAGAGGTGAAGGAACGCGCGCGGGTGTCGCGCCAGGGCGGCGAGCTGGATTTCTGGTCGATCGTCCTCATCATTTTCTGGATCTGCGTCGTCCTTTTCGTCGTCTTCGCTATCGCCCAGTCGATCAGCAATGCCCCGCAAGCCGCAGCTGGCGGCAAGCGCCGGCGCGGTATGGGCGGCCCCGTCATTGTCCCCGGTGACTCTGGCGGTTGGGGCGGTGGCGGCTGGGATAGTGGCGGCGGGGGCGGCTGGTCCGGCGGCGGTGGCGACTTTGGCGGCGGCGGCTCCTCGGGAAGCTGGTGATGCAATACGCGGCCCGACATAGGCAGGAGACAATTCAATGAGGCTGTTCTCGGCTGAGGACGAACAACGCATCTCAGCGGCGATAGCTGCGGCCGAGCAACGAACCTCGGGTGAGATCGTCGTCGTCGTTGCCGCGCAGAGCGACGGCTATCACTACGTGCCCCCGCTCGTCGGCGCGATTGTCAGCCTCGCCGTGCCGTGGGTGCTGATCTACTTCACCCAGCTCGGCCTCGTGCCGATCTATCTCATCCAGCTCGCGCTGTTCCTGGTTGTCACCCTGGCGCTGCTCCCGGCACCGATGCGTTTGGCATTTGTCCCCTCGTACCTGAAGCGTCAGCACGCACATCGCCGCGCAGTCGAGCAGTTCCTCTCCCAGAACCTGCACACCACCGAGGGCCGCACTGGCGTGCTGCTCTTCGTTTCGGTTGCCGAACGCTATGCCGAGGTCATCCCCGACCGGGCCATCGACGCGAAGGTGCAGGACGGCGTCTGGAAGCAGATCATTGACGAGCTGACCGGCGCCATCGGGGCCGGCCGCCCAACCGACGGATTCGTGACCGCAATTGGGTCCATCGGCACCGCCCTCGCGCAGCATTTCCCGCCCGGCACCAGCGATCCCAACGAGCTCCCCGACCACCTCATCATCCTGCAATAACCCTGGTTTCGGATCGGCGCTTGCGGCGGCGAGGTGCCATAAGCGCCGCCATTATTCCGTGCTATAGCGCTGCAATCCGGGGAAGACAGGGGTACACACCGTGGATATCGCTACGACCGCTCATCAGGCCGGCGCAACTGCTCGCGCGCCGCTGAAGGCTCGCGTCTCCTGGATGCTCTTCGACTGGGCGGTCCAGCCCTTCTACACCCTGATCCTGACCTTCCTCTTCGCTCCCTATTTCGCCAACGTCGTGGTTGGCAATGGGCCCCACGGCCAGTCGATGTGGGGGTTTGCCGCCGCCATAGCCGGTATCTTCATCGCCGTCGGCAGCCCATTCCTCGGCGCCTTCGCCGATGGCCGCGGCCATCGCAAGCCGTGGATCGCCCTCTTCTCGG
>JBAZYB010000042.1:0-20412 GCA_041659545.1 Hyphomicrobium sp.
CGGCCGGCTTGCAACTCATCTCGGCGGCGCTCGATGAGCTCGGTCCCAAGGCCAGCAAGGTCACACCGATTTTTGTCAGCGTCGATCCGGAGCGCGACACGCAAGAGAAGCTCGCCGCGTATGTGAGGAATTTCAACGACCGCATCGTCGGTCTCACCGGCACGCCGGAAGAGGTTGCCGCAGCTGCGCGCGCCTACCGCGTTTTCTACGAGAAGACTCCCAACCAGAGTTCGCCTGCCGACTACGGCATGAACCACACATCGATCATCTATCTCATGGGACCCGATGGTTCCTACGTCACGCACTTCACGCCGATGACGAGCGTCGAGCAGATGGTCGAGAAGCTCAACAAACTGCTTTGAAGATGCGCTGCAAGCTGAGCGGCGATGCGGCCACAGTGTTGCCGCCTCGTCGGGGCTATCCTGCTTTGTCACTGGCGGGGCGTCTGAATTTCGATTAGGTCAGAGAATGCTTGCTGCACAAATGTGTGGCTCTGTAGTTGCAGTGAGCTTCCGGCCAACGTCGTGCGAGTTGTCTTGCACGTGGGGGAAGTCGGTCCGGAAGAATTGTCGGGGGCATTGCATTGAAGCGTCCGCGCATCGAAGAACTCGAATGCCCGGTTGAAGTGCGACGACATCCTGGCGCGCGCCGTTTGACTTTGCGCGTCAGCCGCACGAGGCGCGCGGTGATCGTTACACTCCCGGTACAGTGCGATCTCGGCGAAGCCGGCTCGTTTGTCGACCGCAATATCGAATGGGTGCGCGAGCGCCTCAACAGCATTCCGCAGCCCGTCACATTTGCAGACGGTGAGAGAATGCCGCTGCGTGGCGAGTTCCACGCTCTCGTGTTTACGGGCAAGAGAGCGGCAGCAGGGGCCGGCGTGGTGAACCCCAGTCTCAAGTCCGGCACACCCGAGCTTCATGTCGCGGGGCGACCGGAGCACGCTCCACGCCGCTTACGTGATTGGCTGAGCGAGGAAGCACGCCGCGACCTCGATGCACGCGTGCTCGTGCATGCCCGTGCTCTCGGCGTTACAGCGAAGCGCATTGCCATTCGCGATCAAGCGACCCGCTGGGGCTCGTGCTCGACAACGGGTGTGCTGTCGTTCTCCTGGCGACTGATCCTCGCGCCGCCGCGCATCCTCGACTACGTCGCTGCACACGAAGTTGCGCATCTGGCTGAGATGAACCACGGGCCGCGCTTCTGGGCACACGTCGAACGCCTCGTGCCGAGCATGAAAGAAGACAAGCTCTGGCTGCAGCACTACGGCCTAGAGCTGCACCGCTATGGGGCCAGCGCGAACTGACGGCCCGGCCGAGTGGCGGTGGCCTGAATGGCCGTGCCACTGGCTATCTTCCAGAGGTTTGTCCGATCGACCCGGTATCGGAAACCGGATGATCCTCCAGCAGGCGCGCGATGGAATCATCGGCGATCGGAGGCTGGGGCTGGATACCTTCCTCGACCCAGTGCGATGCCACGGCCGGCGGCGCCCCGTTCAGCGGCAGCGGGGCCTTGCCAGCGTGTGGCCCCAACATGATAGCGCGCCACAGCTCTGCCGGCAGAGCGCCACCGACGACGCGGTTCATGGGCGAACCGTCATCGTTGCCGACCCAGATACCTGCCGTCAGATAAGCGGTGTAGCCGACGAACCAGGCGTCGCGAAAACCTTGTGACGTGCCGGTCTTGCCGGCGGCGGCGTGGGGAGGGATTGCAGCGCGCCTGCCGGTTCCATCGGAAAGCGCCGTGCCGAGCATGTCATTCATGCCGGCAACCTGCGCGGGCGCAACGATCTGCTGCGGCGCCTTCGCTGTGTGCGTGAACAGGACCTCACCCTTGGCGCTGCGCACGCGCCGAATGACGTAAGGCTCGGCTGCATGTCCGCCGTTGGCGATCACGTTGTAGGCGCCGGTGAGTTCCAGCAGTGAAACCTCAGAGGTTCCAAGTCCAATCGTGGCGTCCTTGGCCAGCGGAGAGTTGATGCCGAGGCGCCTTGCCGTCTGCGCGACGCGCGCCGGGCCCAGCTCCAATGTCAAACGTGCGGCCACCGAGTTTACGGACTTCGCCAGGGCGGTACGCAGTGGCATGCGGCCCAGATACTCGCCGTTGTCGTTTCGCGGCGCCCAACCGGCGACGCTGAGCGGCAGATCTTCGACGATGCGGTCAGGCGTGTAGCCGGCCTCCAGCGCCGCGAGATAGACGAACGGCTTGAAGGTGGAACCCGGCTGACGCTGCGCCTTCACGGCGCGATTGAACTGTGTCTCGGCATACGAGCGGCCGCCGACGAGCGCGAGAAGTCCGCCGTCACGGTCGAGCACGACCACCGCCGCTTCGCTAGCGCGAAGCTGGGGGCCGCGCGCGGCGACGTACTGCTCGACCAGAGCGGAGGCGCTGGCCTGCAGCGGGCGATCAAGGGTCGTTTCAACTATTAAACCCTCGGCCCCCGCCGCAACGCCGGCAAGATATGAGGGCGCAATCCGCTCCATGGCGTAGTCGACGGCGTAGTCGGCGCCTGCTGGTTCAGAGCGCTCGGCGTGCTCGAACGAGCGTGAGACTTCGTCCGTCGCCGTGCGCTGCTGCTCGGAGGAAATGAAGCCAGCGTCTTCCATCTGAGAGAGAACGAGGCGCGCGCGCATGCGCGCCAGTTCAGGATTCGACAGGGGCGAGTATCGAGACGGCGCCTTCAACAAACCAGCGATCATCGCTGCCTCGCCGAGCGAAAGGTTGCGCGCCGGCTTGCCGAAGTAACGGCGGGCGGCGGCATCGATACCGTAGGCACCCGAGCCGAGATAGACGCGGTTGAGATAGAGCTCGAGGATGTCGGCCTTGGTCAGCCGCATCTCGAGCCAGATCGCCAGAGTGAACTCCTCCAGCTTGCGCGACATCGTGCGGTCGGAGGTGAGATAGAGGTTCTTGGCGAGCTGCTGGGTCAGCGTGGAGCCACCCTGAACGGTGCGCCCTTCGCGGAGATTCGTGATCGCGGCACGCAGCATGCCGAGCGGATCGACGCCATGGTGGTCGTAGAAGCGCTGGTCCTCCGTGGCGATCACCGCATCGGCCACATAATGCGGCAACAGGTCGATCGGCACGTAGTCGTCGCTGCCACCGCGCACGGCGAGGACCGAGCCGTCGCGGGCCAGCACACGCACGTAGGGAACACTCTCCTTCGGTCGCAGCGACAGCGGATCGGGATAGATCACCGAGTAATAGATCATCAATCCGCCGAGAACGGCCGCGCCGGCCGCCATCGCGTACAGTGGCAAGACCAGCAGACGCCTGCGCGCCGGCCCTTTGGGCTGCCCTGACGATATCGAAAATAGGCCCATCGTCAGGCCTGCTCCCACACAATTGAGAATGCTGAATGACTACGACACGCTTAGCCGTCAGTTACCCTAACCCGGGTGCGTCTAAGGCGCAGTAAACCTTGCGTCGCACCGACCAAACTAATGAGTTCCGTCACGTTTTCTCGCGCAAGAGGATGATCGGATAGGCGATCAGCGCCAAAATGATCCGCGCGATAACGGTGAAAAACATGAGTAGCAGCTGACGCTCTTCGAGCAAAAGCTCGAGCCAAATGTTGTACTTGGCGTTGAGGCCGGTCGAGGTGATGAGCGATTTCAGGCTGTGTGCCCAGCCGAGCATCATTGAGAGCGTCTCGGGTGAGTAGATGGCGACGCAGGCCATCAGCAGGGCCCCGAGAATGAGGGCAAAGACGATGTTGCCGACCGACAAAAGAATACGCAGCACGAAAACGATCCCCCCACCCACTTGTCGGGCGCAAGCCTAGCACCGTCGCGACGGCCACGAAACAACCCTAACGACAGGCTGTGATGCGTTCCCATATGGAACTGTGCCGGCGCGCCCACAGTTCCGGCGAGTAAGCATGTCGGTCTCGAAACGGAACAGGGTTTAGCAATGGCCTACGTCAAGCCCGGTGCTGCCGGGACCTTCGAGCGGATCGAGCGGCTTGAGAAGGCCGAGATCGAGGCCGCGTTAGTGCGCATCAAGACACTGGCGCGGCTCATGGATTCTTTGTTCGCTATCCCAGGGACACGGGTGCGCATCGGTGTCGATGCGGTGCTCGGCCTCGTGCCCGTGGTCGGCGATCTGCTGTCGCAGGTCGTCGCCGCCTACATCATCTGGGAAGCCAAGCAGCTGGGCGTGTCGAAGCTGACGCTGTGGCGGATGGTCGGCAACAGCCTGATCGACACGGTTGTCGGCGCGGTGCCGGTCGTGGGCGATGCTTTCGACGTCGCTTTCAGGGCGAACATGAAGAACCTGCGGCTCCTGCAGCGGCACCTCGAGAAGCGTGGCTACAGCTCGTCGGAGCCGGGCACGGGCTCGGGTCCCGTGATCGATGGCACGTACGAGCGCGTCGCCTAGAGAATGGCGTCCGCGTTCGAGCAGATCAGGGATGCGGACACCTAGACGTCGAGGTTCGTCACAGCGAGCGCGTTCTCCTGGATGAACTCGCGCCGCGGCTCGACAATGTCGCCCATGAGCTTGGAGAAGATCTCGTCGGCTTCCGAGCCCTCGCCTATCTTCACCTGCAGCAGCGTGCGCACATCCGGGTTGAGAGTCGTTTCCCAGAGCTGATCGGGGTTCATTTCGCCCAAGCCTTTGTAGCGCTGCAGTGAAAGCCCTTTGCGACCAGCCTCGAAGACGGCCTCGAGCAATGAGCGCGGGCCATAGACAGGAATCGTCTCCGACTTGCGGCGCAGCTTGGCTGGCGTCTCGTACACTTCAGCCAGATGCGCGTGGCGCTCGTTCAAACGGCGGGCGTCGAGCGAGCCGAGCAGCGCCAGATCGAGTGCATGCGCCTCGGCAACGCCGCGAATCTCACGCTTGAAGTGGAAGCCGTCGTTACCGTAGCTGCCTTCCCAGCCGGACTCGGTCTCCTCGGCGAGGACATCGAGCCGCTGAGCGATCTTGGCGGCCAACTCGTTGGCCTTCGCAGCCGACTGCAGAACATTTGCGTCGAACGCGCCGGCGATGGCGGCCTGCTCGACGATGTTGCGCGAGTAGCGCGAGTGTAGTCCGTCCATGAGCGCGGAAACGGCGCGCGCCTGATCGACGACAGCACGAAGGTCACGGCCGGCGCGCTCGCCTCCGTCCGTCACCAGAACGGTATCGTCAAGGCCCGACTGGACGAGATAATTCTCGAGTGCAGGCTGGTCCTTGAGGTAGGCCTCCGACTTGCCGCGCGCCACCTTGTAGAGCGGCGGCTGGGCGATATACACGTGCCCCTTCTCGACCAGTTCGGGCATCTGCCGGTAGAAGAACGTCAGCAGCAGCGTGCGGATGTGTGCGCCGTCGACGTCGGCGTCGGTCATGATGATGATCTTGTGGTAGCGCAGCTTGGCCACGTCGAAGTCGTCGCGGATCCCGGTACCGAGCGCGCCGATGATGTTGGTCACCTGCTCGGACGACAGCATCTTATCGATGCGCGCCCGTTCCACGTTGAGGATCTTACCTCGGATCGGCAGCACGGCCTGGAACTCGCGTTTGCGGCCCTGCTTGGCCGAGCCGCCTGCCGAGTCGCCCTCGACGATGAACAGCTCGGTCTTGGACGCGTCGCGATTCTGGCACTCGGCGAGACCGCCAGGCAGCCGCAGCCCATCGAGCGCGCTCTTGCGGCGCGTCAGCTCGCGCGCCTTGCGCGCCGCCTCACGCGCAAGCGCGGCCTCGACGATCTTGCCAACGATGGCCTTGGCTTCCTTCGGGTGCTCCTCGAACCAAGCCATGAGCTGCTCGCCGATGATGCTCTCGACGACCGGCTTCACCTCTGAGGAGACGAGCTTGTCTTTGGTCTGGCTGGAGAACTTTGGATCGGGCACCTTCACCGACAGGACGCAGGTGAGACCTTCGCGTGCGTCCTCGCCGGAGAGGTCGACCTTTTCCTTCTTCGCGATGCCACTCTCGCCCGCGTATTTATTGATGATGCGCGTCAACGCGGCGCGGAAACCGGCGAGGTGCGTACCGCCGTCGCGCTGCGGGATGTTGTTCGTGAACAGAAGCACGTTCTCGTGGTAGCTGTCGTTCCACCACAGCGCGGCCTCGACGATAACCTTGTCGCGCTCGCCCTCGAGCATAATGGGCTCGGCGATCAGCGGCTGCTTGGAGCGGTCGAGATAGCGAACGAACGCCGCCGTGCCGCCGTCGTAGACCATCTCCACTTGTTTCACGTCGGCGTGGCGTGCATCCGTCAGGACGATCTTGGCGCCGGAGTTGAGGAAGGCGAGTTCGCGCAGGCGGTGCTCCAGCGTGGCGAAATCGAACTCCGTCTGCGTGAAGGTATTGGTGCTGGGCAGGAAGGACACCTCGGTGCCGCGCTGGCCGTTCGCATCGCCGACAACTTGCAGCGGACCGGTCGGCACGCCGTCGCGAAACTCGACGATGTGCTCCTTGCCCTCGCGCCAAATGCGCGCCTTGAGCCAGGTCGACAGCGCGTTGACGACGGAAACGCCAACACCGTGCAGTCCGCCCGAAACCTTGTAGGAATTCTGGTCGAACTTGCCGCCGGCGTGCAGCTCGGTGAAGACGATCTCCGCGGCCGAGCGCTTGGGATCGTTGTCGTCGTCGTTCTTGATGCCGGTCGGGATGCCACGGCCATCATCGCGCACGGTGCACGAGCCGTCCGGGTTGAGCGTGACGGTGCAGGCCTTGGCATGGCCGGCGAGGACCTCGTCGACGGCGTTGTCGACGACCTCGTAGATCATGTGATGCAGGCCGGAGCCATCATCGGTGTCGCCGATGTACATGCCGGGGCGCTTGCGAACGGCGTCGAGGCCCTTCAGCATCTTGATGGAGTCGGCGCCGTACTCCTCGGGCGCGGGCGTTTTCGTCGCGGGCAAAGCGCTCATTCTTCAGGTTGTCCTAGGGGTATTCTGGCCTCTGTCTTTCATATAGCACAAAAGCCCGCGGAAAGCACCTTTGCCGGGCCGCGAACCACAACAAAAATAGGAATAATTTCCGTTAGTTAGAAGGTAGTGCGGCACCTTGCTCAAGCGGCTCGCGGAAATGGCTCAAAAGCCCGTCCTCAACGCGCCAGAATCGGGCCCTGCCGGCAAGCCAGGAAAAGGCTGCGGCATCGGTGCCCGTCATCCATGCCTGGACCTTGAGACGCAGGATCTCCTCAAACAGCGCCGAACGCCGATCCACGTCCAGATGCGCCGTCACTTCGTCGAGAAGCAGGATCGGGGCCGTCTCGCGACGGCGCGCGACCAGCTCGGCATGCGCCAGAACGAGGCCAATCAACAGGGCCTTCTGCTCGCCGGTGGAGCATAGGCGTGCGGGCATCGACTTGGGCGCATGGGCCACGAGCAGATCAGAACGATGCGGGCCATCGAGCGTACGGCCGGCAGCGCGGTCGCGCTCGCGGCCGGCGCGCAACCGCTGACGGTAGAGATCCTCGACCTCGATGGCAGGCAAGCGCCCCAGATCGGCCTCCAGCGCTCCTTCAAGCGCGAGGGTAGCCGCGGGGAAGGGCGATTGAGGATCACGGGCCTCGCGCTCGGCCATGATGGCGGCGATGGCGGCGACAGCCTCGGCGCGCTGTGCGGCAATGGCGACTCCCATCTCGGCCATGATCAGCTCCAGCCCCTCGAAGCGGGCTGGATCGCGGATGTTGTCGGCGAGGAGCCGATTGCGCTGCTGCATGGCACGCTCGAAACGCGACGCTCCGGTGCGGTAGTGCGGGTCGAAGCATAAGATCAGACGATCGAGGAACCGGCGTCGCTCGGAGCCCGGCCCGGTGAACAGCCCGTCCATGGCCGGCGTCACCCAGACGACCTCGACGTAGTCGGCGAGGGAGCCCGCTCCCATGGTCTCGCCATTGATGCGGACGATACGGCCGGCGCGCTCGTTTTCGGCGTTCTCGGCGAGAACGCCGGTACCGATGTCGATTGGCCCCATGTGGGTGTGGGTGTGGGCGGCGACGCCCCAGCCGCCATCGCCGGCGCCGCGAGCGATATCGGGATACGCTGCGCGGCGCATCCCTTGCCCCGGCGCCAAGAGCGAGATGGCCTCGAGAAGGTTGGTCTTGCCGGCACCGTTGGCACCGATGAGCACCTGCGGCTCGGGGCCGACCTCAAGGGCGGCCTGCGTGTAGTTGCGGAAATTGGACAGCGTGAGCCGCTCGACCCAAAGCATGCGTTCTTTAAGCGTTTTGTGCCGCAAGCACGCTAGACGCGCATCGGCATGAGCACGTAGATCGCTGACTCGTCGCCGGGGTCATTGACCATTGTCGGCGAGCCCGGATCGGCGAGTTTGAACGTGGCGCGATCGCCTTCCAGCTGGCCCGCAATATCAAGGAGATATTTGGCGTTGAAGCCGATCTCAAGGGGCTGAGAGGAATACTCGACGCCGATCTCCTCGGTGGCGCTGCCACCTTCGGGGTTATTTACCGACAGCACGAGCTTGTCGGGGCGGATATTCAGCTTTACGGCCCGTCCGCGCTCCGAAGCGATGGTCGAAACACGGTCGACAGCGCTGATGAACTCGGCGTTGGAGACGGTCATTTCCTTGTCATTGCCCTGCGGGATGACGCGACCGTAATCGGGGAAAGTGCCGTCGATGAGCTTCGAGGTCAGCGTGACGCTGCCGATATCGAACCGCACCTTGGCGGGGCTCACAGCCACCTTTACGGCGGCGGACGTGTCCTCGATGAGGCGGTTGAGCTCGTGCACGGTCTTGCGCGGAATGATGACGCCGGGCATTCCCTCGGCGCCTTGCGGAAGCGGCAGCTCGACCTGCGCCAGCCGGTGTCCGTCGGTGGCGACCGCACGCAGCGTCGCCTTGCCATCGGTCTGGGCGGTGTGCAGGTAAATGCCGTTGAGATAGTAGCGCGTCTCCTCAGTGGAGATGGCGAAGCGCGTCTTGTCGATCAGGCGCTTGAGGTCCTGAGACGTGAGCTCGAACTCCTGCCCCATCTCGCCGACGCCGATGTCGGGGAAGTCCTCGGGCGGCAAGGTCTGCAGCGCAAAGCGCGCATGACCGGCGGCGAGCGTCAGACGCTCCTTGTCGGCCTCCTTACGGATGTCGACCTCGCTGCCGTCGGGCAGCTTGCGGACGATGTCGTGCAACATGTGCGCCGGCACGGTCACGGCGCCCGGCTGCTGAACGTCGGCGGCGACCGCTTCGATCACCTCGCGTTCCAGGTCGGTCGCCTTGAATTCAAGCGTCGACTCGCGCGCGCGAAGCAGCACGTTCGACAAAATAGGGATCGTCGTGCGCCGCTCGACAACGCTCGTCACGTGGCCGAGCGCCCGCAAGAGTTCACCACGTTCGATCACAAGCCGCATGGAAGGATCCTCGGCGCGTTCTTTGGGGCCAGTACAGCTGCGGACCGCCCAGCCTCGGGATGAGGCAGGCAGGCGGCCCGTATTGCGAGAGGGGGAAGCTCGGCGGGACCAGAGACTGGCGTCATGTAAAGGATTCGCCCCCGGCCAACATGCCCCGAGGCGGATACAGTTTTCAAGTGCCGGGGTCGTCCCCGGCACCTTTATCTGAATTATCCGCCCCCGATAGGCCGCCGAAGGTCATCGGTGCTGGCAAAGGAGCGGCGCCAAAGGACGCCGCCCCTCCCCGCTTGGACCCACTACGCTCGCCCAAGCGCAGTCGGCCCGTTCCCAGACGGGCGACCGTCAATGGCTCAGCAAGCGCTTTAGTTCCTCCAGCTCCTCCTTGAGGCGCGGGTTGCCCGACAATTCGCCCTCGATCTTGCGGATCGCATGCAACACGGTCGTATGGTCCCGGTTGCCGAAGCGACGGCCGATTTCCGGTAGCGAGCGCGCCGTGAGCTGCTTGGCAAGGTACATACCGACCTGACGCGGCCACACCACCGAGCGGTGGCGACGCTGCGAGAGGAGGTCACCCTTCGACACGCCGAAGTGACGAGAGATGATGCGCAGGATGTCCTCGATCTTGATGCGCCGCGGCTCGAGACCCTGGACGAGATCACGGATCACGGTTTCGGCGACGTCGGGCGTGATCGACGTGCGCATGTATTGCCACGTGGCATAGAGGCGAGTGATCGCACCTTCGAGCTCGCGTCCGCTTTCCGTGAGACGCTCGGAGAGCAGGGTCAGGATCTCGCGGCCGAGTGCGAAGGAAGGATCGATGGCGCGCTTTTCCGCCAGACGCTTCTCCAACACCTTGAGCCGCAGCTCCTGATCGAGCGCACCGATCTCGGTGACGAGGCCACGCTGCAAACGCGAGCGCATGCGCTCGTTGAGCCGCTCAACGTGGTTGGGTGCACGCGCGGAAGCCACCACAACCTGGCGTCCGCCGTCGAGCAGCGAGTTGATGATGTGATCGAATTCCTGCTCGGTCCGTTCGCCGTGCATGAACTCGAGGTCATCGATCAAGAGCACGTTGATGCCGCGGAACTTCTCTTTGAATGCGAGCGGATCCTGGCTGCGCAGCGCCTCGACGAACTGATAGCGGAAACGCTCCGCGGTCAGATACAGCACTTGGGCGTTCGGCGAGCGGCGCTTCACCTCCCACGCGATGGCGTGCAGAAGATGGGTCTTCCCCAGGCCTACCGACGAGTGCAGGTAGAGCGGGTTGAACCCTGGCGTCTCGCTGAGCGCCGTTTCGGCAACCTGCGTCGCGCCGGCATGCGCCATGCGGTTCGAAGCGCCGACAACGAAGCTGTCAAACGTATAGCGCGGATCAAGGGGCGAGCCCTCAAAGCCGCCGACGCTGGTGCGGCCGGCCGGGGCCGGAGCAACAAACATCGCACCGCGATGGTTGGCCTCGTTGGAAGCCCCATTGCGCAAACCGCCAACCGGCTCCGGTGAAACAGCTTCGGCATCAACGCGCACGTTCGCGGGGCTGCCGGGCTGACGAAGCACAACCTCGACCTTCTCGGCGCCCTTGAACTCGGCGCGGCAGCAGGCGAGGAGATCTTCGGAGTAGTGCGATTGAATCCAAGTGCGCAAGAACTTGACGGGAACCGAGAACCGCACGTTCCCGTTCTCGAAGCTCTCAAACTCAAGTGCGTTGAACCAGCTGGTGAAGATGTCGTCACCCAGTCGGGCACGGAGCATAGCCCGCACCTTCTGGCCGCGCGGCTCGTCGGTGGTCTTCGTCAGCGTGGAAGAAGTGGAAGAAGAAGCAGGAACGCTTGCGATGGTAGCCGTTGTACGCTCGTCGAAGCCGCCAGGAGCTGCTTCCGCAAAGCCGCCCGCAACGGAATGATCCGCCTTTTGAATCGTCTGCATGTTGTGAAACCCCCGCACTTATTGAACTTTTCGACTGCACCTCAACATCACCCAGACAAAGAACGACCCACGCCCTCCGCCGCCGCGGTTGCGCAATTGCTCTAAATCAGGGTCTTCCGAAACGGGTGCTAACCCTGCACCCAGGCTAGTCCGGCCGCCTTCCAACCAGCGACCTGCCCTCGGTGGCGATCGGGGTCGAGAGGCCCCTCGAAACCGTCCGCCACATTCATGCATCGTCGATAGCCGGCATGCGCCATGGCTTCCGCCGCCAAGAGACTGCGCGCGCCAGATCGACAGATGAAGAACAACTCGTTTTCTTTCGTGGCGCCCGCCGCATCGAGCGCCTTGGTCATACGTTCCGCAAAGCCCGCATCGATCTTGCTGTCCGGATACGTCTGCCATTCCACCGTGAGGACCCGCTTACCGATCGCACTGAGATCGGGGAGCCCTACGAATGTCCACTCTGCACGCGTCCGCACGTCGATGAGAACTGCACCCGCATCCTGGGTAAGACGCGCCCATGTTTCATCAACAGGCACATCTTCGATGTGGACGACTTCTAACGACTCCACTTCCGTCCTCCAACTCACAGCGCCCCGAATGAAGTATGCGCCTCAGGGGAGACTGTTCACATGCTCGGCAAGCGACAGAGGAAACAAAACCTCTACTCCCCAAGCCTAAGCCCAGAAAGATACGCAAAAACCGAACATAAGTTACGCTGAAGCCAGGGACGCGAACTGTACAAAACCTGGCGGTGACTGGCGCTGGAATGCTGGATAAACCCGAGCGCCTCGACCTCAAGGACCGTAGCTCTTAACTCTGTCTTAAGCAAGCGCAACCGGTGCATGACACGTCAGTTGCAGAGGTGCTTCGAACGTCTGTCAAGCCGTGGATATCCTGTGAATTGACTACAACAACTGTGGATAGCCGGCTGAGCAAGTTCATGATTTGCAAGGCGTGCTGAGACGCGCCGACGACCAGAGAAACTTGTCCTCTGGTACGTCGCCAAAACGTCATTTTGTGTTTGGATGGGTCGCCCACACATTTGGGCGAAAGTCGGGCGCGGGGCCCACGTCGCGCGCATCGAGTGTCGCGGAATCCGTCACTTAGCTCTGTTCATGACTCGCGGAATGACGGTGGATGGTGCGGTAGTTCTGTGGCGATCTTACCGCACCCTCATTGGAGCACTTGGTGCTCAGTTCGCCATCGCTTTAACGCGCGCGCTGAGACGCGAGACTTTGCGGCTTGCGGTCTTCTTGTGAAGGACGCCCTTCTGCGCAGTGCGGGCAAGAATCGGAGAAGCCTCGCGCAGTGCCTTGGCGGCGTCGTCCTTCTTGCCGGAAGCGATGGCTTCCTCGACCGAGCGTACGGCGGTGCGTGCACGCGTGGTGCGCGCCTTATTGACTTCCGTGCGACGGATCGCCTGACGCGCCGCCTTCTTTGCAGACTTCGTGTTAGCCATGTCGTAGTTCCTCTTTACAACCTGCCGTCGCCCGACTGCAGGCGCCACCACAGGTGTAGCCATTTCCAAATGCGCTTGCCGCCCGTAAGCCTGGGCTTCGAGCGGCGTCAAGTGGCGATCCTATAGACGTGGCAAAGTGTAGGGTCAACGGCACTTCGGGCTCGTTAAGCGGCTCTTGGGCTTGCCAGATCCCCCTTCCCCAGGCTCTGTAGGCGCCAATGCAAGGCGGCTCGAGGGGGAGCAATGACTGCGCTAATACTGTGGGTAGGCGCTTTGGCGGCGGGAACGGCCGCCACCAGTTATGGCGCCACGCTCGGCCAGGGCGCACATATGGCGCTGGCGGCCCTGGTCTGTGCCGGATTTGTGCTGCTGGCCATGGCCGATAGCAGCCGCCGCGTGGCGCGGGGGGAGAGCGAAGCAGCGCTGGCAGGCGCAACGGCCGCATCAATGGCCCTGGTTTGGGTCTGGGCGGGCCTCGCCATGCTGTTCACCTATCAACTCGTCCTCAGCTGGCATGAGTGGTGGCAGTACGTGCTCGCTGGCGTCGGTGTTGGTGCGCTGTGCCTCGTCTTCTCCTGGATGATGGACAAGGACGCGGCCGCCGGCCGGCAGGACGAGGCGCTGCTCAGGATTGCCCGCTACCTCACCATCGGGCAGCTCGCCGGCATGATCATCGCCATGGTGGGCATGGTGATCGACGGCAAGATGCCGCGCAATCCGAGCGAGCCCGACTGGGCGGCGAATGGCATCTTCTTCTTCGGGGCAGCCGCGCTGGCCATCATCAGCGCCAACGCGCTGCGAAGGCCCACACCGAAAAGCGCCTGATGCGCGGCACCGCCCGGTGCCATCATGGATGACGAATTTCGCATGCGCCTGAAACGAATGCTGCCAACGCTGCTGCTGGCCATGGTGCTGAGCGTGCTCATTGCCGTAGCGGCGGCGGCTCGCCGGTCGGAGCTAACGCTGATGCTCGCGGCGGGGTTGTTTGTGCTGCAGGTGCTGTTGGCGCTGCTGCGCATCAACGCGCCACTATGGCGGGCGGGAGTGCGCGCGGCGACCTCGGACTGGGCGTGGGACAATGCGATGCTGGCGGCCATCTCCTACGCGTGGGGCGGGCTCGTCATGCTCACCGCTTATCCGCTCGGTGGATTGGTGTGGCGCCACTGGTGGCAATACGGTGCGGGAATGCTGCTATTTGCGGCTGCGACGATCGCCTGCACGGCCTATCTGATCGGCTACCGCGAGCCGCGGGCCGGCGGCGGCGCACTTCATGCGCTGATGCGCGTGACGACGGTGCAAGCCGCCGCCGTTGTGGCCGGGCTGGTTTATCTCGTCGGCACGGGGAAGCTCGCCACGCTCAAGGACGATTGGGCAGCCAACCAGGTGTTTATCGCCGGCGGGGTATTGGTCCTCGTCATCTCGCTCGTGTCGCTGCAGACCTACCGGCGCCAGCGCGCGGCGGAGCGACTCTCCGCTTAAGTCTGGGGGCCCAACTCCGGGCTTAGGTCTGGCAACGCGGGCAGTAGAAGGTCGAGCGTCCGCTCTGCACGATGCGTTTAACAGTGCCGCTGCATCCCTTGCGCCGGCACGGCTTACCTTCGCGCCCATAAACCGCGAACCGGTGCTGGAAGTATCCCAGCGCACCGTCCGCTTGGCGGTAGTCTCGCAAGGTCGAGCCACCGGCCTTGATGGCATCCTCGAGCACCGCCCGGATGGCCTTTACCAAAGCCTCGGCGCGCTCGTTTGGTTTGCCGGTCTTATCGGCGATCGAGGAGGCGGCGCGCTCGGGAGACAACCCCGCACGGTAGAGCGCCTCGCAGACATAGATATTGCCGAGACCGGCGATGATCCTCTGGTCGGCAAGGAACTGCTTCAGGGCCAGCCGTTTGCCGTGCGCGCGCTGTGCGAGGTACTCGGGCGTCAGATCCTTGCCGAGCGGCTCGACGCCGAGACGATGCATGAGCGGATGCGAGCTGAGCTCGGTTTCAGGGATGAGCATCATAAATCCGAAGCGGCGCGGATCGTTGTAGGTGATGCTCGCGCCATCGCGCATGTGAAAGACGATGTGATCGTGGGCGCCACGCTTGCTCTTGGCCGCAGCGTTAACCGCGCGGCTCTGCGGCGTTCTGGTCCCATGCTGAGCCGCGGGGTGGACGGAAAAGCGCCCCGTCATTCCGAGATGCATCAGCAGCACCTGGCCGCCCGACAGGTGGGCCAAGAGGTATTTGGCCCTTCTTTCCAGCCGCTCGACTTTGCGCCCGCGCAGGTGCGCGGCAAAACCTGCCGGCAGCGGGAACCGCAGGTCGGGCCGATGCTGGTCCACGCTGGCAAAGACGTGACCCTCGAGCGCCGGTGCCAGTCCGCGCCGGACGATCTCTACTTCCGGAAGTTCAGGCATTAACGGGTTGCTTGTGTCGCTGACATGGGGCGCCCTACAGCATAGCGCCCGGCGACCGGCTTAGCTATTGTCGGGGCATGAGCGAGCCATCCCCGCACGACACCAGCACGAGCTTCGGCTTCAAGCCGGTCAATGAGACCGAGCGCCAGGGCCTCGTCAATCGCGTCTTTGCCTCGGTCGCCGAGCGTTATGACCTGATGAACGATCTCATGTCGGGCGGGCTGCACCGATTGTGGAAGCGCGATCTGATTGCGCAGCTCAACCCACCGCGTGGCGATCAGCCATTCAGCTTGCTCGACGTTGCAGGCGGCACGGGCGATATCAGTCTGCGATATGCCAGCGCCAGCGGTCGCAACGCGACGGCTACGCTGTGCGATATCAGTCCGGAGATGATCGCCGTTGGTCAGAGACGCGTCGATGAAGCGGGCCTTGGCGAGCGCATCACGCTCGTGGAGGGTAACGCCGAAGCGCTGCCATTCGATGCCCGGTCGTTCGACGCCTATACGATTGCGTTCGGCATCCGCAACGTGACGCATATCGACAAGGCGCTGGAAGAAGCGTTTCGGGTGCTGAAAGTCGGCGGCAGATTCCTGTGCCTGGAATTTTCCGAGGTTCAGGTTCCCATCCTCGATCGCCTTTACGACTTCCATTCGTTCGAAGTCATTCCCCGCCTTGGGCAGACCATTGCCGGCGACGGTGCCTCCTATCGCTATCTCATCGAGAGCATCCGCAAGTTTCCCAACCAGGAGCGGTTCGCACAGATGATACGCGCGGCCGGCTTCGAGCGCGTCTCGTACCGCAACCTGACCGGCGGCATCGCTGCGATCCACTCCGGATGGAAGATCTAAGCGCGGGTTCGGGCCTTCCCGCCTACGCATAGCGCCCGTACGGCGAGGTGCCGAAGTTTGTTCCGGTGCCGGCGCTGCTGCCGGGGAAGTAACTGGTGCTAGCACCCGACGTGAACAGCAGACCGCCATTGCTTGCATCGAAGCGCTTGCCCGTGGCGGAGCCGGTGAAGGTCATGTCGTGCGCCATGATGACCCCGAGCCGCGCTGCGGAGACGAAGCAATCGCCAAAGCCCGGCGTGCCCGAAAGTGTGACGGTGCGCGAGAAGATCGCTATGCGACCGCCCTCGACCGCGTAAACGTGCGCACCGGCCGTGCCATCGATCGTGTAGTTGCCCGTCGCGACAATATTGGCGCCGCCAACCTCGGCGTAGAGATGCGCCTGATACGAGCCGGCGAGGGAGCCGAATACCAACGCGGAAAAGTGGATGGTCCCGGGCGCCTGCATATAAATGCCGTGGCCGCTGGTCGTCGTCGTCAGCTTCTGGTTGGCAATCGTCAAGACGCCTGGCAATGGGCACAAGGTGTTGTAGCAGGTGGCCGCGGTCGGGTTGACGACGACGTTCGATGGCGTGCCCGCATTGCCGGTGAAGGTGACGGCGCCGCCGCCGCTCCAGGGCTGCGCGATGGTGAGGCCGGCCGTGTAGGTTCCGTCGGCGATCTGCACCGTGACGGTGTGCCCGGCGAGATCGAGTGTTGCGGCGATGACGTCGTAAGCCTTCTGCAGCGTTAAGAACGCGCCGCCGGAGGTGTTCGCCAGGCCATCGTTGCTGTCGCTGCCGTTGGTGCGCACGTAGTAGGTGCGGTTCGCCGTCAGCATCTCACGGCCGCCGCCGCCGCCACCAAGACTGGTGAAGGGGAAGCTGACGCTGCCGGTCGAGCGGTCGATGAGGATCGCCTCTTTCCAGCTCGATCCGTCCGCGCTCACCTTGAAGTGGAAGTCATCGTCACCGGCGAGGCCCAACTCGGCGCGTCCGGAGAATGCATTCTGGTAGACGATACTGGCCGTGTCGCCCGCGTCGGCTTTGTTGATCTTGAGGCGATGATCGTCGCCATCGTGGTAGAACAGGGTCGCTGCTGCGGAGACGGCAAGCCGGTTGGTGGTGTCGGCCGTGGCGTTGATGCCAAGGGTATCGAAGTCGCCTTCCCCGCCGGTGCCCTCTCCGCCGCCGGTTGTGAGCGCTGTCCACGATGATCCGCTCCAAACCACGGCCGCCTCTTCATCGGCAACCCAGGCGATCCACCCTTCGTGAGGGGCGTAGAACATCCACGCCCCGTCCTGATAGGCCGCTATTTCTTCGCTGTGTCCGCTCCAGGCGCCCGTCGGGCTATCGCCGACGATGTAGCGCGCGCCTTCCGCCGGCGCACCTGGCGGCGCACCGAGATCGCGGTCGAGCACCGCAAGCTGCACGATGGCATCGAGCGCCCGGATGGCTTCGTTATGGGTGACGTGCTTTTGAGACTGGGCCGCCATGATGTAGGGCAGGCCGAGGTTGGGCGTATCGTCCACGCGATCCTCGCAATTGAACTCGTTGCGCGAGGATAGGCACGTGGCCGGACGGCGAGGATAACGTCAGGCGGCAGCTTTACCGCGCGCGGAATCGGCCGCCTTGCGGATAGCGGCAATGTTCGCCGCATAGGCTTCGCGCGTTCCACCCTTGAAGACGGCGGAGCCTGCAACCAGCACATTGGCGCCAGCCGCGGCGACGAGTGGCGCGGTCTCGGCCGTCACACCGCCGTCGATCTCGATGTCGATGGGGCGCGAGCCAATCATCTCCTTCACGCGACGAACCTTCTCGACCACGGCAGGGATGAAGCTCTGGCCGCCGAAGCCAGGGTTCACCGTCATCAGCAGCACCAGATCCAGCCGATCGAGCACATAGGCGATGGCGTCCTCGGGCGTTGCCGGATTGATCGCCACACCGGCCTTCTTGCCGAGCGCCTTGATCGTCTGCAGCGTGCGGTCCAGGTGCGGACCGGCTTCGGGATGCACGGTGATGATGTCTGCGCCGGCGTCGGCAAACGCCTCGAGATATGGGTCGGCAGGGGCAATCATCAGGTGCACGTCGAATATCTTCTTCGAGTGCGGGCGCAGCGCCTTGATCACCGGCGGTCCGAACGTGATGTTGGGAACGAAGTGGCCGTCCATCACGTCGAGGTGGATCCAGTCCGCACCCGCCGCCTCGACGGTCGCCATCTCATCCCGGAGACGGCTGAAGTCCGCCGAAAGGATCGACGGAGCGATGATCACTGGGCCGGTCATGGGTTCGTCCTTTCAGGGCCGCCCCGATACACCATTCGGGAGTAGGGCGGCTGAGCTTGATGCTCTTCTAGCAATCCCGGCCGCGCTCGTCTTCCTGCCGGCGTGCCCCTGTGCAAAAGGGCCACTCGTCGTGCTTCTTATCGGAAAACCGGTGCCCATTTTTCCGGAAGCACTCTCTAGGAGCTGCGGCGGCGGCGTTCGACGAGCGCCAGAATGTGCGGCGTCAGGATCAGCTGCATGGCCAGATCGAGCTTTCCGCCGGGGATGACGATCGAGTTGGCGCGCGACATGAAGCTCAGCGGGATCATCGACAGCAGGTAGCGGAAGTCGATGCCGCGTGGATCGCGGAAACGGATGATGACCATCGACTCGTCCGGCGTCGGGATCCAGCGCGAGATGAAGGGATTGGAGGTATCAACCGTCGGCACGCGCTGGAAGTTGATGTCTGTCTCGGAGAACTGCGGGCAGATATAATTCACGTAGTCGGGCATGCGCGTGAGGATGGCTTCCACAGCCTCATCGTGTGAATAGCCGCGCATCGACTTGTCACGCGTGAGCTTCTGTATCCATTCCAGGTTGATCACCGGCACGACGCCGATCTTGAGGTCCGCGTGCTTGGCGATATCGACCTTCGGCGTCACCACGGCACCATGTAGTCCTTCGTAGAAGAGCAAGTCGGTGCCGCGCGGCAGGTCCTCCCACGGCGTGAATGTTCCGAGCGAGGCGACGTGACGCTTCCCCTCCAGCTCGTCGTGGATGTAGTGCCGCGTTCGCCCGCGCCCGCTCTCGGCATAGGTACGGAAGACCTCTTCGAGCTCGGCAAGTAGATTTGCCTCCTCGCCGAAGTGACTGAAGTGGTTATTGCCGCGCTGGCGCGCTGCGACGATGGCCTCTTCCATTTCGGCGCGGCCGAAGCGATGGAAGGCGTCCCCCTCGATGAAGGCGGCGCTGATGTGCTCGCGGCGGAATATGTTCTCGAACGTCTGACGCACCGAGGTGGTGCCGGCGCCGGAGGACCCAGTGACTGAGATGATGGGGTGCTTTGTAGACATGGCGGCGCGATAATGCCTTATAATTATTTATTAATTTAGAATCGCAGAAGGCCGCGGCGGCTGAACAGCGGCGAGCGTTCGCCGCGGACCTGTCGCCCGTCGTGCAGTCGTGCGACGTGCTCCACCTCCGAGCGCGATCCGGCGATAATGGGCACTCTCTGGTGCAACGAGGTGGGCTTCACCTCCATCAGGCGCTCGCGCCCCGTCGAGGCCGCTCCGCCCGCCTGTTCGATGACCCAGGCGATGGGGTTCGCCTCGTAGATCAGGCGCAGCCGCCCGTCGCGAAAGCCGCGGCGCTTGTCGCCGGGATAGAGATAGATGCCACCGCGCGAGATGATGCGGTAGAAATCAGCGACAGGGGAGCCCGTCCAACGCATGTTGAAGTCGCGCCCGCGCGGGCCATCTTTGCCGCGGCGACAGTCGTCCACATAGGTGCGGATGGGATCTTCCCAGTGACGCGAGTTGGAATCGTTGATGGCGTACTCGCTCGTGTGCGGCGGGATTTCGACTTTCGGATGCGTCAGCAGGAATGTCCCTGAGCGACGATCGAGCGTGAATACCTGCGTCCCTGCGCCGACCGTCGAGACAAGCACGGTCTGAGGCCCATAGAGGAAGAATCCGCCGGCGAGCTGATTGACACCGGGCTGCAGGAATGCAGACGGGGCCTCATTGTGCTCGAGCGCCGGAAGCAGCGTGAAAATGGTGCCGATCGAGGCGTTGGCATCTATGTTCGATGAACCATCGAGGGGGTCGAGGGCGACCAGCAAGGGCGCCCTGGCATCGAGCAATAGCGGCGCATCCATCTCCTCCGATGCCACGGCCGCTACGGGCGCCCCGCGCAGGGCATCGACAATGCGATTGTTGGCGAGGAGATCGATCTCCTTTTGCTCGTCGATGTCGCCCTTCTTGCCGGTAAAGCGGCCGAGAGGTCCGGCCAGCGCTCCCTGACCGAGGAGCTCGGCCAATTCGATTGCCACCGCCGCGAGCGCGCCCATCGTTGCCGCCACGGCCAGCCGCGCCGGCCGGTCCGCCGCCCAGCCGGCGAAATAAGCCGCAAGTGTTTGTGGCTGGTTCATCCTCAGGTCGTCCCCATACGGCATGCGCTGCCGCTGCATCTTGGACCGTTCTCGGCCGCTTACCCGATCTATGCCATGCCGACGCCACGTGATC
>JBAZYB010000043.1:0-20274 GCA_041659545.1 Hyphomicrobium sp.
GTGGCGCGTTCCCGACAAGGAATGGCTCTTGCAGCAGCTGCGCGCAGCCATGGCAGGAATGCCTGGCATCGAGTTCGCCTTCACGCAGCCAATCGAGATGCGTACTTCCGAAATGCTCACCGGCGCACGCGGCGACTTGGCGGTCAAGATCTTCGGGCCAGACCTCAAGGTGCTTGGCGATCTCGCTGGGCGTGTGCAATCGGCGATCTCCAGCGTCAAAGGCGCCGCGGAGGTGTTCACCGCCTCCAACGACACGGTTGACTACCTGCAGATCGACATGGACCGCCTGATGGCGGGGCGCACCGGCCTCTCGGTTACCAGCATCGAGGACGAGCTCCGGGCGCTCTTGGAAGGCACGCCTGTAGGCGTGGTGGCAGAAGCGCAGCGACGCACCAACATTGTGATCCGCGGCCCCCAGACACTGCGCGAAGCCCCAGAGCTGTTCATGCAGAGCCAGCTCGCGGCTCCTGACGGCGGCCTCGTTCGGATCGGCGATGTCGCGCAACTGCGCCGCACCGCAGGCGCGGTGAAGGTCGATCGCGAGAATGCCTCGCGCTTTGCAATCGTGCAGGCCTATGTCTCCGGCCGCGATCTCGTCGGCTTCGTCGAGGACGCGCAAAAAGCGGTCGCCGACAAAGTCGCCCTGCCTGCCGGTTATCACCTCGTCTGGGGTGGGGAGTTCGAGAACCAGCGGCGCGCTGCTGCCAGGCTCGCCGTCGTGGTGCCGATTGCGCTCGGGCTGATCTTTCTCGTCCTGTTCGCCACGCTCAGATCCATACGTCAGTCGGTGCTGATCCTCGCCAATGTTCCCTTCGCGCTCGTCGGCGGTGTCCTCGCGCTGTGGGTTGCAGGCGAATACCTCTCAGTGCCAGCATCGGTTGGCTTCATCGCACTTCTCGGCATCGCCGTGCTCAACGGCCTCGTGCTCGTCAGCTACTTCAACCAATTGCTGGCCGGCGGCATGCCGCTCGGGCAGGTGGTATTCGAGGGATCGCTGCGGCGGCTCAGGCCTGTCTTGATGACGGCAAGCATCGCCGCCTTTGGCCTCGTGCCATTGCTCTATGCCAACGGCCCCGGTTCCGAAATCCAGAAGCCGCTCGCCATCGTGGTCATCGGCGGCCTCGCTACCTCGACTCTGCTCACGCTGCTGCTGCTGCCGATCCTGTTCCGCCGCTTCGGCTCTGCGCTGCCCGCAACTCAAACCGAAGCAAGGACGCTGGCATGGACCAATCCGCTTGCAAGTTGACGCTCGTCTATCCGCCGGACGTAGAAGACACCATCATCGAGCTGATGCTCGGCATCGAGCCGGCGCTCGGGGGGTTCACGACGTGGCTCGCCGAGGGACACGGTCACGACTTTGCCACGGCGAGTGTCCGCGAGCGCGTCCGCGGCCGCGTCATGCGCGCCCTGCTCGCTGTTGTCGTGCCGCGCGCGCGCGTACCCGCAATCCTGGAGGAAGTGCGCACCAAAGCCGCAATCGTGAACATCGCCTATTGGATCGAGCCGGTCGAAGCATTCGGTCTCCTGACCCCCGTCGAAACCGCCGCACACCCAGCGGCAGCATAGGGATCGGTACATGCTTGCGGCCTTCTCGCTATCGAGCCTGCTGGTAATCGTCGCCAACACGGTGCTCTTTGTCGGTGCCGGGGCGGTTGCTGTGTGGGCGGCGCGCCAGCCCGACCAGATCTCCTCGCTCATCGCCGGTCTCATGGAAGGCCAGGACGCGCCCGCGTCAACAGGCGAACAGCGCCCGCCAACGAGCGACGCTCGGCCACGTACCGAGGAATAAGGGCCGTTCGTCGACGCCTTCGTCCGCACTGCCCTCACTGGAAAGTGCGGGTGAAACGCGCCGATTGACGCGGATCATGCGGGAAATCCACGATACATGATGGAAATCATATAAGAGGATGACCATATCCGGTGAATCGCGTGGCATCGCCGCTGCGCGACCGAGGGAAAAAACGCGAAAGCTAGGGAGAACAACCATGCCGCGTGTTTCAAAGAAGCAGGCGGAGGCAAACCACGGCGCGGTGATCGCGGCTGCTGCCCGCCTCTTCAAAGCGCGCGGCATCAACGGCGTCAGTCTGCCCGCCCTGATGGCCGAAGCTGGGCTCACGCATGGCGCTTTCTACGGGCACTTCAAATCTAAGGACGATCTCGCGGTCGCGGCGTGCGAACATGCGTTCGCCGAGAAGGGCGCCCTTTACGATGACATCTGCACCCGACACCAGGGCGATAAGCGCGCGGCCCTGTCCGAATTCGTCGATCGCTACACAGCCAAAACGCATCGCGACCAGCCGGCGCTGGGCTGCCCCGTGGCCGCATTGGCCGACGACGCCTCACGCGAGGAATTCAAGGGTCCGGTGCGCAAAGCCTTCGCCGCGGGTCTGGAAAACATGGTTCAGGGCGTCCTGGGCATGCTGGGCGGACGCGGCAGGGGCAAACTGCGCGATGATGCCCTGGCCGACGTAGCGCTTCTCGTCGGCGCGCTGGTCCTGGCGCGCGCCACCAAGGGACAGCCGATCTCCGAAGAAGTCCTGCACGCAGCGCGCAAGGCCATCCTCACCGACTAATCTGTACGCGGGCCGGGACTTGTTAATGGCGCACGCCAGTTTATATGATGGATATCATGTAAATGGAGAAGGGATGCTATGATGGCCATCAGCAGCAAGGGCAAGGCTCTCGTCACGGGAGCCTCGACGGGCATCGGCGCTATATACGCCGATCGTCTCGCCAAGCGCGGATTTGACCTTGTCGTCGTTGCGCGCAACGAGAAGCAACTGCGTGAGCTTGCAGCGCGCATCGAGAGCGGCACAGGGCGAAGCGTCGAGGTGCTGCCGGCCGATCTCAGCAAAGAGGCCGACCTGCAAGTCGTAGAGCAAAAGGTCATCGGTGATCCCGACCTGACGCTGCTCGTCAACAATGCGGGCATTGCCGGCAGCGCGAAGCTCGCCGACGACGATCTCGAGGAGATCGACAACATCATCAAGCTGAACATCCTTGCCTTGACCCATCTTTCGGCTGCCGCCGCAAAGAGTTTCGCTGCCAGGGGGAGGGGGACGATCATTAATATCGCCTCCGTGCTCGGCCTCATTCCCGAACGCTTCAACGCGACCTACTCTGCATCCAAGGCCTACGTTCTCGCACTTACCCAATCGCTCAACGTCGAATTGCAGGGGAGCGGCGTCAAGGTGCAGGCGGTGTTGCCCGGAGCGACACGCACGGAGATTTGGCAGCGCTCAGGCCACGACGTGAACGCGCTGCCGGCCGAGATGGTCATGGATGCCGATGAGATGGTCGACGCCGCGCTCGCCGGGCTCGATCAGGGTGAACTCGTCACCATTCCCTCGCTTCCCGATGTCAGCGACTGGAAGCGGTTCGAAGACGCGCGCGGGGCGCTGGCACCGAACCTGTCGCTGCAGCACGCAGCCACGCGCTACAAACACCAACGCCCCGCGGCGTAGAAATGATAAAGGGAGCGCACACGCGGCGCTCCCTCGTCATCCTTCAAAGTTGCGCGATCACACCGGCGGCGGATTGCGCTCGGTGAACGTGCCCCGCTGATGCCAATAGGGGTAGATCAGCGGCACCTCGCTCGCCTTGTCGAGCTTCTCCATCTGCTCCTTGGTGAGCTTCCAGCCAACCGCGCCGAGGTTCTGCTTCAGCTGCTCCTCGTTGCGCGCGCCGATGACGATCGTCGACACCGTCGGCCGCTGTAGCAGCCAGTTCAGCGCGATTTGCGCGATCGTCTTGCCGGTCTCCGCCGCCACCTCGTCGAGCGCATCGACAACCTTGAACAGGTATTCGTCGTCGACCTGCGGTCCGAACTCGGCCGAGTCGTGCAGCCGGCTCTGCTTTGGAATGCCCGTGCCGCGGCGGATCTTGCCGGTGAGACGTCCCCAGCCGAGCGGGCTCCACACCACGGCGCCAAGCCCTTCTTCCACGCCCAGCGGCATCAGCTCCCATTCGTACTCGCGTCCGATGAGCGAGTAATACGTCTGGTTGGCGACATAGCGCGGATAGCCGTACTTATCGGCGACACCGAGCGCCTTCATGATGTGCCAGCCGGAGAAGTTCGACACGCCCGTATAGCGGATCTTGCCAGCGCGCACGAGCGTATCGAGCGTCGAGAGAACCTCCTCCGGAGGCGTCATGGCATCGTATGCGTGCAGTTGGAACAGATCGATGTGATCGGTCTGCAACCGCTTCAGCTGTTCATCGACCGACTTGATGAGGTGCGAGCGCGATGACCCGACGTTGTTGGGCTCGTCGTCAAAGCGGAATGTCGCCTTCGTCGAGACGATGCAGCGGTCGCGCTTGCCCTTCATCGCCTCGCCGAGAATGCTCTCCGACTCGCCCGCCGAGTAGATGTCGGCCGTATCGAACATTGACACGCCCGCATCGATGCAGATGTCGAGCAGTCGGCGCGCTTCCGCGACATCGGTCGAACCCCACGCGGCGAAGAGCTTGCCCTTGCCGCCGAAAGTTCCTGTGCCGAAGCTCAACACGGGCACGTTGAATCCTGATGCACCGAGACGTCGGTATTCCATGGTTGCAGTTCCTGCGCTGGGTTGGGTCGGCGGCATCTTGCCTCTAACGCACCGACAGGAAAACCCCTCCAGCTGCCGCCATCGGCCGCGGCGACGGCCCCTTGTAATTGCGGGGCGCTCTTCGGGGTTTGTTAGCGCCCAGGGAGACAAGATCTGCCCCCAAAAGAGTAACCGGCGGAGTTCGTGATGCAATTGAACGACCCAGCCACCAGTACCACGGTCGGCCGCCGCGAACTGATGCTGACGGCCGCCGCAGTACTGGCGGCCTCGAGCCTGCCCGTGCGCGCCCAGGCGACGAGCAATGAGCTTCCTCACGCAAACGTAAGCTTCGAAGACGGCCTGGCCATCCCGATTCCCGCCGATCCCTCGCTCGGTAAGGGCAAGGACCGCGCCCTGGTGCTCGGCGGCGGAGGCGAATACTTCGCCGCCTGGATGCTCGGCTTCATGCATGGCCTGCACGAAAATGGCGTCGGCTATGAAATGCCCGACGTGATCATCGGCACCTCGGCCGGCTCCATCGTCGGCAGCTCGATTGCTGGCGGCCACCTGCAGAAGCTGACGCGCGACTTCGACTTCTTCGGCGCCTTTCCCAAGCTGCTCGCAGCGCTCGTGCCGACGCCCAAGCCGAACCCCAGCCAGTTGCGCGCGCGTGAGCTGTGCAACACCGCCACCAATGCCAGCGTCGAAACAATCCAGGCCATTGGTCGTGGCGCCATGGCGGCGCGTAACTCGTCCGTCTCCCACTTGCAGGATATGATCATCGCCCTGACCGGCAACCTCAACTGGCCGAGCGATAAGTTTCATGCGGCCACAATGGATTGCTACACCGGCCAGCGCCTCGTCGTGTCGTCGAGCTCGAACGTGCCCATCTCCCACGCCGTCACAGCCAGCATGTCGCTGCCCGGCATCTTCGGCCCGACATGGGTCGCCGATCGCATCTGCATGGACGGCGGCATGGGGCCATCGAGCACCCATTCCGATCTCGTCGCGGGCGCCAAGCGCGTGGTTGTCGTATCGCTGACCGATGGACTGCCGGGAAGCGGTCCGCGCTTCTCCAGCATGCCCAATTCCATCCAGCAGGAGATGAAGGAACTGCAGGCCGCCGGCAGCAAGGCGCTGCTGATCGCGGCTAATCCCGGCAAGGTCAACCTCGTGTCGCCGGAAGAAATAGCTCCTGCCATGAAGCAGGGCTATGAGCGAGCCGCGGCAGAAGCCGAAAAAGTGAAGGCCTTCTGGGCCTGAGGCGTCGAATTCTCGCCCTTGGCGGTCCCAGATGGGCTTTCGCGGGCCATACCGTTGCCATGCCAGCCGCTTAACCAGCCGCTTACACCGAAAAGGACTGCAGCGGCGCCACTTTGGCTACGATCAGCCGCGTGGATCCCGTGAGATATTCCGCTACAAGAGCATAGATTTTCCGCCACCGGCGGGGCAGAGATGTTCCGCGCGTACTACGAGATTGGGGAGTATCCCGTGAAGGCGACGAAACAGCTGCACGACGCCGGCCAGAGCCTGTGGATCGACGACATCACTCGCGACATGCTCGATAGCGGGCGCCTCGCGAAAATGGTGGCCGATCTCTCGGTCACCGGCCTCACGTCCAATCCCACCATCTTCGAGAAGGCCATCGGCAAGGGCTCCGACTACGACGCCGCCGTCGAGCCGCTCGTGCGTAACGGCCTGAGTGACGAAGCGATGTTCTTCGAGCTGGCACTCGATGACCTGTCGCGCGCCGCCGATCTCTTTCTCCCCATCTACAAGCGCACCGCCGGCGTTGACGGTTTCGTTTCGCTCGAGGTCTCGCCGCTTCTCGCCTACGATAGCGCCGCGACCATCGCCGAGGCCAAGCGCCTCTACGCCAAGGCCGCTCGCCCCAACCTGTTCATCAAGATCCCCGGCACCAAGGAAGGGCTTCCCGCCATCGAGGCCGCGACATTCGCCGGCGTGCCTGTCAACGTGACGCTACTGTTCTCGACCGCGGACTATCTCGCCGCCGCCGAAGCCTACATGCGAGGCCTGGAAAAGCGAATCGCCGCTGGCCTCGATCCAGATGTCCGCTCTGTCGCATCGGTGTTCATCAGCCGTTGGGATCGCGCCATCGTCGAGGAGGTGCCCGACGATCTGAAGAACCGCCTCGGTGTCGCCATCGGCCAGCACGCCTATCGCGCCTATCGCCAGCTCATCGCCTCCGATCGCTGGCAGCGGCTGGAGAATGCCGGCGCCCGTCCGCAGCGACTGCTATTCGCCAGCACGTCCAGTAAGGACAAGCGCGCCCGCGACACGCTCTACATCGAGGAGCTGGCGGCGCCCAATACCGTCAACACCATGCCTGAAGAAACGCTGCGCGCTTTCGCCGATCACGGAAAGCTCACCGGCGTACTCTCGGCCGATGGCGGAGATTGCGACGCCGTGTTGGCCGCCCACGACAAGGCGGGCGTCGACGTCGATGCGCTCGCCGCCAAGCTGCAAGCGGACGGCGCAAAGGCGTTCGTTGCATCTTGGCATGATCTCTTGAAGTCGATCGGCGCCAAGAGCAAAGCGCTGGCCTAGGGGACACGCATGAGCCATGACGGGGACGTAGCGCCGCTGACCCAGAGCGCCACGTGGCAGGCGCTTGCCGAGCACCATGCTCGCATCAAAGATACGCACCTGCGCGATCTGTTCGCGCACGATCCAGAACGCGCCGAACGCTTCACCGTCGAGGGCGGCGGACTAATCCTCGACTATTCCAAGAACCGCATCGCATCCGAGACAATGGCGCTTCTCGTCAAGCTCGCCGAGGAGCGCGGACTGGCAGCAAAGCGCGAAACGATGTTTCGCGGCGATAAGATCAACCTCACTGAGAACCGCGCTGTCCTGCATACGGCATTACGCGCCCCGCGCGATGCAGTTATCGAGGTGGATGGGCGCAATGTCGTCCCCGACGTTCACGCTGTCCTCGACCGCATGGCCGATTTCGCGCAACGCGTGCGCAGCGGCGCGTGGAAGGGCTACACCGGCAAGCCCATCCGCAACATCGTCAACATCGGCATCGGCGGTTCCTATCTCGGCCCCGAGATGGCCTATCTGGCGCTGCGTCCCTATGCCGACCCCAACCTGCGCTTCCGCTTCGTATCTAACGTTGATGGCGCCGCCTTCACCGCGGCAACGCAAGATCTCGACGCTGCCGAGACGCTCTTCATCGTCTCCTCCAAGACGTTCACCACTCAGGAGACAATGAGCAATGCCGATGTCGCGCGCGCCTGGCTGATCGAAAAGCTCGGCAGCGCCGATGCCGTCTCGCGTCACTGCGTCGCCGTCTCGACCAATGCCGGCGCCGTCCGCGCCTTCGGCATCGACACGGCCAATATGTTCGAGTTCTGGGATTGGGTTGGTGGACGCTACTCGATGGACTCTGCCATCGGCCTGTCCACGATGCTGGCCATTGGACCCGAGCAATTCTCCGCGATGCTCGCCGGCTTCCGCGCCATGGATGCGCATTTTCGCACAGCACCGGCCGACAGGAACTTGCCGGTCATTCTGGCGCTGCTCACTGTCTGGTACGCGGATTTCTTCAAAGCTGAGTCGCAAGCGGTGCTGCCGTATGCGCAGAACCTCGCCCGCTTCCCTGCATACTTGCAGCAATTGCAGATGGAGAGCGTCGGCAAGAGTGTCGATCTCGCGCGCCGCCGCGTCGACTATCCCACCGGTCCGATCATCTGGGGCGAGCCCGGCACCGACGGCCAGCACTCATTCTACCAGTTGTTGCACCAGGGCACCCGCCTCGTGCCGGCCGACTTCATCGGCTTTCTGTCCCCGCTCAGCCCGCTCGCCGAAACACACGATCTGCTGATGGCCAATCTTTTCGCCCAGGCCGAGGGGCTCGCCTTCGGTAAGACGGCGGCTGAGGTCGCCGCAGAGGGCATAGCCGCAGCAGACGCGCCATTCCGTGTGATGGAAGGCAACCGGCCCAGCAACATGATCCTTGCCGACCGCCTCGATCCGCGCACGCTCGGAGCGCTCGTCGCCCTCTATGAGCACAGCGTCTTCGTACAGGCGCTCATCTGGGGAATCGGCGCCTTCGACCAGTGGGGCGTCGAACTCGGTAAGGTTCTGGCCAAGAAGATCATCGACGAGCTGCGCGATGAGGCTGCCCCGGAGCTAGGCCACGATGCCTCGACAAACGCGCTCGTGCGTCGCTACCGGGCCGCCAGCAAGCGGGTTTAATGCGCACGTCGCTAATTCCAGCGTAATAGGCGCAAATTGAACGATCCGGCGCACAGGATAGAAAGCAAACGTCGTTAGAGGTCTCCCTAATCGTGCTTGTCACGCCTCTAGGGAGATCTCCATGTCGCGCAAATCCAAGCTTTTCCGTGTGGTCGCAGCCTCGGCCATGTTTGCCTTCGCCAGCGCTGAGACGGCAAGTGCCTGCACCGGGATCATGCTCCGCAACGCCGATGGCACGATCGTCCACGGCCGTACCGTCGAGTTCGGCATTCCGCTGGAAATCACCTATGCGGTTGTGCCGCGTAACTACAACTTCACCGGATTGACGCCTCTCGGCGACGGCAAGAAGTGGACGACAAAGTATGGCGTGCTAGGGGCAATCGTGTTCGGTAACCTCGGCGTCATGGATGGCATCAATGAGAAGGGCCTTGCCATGGGCGCCTTCTACTTCTCGACCGAGGCCGGTTACACGCCGACGACCGCCGAGAACCAATCGAAGTCGATGTCGACCATCGACTTCTCTACCTGGATCCTGACGCAGTTTGCCAATGTCGATGAGGTGCGTGCGGCCATCGAAGGCGGCGACGCCATCGTCGCGCCGACGCTGCTCCCGGGCTGGCCGCAGACGGTGCAGCCGTTCCATTGGGTCGTCTACGACAAGAGCGGGAAGAGCATCGCTATCGAACCGATCAAGGGCAAGCTCGTCGTCAGCGACAACCCGCTCGGCGTGTTCACCAACTCGCCGACCTTCGATTGGCATATGACCAACCTGCGCAACTACATCTCGCTCAATCCGCGTGATGTGCCTGCCGTTACGATAGACGACACCACATTCCAGTCATTCGGTCTGGGCGATGGAATGCATGGCCTTCCCGGGGACTTCACCCCGCCATCGCGCTTTGTGCGCGCCGCGATATTCAGCGCCACGGCACTCAAGGCGCCTGACGCAAAGGCCGGTGTCTTCAGCGGCTTCCACGTCCTCAACAACTTCGACATCCCCTACGGCGTTTCGCGCGAGGTCGATAAGGGCGTGATCCATGCGGATCAGACGATCTTTACCACCATGCGCGATCCGCAGAACCTCAGGGTTTATTACAAGACGTATGATGACCAGACGCTGCGTATGGTCGACATGAAGCGCTTCGACCTCGACGCCAAGGACGTGATGCGCCTGCCCGATCCGGCTGCCGCTCAGTCGGTCGTCGATATGACGGGGCAGTTCATTGCCAAGAAGACCGCCGCCAACGCCGATTGACGTTGGCGCTCAGTCGCCGTCGAGAGAGTTGAAGCCCAGCGTTTGGCCTGTCAGTTCGCCAAGCGCTGGGCGACCGACTATCTCCGCATTCTTGAGCGACAAGAGCATCGGCGTCAGCCGCTCGCGGGCGGCAGGATCTGCGAAGGCATCGGGCGCCATCGCCGCCGCCGCCTCGCCGGCGCGAATGGCAAAGCCCAGATCGGTGGCGACGCTTCCCAACATTGCCACAGCGGATTGTTCCTTCTCCGTGGAAGCTGGGTCCTCGGCGAAGAAGCCATGTTCGCCGATAAGGTCGCGCTCTCCTTCGATGCCTGCCATCACGAATGCCAATGCAAGTCGGCTGTTGGGGAGCAGCGGCCCTGTAGGCTTTGCGCCGGGAGTGATAGCCGCAAGGCGATGCAGGCGCATCATGTCGAGGTGGGTCACATAAGCCCGGAAGAGTGCCGCAGTCGTTTCCTTATCGGAGAGATAGGTCGCGTTCTGGGCGCCAGGATGCAGCCAGAGTTTTCCATATTCTCCCTGCCACTCGGCGCGAGTGTCGTGCGCGATCTGCGATATGTCGAGCGCCAGTGCGCGCGCATAGCGGCAGCGAAATGCTGCCTTCGGATCGGCGGTCGTCAGCGCTTCGGAGCCACGCCCGAACAACACGGCATCGACGGCTCCAAAGCCCTGCACGGCGACGCTGGCTGCGGCTAGCTTTTCGGGATCGATCGACGCCTCATCCTGTTTGCTCATGAGGCCGCTCGTCTGTTTGCCGACGATGCCATGCGGATCTGGATAGAAGAGCAGCCGGTCCAGCCGCTGCTTCTGCGTGATCGGGCCGAAGCGGATGGGTTCGATGCGGCCAAAAGCGAGAAGGGTGTTGCGGGCAGCCGCGCGCGCCGTTTCCAGGGTCTGCGAAGAAGGCGCGCTGCAAAGCGCCTCGACCTTCTGCACCAGCTCGCGGGACGCATCGTCGAAGCGCGCGTACCCGGGCACGATGATGTTGTCATAGGCGCGTTTGGCGAGCGCTGCATGGTCAAACGCGTTCGCAGGCGTTGCCGCGTGGAAGAGCCCCACGAATGCAAGCGCCAGCACGCGCACTGGAACCCCCAGACTTGCCCTTATTTTCACAGCGACCCCACGAATTTGATCAACGCCTCGCGATCGGCCTTCGACAGTGCGCCATAGCCATCGCGCGCCCTCTGAGCCTCGCCGCCATGCCACAAAATGGCTTCCTCGATATTGCGCCCCCGGCCGTCATGCAGCAGCTGCGTGTGACCGCTCACCATCTGCGTCAGCCCTATGCCCCAAAGCGGCGACGTCCGCCACTCCCGTCCGTCAGCAACGCCTTCCGGTCGATGATCGGCAAGCCCTTCACCCATGTCGTGCAGCAAGAGGTCCGTATAGGGCCAGATCTTTTGCTGACTGAGCTGCGGCTGCCCTTCCACTTTGCCCGTGGTGAATGTGGGCGCGTGGCACCCCTGACAGCCGATGGCGTGGAACACGGCCTTGCCCCGCTGCACGATTGGATCGTTCCCATCCCGTCGCGGCGGCACGGCGAGGTTCTGCGCGTAGAACACGAGGTGGTCGAAGAGCTTTGGCCCGACCTCGAGGTCGTCATCGCGCAACGTATTGCCGTTGGGGGCGCTGAGGCACGTCGGTTGCGCCGCTGTGCAGTCGCCGGAGGCGCGTGCGTCCAGCGGATTGGACAGGCCCATGTCTGTGGCCAGCGCGTTTGCAGACTGGTCGCTGACGGACGCCTTGCCGGCCTTCCACCCGAAGCGTCCGAGCATGACCTTCCCATGCTCTGCCGACCAGACCTCGTTGGCCCGTCCCGTTATACCGTCTGCCGCACTCGCGGCGCTGGCGCGTGCCCGGATGTCGGCTTCGGGAATGGCCTCGAGCAGGCCGACCCCGATCATCGGTGGGGCAACGCGCGGCGACAGCATCGTGCCGGGATGCAACGGTCCGTACTTCAGTCCCTCGACGGAGTAGGTCGGTCGCCGCAGCGTAACGACAGTGCCATCACCGAGCGTCACCGGCAACGCCGCGTAGTCGACGCGCATGTGCCCTTCGTTATCGAGACCCTGAACCGCGAGGTTCTGCAGCTGCTCGCCATACGTCGGCTCGTCGATTGAATTGACGCGCCGCTCCGCC
The DNA here is from genome assembly GCA_041659545.1 of Hyphomicrobium sp. Classification (GTDB taxonomy): domain Bacteria; phylum Pseudomonadota; class Alphaproteobacteria; order Rhizobiales; family Hyphomicrobiaceae; genus Hyphomicrobium_A. The sequence goes on from JBAZYB010000043.1 coordinate 12,148, forward strand.
AGCAGCCGTTTCTGCGCCTCGGTTTGCGGCGGAATGGACAGGCGCAGGAACATCGACTCCGCGCGGTCGTCGGGGAAATTGCCGGACGGCGGATGCCCGCGTCCATCCTTCAGATGACAGCTCTGGCACGAGCGCGAATTGTACAATGGCCCCAGTCCGTCCGAGCCCGCTGTGGATGAAGGCGAGGAAACCCACAGTTTGCGAAAGATGGCGTTGCCCACCTTGAATTTTGCTTCCCCCGCAAAGCCGATGCCATGCGACGCGTGCGAGAAGGCATCCGCCGTATCGATGCTCTCGCGCGTCGTCGCATTGCCGCCCGGGCTCTCCTCGCCCGCGTCATCGGGAGCGACCGCGGAAGGCCCCGCGCCCATCGCCATGCCGGCGATACAGATGACTGCAGCGCCCGGCATCAGCAGCAGGGGAGCAAGGCGCATCGGGCGGTTACGAGACCGTGGCATGCGAACTCAAAGACGGCGGACGGAGTTCACCTCACCGCCCCCGGACCATCGAGACTATCGGAACCCTCGAACGCGATGGCCTTCAGGTCGAGCACCGCGATGTCGCGCTCGAATTCCTTCGACTGCGCGATGAGCGTCTGGATCGTCTGCTCGACGAGCGCGTTGCCAGCTTCGTTGCCTTCGCCGATCATCTGATCGTAGGCCTCGCCGCCGTTGGCCCTATCGACGATGGCCCGCATGTTTTTCAGCGTGGCATCGATCGCTTCCCGCGTGCGCACGTCGGCTTCCGGAGATTTGGCGCGCACCAGATCGGAAGCGCTGGGACCGGAAATCACTGCCCCATCGATGCGCTTGTAGTTGCCGGCATAGACATTACGTATGCCCACCACGTCATAGTAGAGCCCGTTGTGCGTGTTGTCGGAGAAGCAGTCCTGCTCCTCTTCCGGATCGTGAATGAGCAGGCCGAGCTTCATGCGCTCGCCGGCCATCTCGCCATAAGACAGACTGCCCAATCCCTTGAACAGCGCGACGATCCCGGCACGGCCATCGTCGCCCATCACCACCTTCCGCGCAGCGCCCTCAGCGCCCCACTGGGCCGCCATATAGGTCAGGTCGTCGACGAGAAGATCGGTGGCGGCCTCCAGATACTGCCCGCGCCGGTCGCAATGGCCGCCCGTGCACGCCGTCGTGTCGTAGTCGCTTGCCGGACGTCTGCCGGCGCCCGCGCCCGTACCGTTGAGATCCTGCCCCCACAGCAGAAACTCGATGGCGTGATAGCCGGTCGACACGTTGCTCTCCACGCCGCCCGCCTCGCGCAGCTTGTCGGAAAGCAGCGCCTTCGTAATCTTCGACGTATCGACATCCTCGCCACCGATCTTGATCGAGGTGTTGGCGATGACGTTGGCCGTGTAGAGGTCGTTGTCGGGCGACTGGTCGGCGTAATCCTGCGAGACGTAGTCGATGAGACCTTCATCCAGCGGCCAGGCATTCACCCGGCCTTCCCAGTCGTCGATGATCTTGTTGCCGAAGCGGAACGCCTCCGTCTGCATGTACGGGACGCGCGCAGCGATCCAAGCTTTGCGCGCAGCAGCGAGGCTCTCTTCGGTGGGCGTTTTGATCAGCGCGTCGACAGCCGCTTTGAGCTTCCGCGCTTCGATGAGCGAGTCGGTGTAGGTTGCCTCGGCCAGATCGGCGTAGTTCTGGCTCACGGCCGCCGCGGAAGGCGCATCGGCCGCGCTGACCGGCAGGGCGGCTGCGACGAAAAAGGCTATCGCTGCTGCGACGATCACTCTCAGCATGTTGTCTCGACCCTTGTTGGCAACTTCGATCACGACCCGGGCGCTATTCGCCTGATTTAGATCGGGGATCGCGATCCTTTTGCGACCTGATCTGAATGATTTCCGACTAAACAAGTCAAGATTATTTTTCCCCTCGGAGCATTAATAGAGCTGTCCAATGGATGCCATCGCGAGGGGCAAGTATGATACCCGCGCAAACGGCGCAATCAGATCTCGGGGACAGCGGTTGTCGACGCGGCGGCTCGGTCAACAAGCACTGCAACGGAAGCGTGTAGGCCGCCTTGCAGCCGCCTGCCTTGCCATCGCCGTAACGGGCATCGCGCAAGCAGCCCCCGCCAAGCCGGACTTCTCCAAGCTGACTGCCCGCGTCGTCGACACGTACGCTTTGCCGCGCTTTGCCGCACTGGCCACGACCAGCGGCAAGCTTGCTGCAACGCTTGGCGCCGCATGCGCCGGCGACCGCAAGGCAGCGGACGCCGTCGTACACGACTATGCCAGTACGGTTCTTGCTTGGGCGGCGGTGGAGTTTTTGCGCGTTGGCCCCATGTCGCAGGTCGGTCGTCCCGAACGGTTCGACTTCTGGCCCGACCCGCGCGGCATCACGCAGCGGCAAGTGAATGCTCTCGTCGCCAAGAAAGACGCAAGCGCGCTGGCTCCGGCGGCGCTCACCAAGAAAAGCGCCGCGGTGCAAGGCCTGTCGGCACTCGAGGTGCTGCTCAATAGCGACGGGCATCCCATCACCGATGCGGATGAAGAAGGGCACTACCGTTGTCAGCTCGCACTCTCCGTGGCTCAGTCTACCCACGCGCTCGCCGAGGAGATACTTACGGAATGGCAAGGCGACAAAGGCTGGCGACAGCGTATGGTCTCGCCGCCGGCTGACGATCCACGCTACAAGGCGCCCGCGGAGCCGGCGGCGGACTTCGCCCGCGCGCTCATCACCGGACTGCAGATAATCCAGGACCGCGAGGTCGCGCCGATGATTGCAGCGCTCCCCAATCCCGACAAACAGCCGCGCCTGCCATTCTCGCGCTCGGGCCTTTCCGCGGGTTATATTGCCGCCGGCATCGCCTCCACCCAGGCGCTGTACGAGGCGATGGGCCTTGCGCGCGGCGTGCCGAGCGACAAAAAATGGATGCCGCGCTGGATCACCTCGGCGTTCGAGCGGCTGGCCCGCGATGCACCCGCTGCGGTAGAAGGCATATCGACCGCCAAGGACAATCCGGAGCGGACGCGGGAACTGCGCATGGTCCGCTTCCACATAGAAGGCATCCGCAAATTGATCGGCCGCGAGATGGCGCCGCTGGCAGGACTGACAATAGGATTCAATGAGCTCGATGGCGATTGATCGACGAAACTTCCTTGTCGGATCGGCGCTCACGCTTGCGTCGCTGAGCACATCGAGTGCCTTCGCCGGCGTTGTCGACGAAACAGACGCACTCGCGATAGCCGCAGGCGATCTGATCGCGGCATGCCGCCGGCCGGACGGTGCGTATTCGGTGGTCATTCTCTCGCTCGACGGCACGATCTTGCGCGAGCTGCCGCTCGAAGGCCGCGGTCACGACATTGCGCTCGATCGCGCCAGCGGCCAGGCTGTCGTATTTGCGCGGCGCCCCGGATCTTTCGCCCTTGCATTCGACGTCCACGGGCGTCGCGACCCGGTGCTGTTCACGACACCGGTCAACCGCCACTTCTATGGCCATGGCACCTACTCGCACGATGGGCGGCTGCTCTACGCCACCGAGCATGACAACGAGACGCGCAATGGTCTGATCGGCGTCTACGACGCGACGGGTGGATATCGCCGTATCGGCGAGTTCCCGACCTATGGCATCGGCCCACACGAAGCAATCCTGCTGGCAGACGGCAGAACGCTCGCCGTCGCCAACGGCGGCATCGAAACGCACACCGAGACCGGACGCGAGAAGCTCAACCTTGACAGCATGGAGCCCTCCCTCGCCTTCGTCGACGTTGCGACCGGCAGGCTTATGAGCCAGCACAAGCAGAGTCGCGATCTGCACAAGCTCTCGATCCGTCATCTAGTGCAGGATACGCAAGGCGCGGTTTGGTTCGGTTGCCAATGGGAAGGTGCTGACGCCGATGCCCCCGAGCTGATCGGTTGCGCGGGCCTCGATGCACCCTTGCGCATTATTGAGCCTTCGAAGCCGATGGGCGTCACGCTCGCCGGCTATATCGGCGCCATGGCTGTCAGTGGCGATGGCCGCCTAGTGGCCGCCTCGGCGCCGCGCGCCGGCCGCATCGTCTATGTCGACACCGAGCGCTTCGCCATCGTCGGCGAAACGATGTTGATCGACAGTTGCGGCGTGACCGGTGCTGACGCTTCGACGTTTGCGATGAGTTCAGGCATGGGCGTGCTGCAGGTCGATGCGCCCGATCACACGCACCTGTCGGCCATGACGTTCCCAGGCCGCTCCTTCGATAATCACCTGCGCGTCATCAGCTGAAGCGGTTCACGCCGCCTGAGGTCCATAGCCGATAAGCCTGCCGCGGCGTCGACCCAGAACGGCGTGATGCACCTTGCCGATGACGCGACGAGGCCGCTGCTCGGGACGTGCCGCCTCCGTTGAGCCGCCCAGACCCGACGCCGTCATCAAGCCCCAGATAATCGCCATCAGCGCATAAAAGTGCCGCCAGTGATCGCTGTCGATGATGACGCCCTCGAAGGCCGTGGCAACGAACGTCGCATAGACGGCCAGGAACAGCATGCGCGTCGGTGTCGACTTGAGCGCGTGGCGGAAGCCTAGAACCAAGGTCAGCCCGACGAGTATCCAGTAGACGCCACCACCGAGCCAGCCCGCGCTGAGCAGCACGGTCAGGTAGACATTATGCACTTCCTCGTGGTGGTAACGGCTGGTGAACTCCTGCGCGCCGATGCCCAGCGGATTCTCGATGATGAGCCCGACCGCCTTCTCTTGACCGCCGAAGCGCCCCTCGGCGCCCGTGTCGTAGGACTGCTCGAGGCTGGCGCGCTCGCTGACGAGGTTCGCCACCTGATCTGAGCTCAGCGCCGCCGCAACAACCAGCGCAAGCATCAGACTCCCGATTGCGAGGAGGGAGAAGATTTTCAGGCGCACGATCGAGCGGTTGGTCGTCGCCAGCGCGAGGTAGCCGAAGATTGCCAGCGATACGACGAGATTGATCCAGGCGCCGCGCGAGAAGCTGAGGAACACCGCAAGCGCAAGCAGCGCGGCGATGGAGAGCGGCAGCAACATGCCGCGCACGCGCCGCTCGAGGGCGACGCTCAGCATGTAGACCATGGGCACGATCAGGAACGGGCCCAGCACGTTGGGATCCTTGAACGTACCCGTCGCCCGATCATAGCGGGTGAATAAGTCGTGCGATCCAGGCAGCAGATTAAAATAGCCGATCACGGCCGCCACGGCGGTCAATACTGCGGCGAACGTCCAGGCGGAGAGGATCAGCTTGGTGTGCCGCGCAGGTGCATAGGCGACGAAGCCGGCAATGACGAAGCATGCGCCGTAGAGATACAGCGTCACCGCCACGTGAATGACGGTGGCCTTGGTATCCAGCGACAGCGTTGCCGCCAGCAGCGCCGCCGCACCGGCGACGAGCCAGAGTGCGCCAAAAGCGATGAGGCCGCGATTGAAGGAGACGAGGCCGATTACCGGCAGGAGCAGCATCAGCCCCATCATCAGCGCATCGAACGGCGCCGGTTCCGTGAACACCATGCCGCTGGTCGCAAACGTAAATGCAACGGCGGCGAGTGCCAGCCACGTTACAAGGCCGCGTTGCTCTGTCTGATGAGCGCCGCCGAGATAGCGATCCGGCGTTGGCGTTGCGATAGCGGCCATATCTCAGTTCCCGAGCGCCGTCTCAATAGGCGTTCTCGGACTTAAGCAGCGCTATGGGCGTCTTTAGCAAGATGAAGACATCGAGGAGCAGGGACCAGTTCTCGATATAGTAAATGTCGTATTCAACTCGCTTCAGAATCTTCTCCGGAGTGTCCGTCTCTCCGCGCCAGCCGTTGATCTGCGCCCAGCCGGTGATGCCCGGCTTCACCTTGTGACGCGCGAAGTATCCTTCGACGACGGCGTCGTAGAGATTGCCGGCAGCCTTCGCCTCCAGCGCATGCGGACGCGGTCCAACGAGCGACAGATTTCCCATCAATACGTTGAACAGCTGTGGCAGCTCATCGATGCTCGTCTTGCGGATGAAGCGTCCGACCCGCGTCACGCGAGGATCATCCTTTGTAACGAGCTTCGAGGCGGTCGCATCGCAACGGTCGACGTACATCGAGCGGAACTTGAACACTTCGACCAGCTCATTGTTGAAGCCGTAGCGCTTCTGCCGGAACATCACCGGGCCTCGGCTGTCGAGCTTGATGGCGACAGCCACGGCGGCCATCAGCGGCGCCAGCAGCAGCAGCGCCAGACCGCCGACCAGCTTGTCGAACGTCCACTTGGCAACCGATCCCCAGTCGGCGATCGGCTTTTCGAGCAGGTCGATCATCGCCACATTGCCGATGCGCGAGTAGGTCGATGTCGTAAAGCGCAACTCCGTGGAACGCGCCGGCAGCTTCACTTCTGCGGGCAGAACAGCGAGTGAGCGCGTCACCTCGTTGACGCGCTTCTCCGCTGTGATGGGGAGCGCAACGATGACGAGATCCAGGCGCGAGGTGCGAGCAAACGAGACGAGCTGGCTCAGGCCGCCAAGGCGCGGGTAGCCCGCAACCATCGGTGCTGTCCGGTCATCGCCACGATCATCGAAGATGCCAGTGATGCGGATGTCGGCGTCGACGTCCAGTTCCAGGTCGTTGAGCAGCTTCTCGGAAATCTCGCCGCTGCCGTAGATCGCCGCGCGGCGGTAGAGGCGGCCCTGCCGCGTCCAGTGGCGCACGAGTCCGGCGACGACGAGCCGCTCAGCTAGCAGGACCACGATGCCCGCTGCGTACCAGGTGACGAACCACACGCGCGAGAACTCGTATCCGACCTTGAACAGGAACACGCCTGCCAGCAGCAGCGAGAATGCCGCCGTCCAGGAAAGCAGCACACGCGGCATCTGCCGCAGGTATGAGTTGAATGACGCCTGGGAGTAGAGGCCCAGCATGTCGAAGCCGGCGACGGTGGCGACTGCCGTCAGCCCGATGGCGACGAGGTAGTAGGAGTCCATGATCGACAGCTCGGCGACATAGGACATCGCCACGGCGACACCGAGTGCACAAATAAGCAGGATGTCGCAAACGCGCACGGCGCCCCGCACGACCACCATCGAGATGAGCTGCGTCTTGTCCTCGGCACAGAAATCGGCCAGGCGCGGAATCTTGCGAGATGGTCTCGCCTGACCCGTGCGAAGAATGGAAGAACCGAAAACGAACATGCGGGGACACCTGTGAGCGCTGACACGACGTGTCCTCGCTTCACGCACGGTTCATGCCACCCCCGACATACCAACATGTCTTCGCGGTAAGCTATTCCGGTAAGGTTAGCGGCCGAGCCTTTCGGCATAGAACGCCAATACCGATTCCGCCGCACGCGCGACGGTAAACCGGTCGGCGACCGCCGCTTTGAGGCGTACTGCGCGCCGCTTCGCCGCCTCCGGGTCGTCGAGAAATCCCACCATCGCTTCATAGAGCGCCTCGGAATCACCCGGAGAAATCAGCGGCGTGTCGGTTCCGTTAACAATTTCCGGGATGCCGCCGACGTTCGTCGCAATGATCGGCATCGACGCAGCGGCCGCTTCCAGGACGATGTACGGCATGCTCTCGGCCCGCGATGGGACAACGAGAACCCGCCCCGATGCGAATGCCGTCTGCGCTGGAACAGCACCTGGAAAGCTCACCAGGCCGTCCAGATTCAGTTCCTGGGCCTGGGAGTGGTACTTGGAGGCATCGGGCCCCGCTCCGGCGATGACGGCGCGTACGGGCCGGTCTGCCGCGATGCGCGACAGCGCTTCGAGCAGCACATCGACGCCCTTCAGCTGTCGAAGTTCGCCGATGAACAGGAACTCAGCAGCACCGGCATTAGGCTGGTGCGGTGTGAAGTCGTGCGGCTGCAGCGCATTGGGGATGACGCGCCGCGGCACGCCGGCGCCTCCCACGCGGCGGTCGTAAACGTCTCCGATGAAGCCGCTTTCGAAAATTAGCCCGTCCGTATACCTGGCGAGAAACTTCTCGACCGCCAAATAGACCAGCCCCTGCGGCGAGGCAGGGCCGTAATGTAAGCTCCCTCCGTGCGGAGTGTAGAACACGGCAACATGCCGGCCGCTTCGGCGCAGATCCCGCCCGGCCAAGCGAACGAATGCGCCACCCTTTGCGCCATGGCCATGCAACACATCGGCACCCAACGCATTCGCCGCCTCGCGCACCGCACGGCTGGTCTTGAGGTCGCGAA
>JBAZYB010000044.1:0-20266 GCA_041659545.1 Hyphomicrobium sp.
GTAGAACGAGCCGTGGGGACCGTCCACCATCACCCGGCTGCCGACGCGGTCACCCGAGTGCAACCATTCGGTAAGCTGTCCATTCGGCACGCGACGAATGAAGAAGCTGACGCTGTTCTGCTTTTCAAATACCGGCGACTTCGCAAACGAATACGAACGCGCCTGCTCTATGACATTTGGGATCGTCAGGTCGGCATACTGTCCCGGCAGATAGTCCGAAAAGTCGCCTTCCAGCTCAACGCTAACTTCGACGATGTCGTGCGTCAGCTTGGAAACACGGGTGATCGTTCCTTCAACGCGGCGCGTTTTGGCGAGCTCAAGTCCGTCATTGGGAATATTGACCTCCACCTCGATGTCGCTACGCAACATCGTCTGGCACGCAAGGATGTAGCCCTGATCAAGCTCATCACCGTTCAGCACATAGCTGAAATCGTTTAGCGGCTTGATGTTGCCGCTCACCAGCTTGCACTTGCACGAACCGCAGCTCCCGACGCGGCAGTTGTACGGCCAGTTGATCCCATTCTCCAACGCCACCTTAAGAAGGTTCTCGGAGGACCCTCCCTTCACAGAGATGGTCTTTCCGAGAGGCAGAATCGTAGCGTTGAACGGACCTTTGTTTTTTTTGAAGAAGCTGAACATCTAGGACGTCTCGCCCTCTCTTTTCAGGTCGCTCAGTTACGTGGTGGCCTCAAAGATGCACGATCTCGGGCTTCAGCGAGTAAAGGATGCAAAGGATCTCATCTCTCTCACGCTTGCCGACGTTGCACTTCTCGAGAGCGTCGAGGACGTCGTCGCACACAGCGATGAACTCTGCCTCGTTGATGTTCATGCCCTTGTGGGCAGAGATCATGTCCTTGCCCGTGTACGATTCCGGACCACCGAAACCAGCGCAGCACATCTCGGTGACGAGCCGCTTCACTTCAGTTGGGTTGCTGTTCCAGTAGCGCTGCTTGATGATTGGGTTCGACGTGTGGTTGGCCCAGATCGCTTCGACGATTTCCTCTATCCGAGGCCGTTGACCAAGCCGCTCATAAAGGGTCGGCTCTGTGGTTGCAGTCGGTGTTGCTACCTGCGTGTCCATGATTTTTCCTCCCGGTTCTAGCGATCCGCCCAACATCGGGCGGATCGCCACTTCTCTATTTTTTTGGTCGTAAATTTAAGCGACGTAGCTGACCTCAAGGCGCTTGCCCTGAACCTTGCGCGGGTCGAGATCGTAGCCAACGGCCTTGTTGATCTTCTCGGCGATCTTGCGCTCTTCCGGCGATGCGAAATCGCGATCCCAGATGGCCAGCTTACGGCGCATCATGTAGTGCCAAAGCGGCGGGACGAGAGCCATGACGAACTCGGTGTAGTACCCGATGCGCGCATTCGGGGCGCCGGTAGGCGGGCCTCCCACGCCGGTGAGTTCCCAGAAATGCGTCTCGCCGCGATCATGGTGATCAGCCTGACGACCGATCTCGATGAAGGCCCAGCTCGTGAAGATCGTGTCGTTGTCCCATGAGTGGCGATATTCGATCGGTTCGCCCTTCACGCGGATGAGGCCGTAGTGCTCCATGTAGTTGAGCGCTTCGAGCTCGAAGTTGGAGATGATCCACACGACGAGCATCACGGCCAGGCCGATCAGAACGCCGCGGGCGTCGCCGCTGGCGGCGTAGCCGGCACCGGCGAAGAGCGCGATGGTCGGCAGGCTCATCAGATAGCCGCGGATCCAGCGGTTGGAGAGCGACAGGAACGACTTGCCCATGCGCTTCAGGCGCTTGCTCTCGGTCTTGATGCCGAAGTAGGACTGACCGATGTGCGAGACGATGAAGTGCTTGTAGATCGAGCGACCGCGGGGTGCCGTGGCTGGATCCGTATCGTCACCCATCGCATTGTTCTCCGGGCCCAACCAAGCGCGGCCGAGCTCGAGGTGATGGTTGTAGACGTGGGCGAAGCAGAAGTGCGCGGTCCCAGAGAGCGCCATCATCCAGCGCGAGACGAGGAAGCCGAAGCCCTTCGTATGCGACAGCTCGTGACCGAAGATGATGCCGAGGCCCTGATGCATACCGGCGCCAATCGTGGCTCCGACGAGCGTCAAGGTATCCATGCCGTTCATATACTCGATGCCGTTCCAGGACATCATCTCCAGAGGCACGCCGGAGACATACTGGTAAACGCGCCAAGCCAGAGCGAGCTGCAAACCGATGAAAGTCAGCAGCTGAAAGTACATCATCGAGTTGAGAATAGCGGGCACGCCGGCGGGCGAGCCATCCTTCTCAGAGGCAGCGCCGCGCAGATGCAGCGGAGCTGAAAGCGTGTCGACGATAATGTTGACTGCGAATATTGCGACGCCGAGCCATGCCCAGATGCCGCCTTTCAGGATGCCGAAGGTGCACGCCAACACGCCCAAAGGCGTATACAGGTACACCATGTGCCCCAATATCAACTTCTTCATGTTCTCTCCCTTTCGTCCAACAACAAAGACCTTCGGTCCGTTTTCAAAAAGCCGGCGAGCAGCGCTCCGGCTCTATTTCTTGGCGCCTCAAGCAGCGAGCCTCTTTAGAACGTGTTGAGGCTAGCGCTTGGAACTCCCCTTAATCCATCCGTGAAAATACGGCCGCATACGTATTGGCGCGCTGCATGCTCCGAGCACGGAGTCCGGGTTCTACTTACTCCTGCGGGAGTTCGACGATGCGCAGGTACGGCTTCAGCTCTTTCCACCCCTGGGGGAATAGTTCTTTTGCGGCTTCATTGGAGATGCTCGGGGGAATAATCGCCGACTCACCCTTCTGCCAATTCACGGGCGTGGCCACGTGATACTTGTCAGCCGTTTGGAGGCTATCGACGACACGCAAGATCTCCTCGAAATTGCGACCCGTGCTCGGGGGATACGTCATCGTGAGGCGAACTTTTTTGTCCGGATCGATGATGAATACGGTGCGCACCGTAATGGTCGGATCGCACTCTGCGTGGATCATTCCGTAGAGGTTGCTGACCTTATGGTCGGCATCGGCGAGTACCGGGAAGTTCAGGCACTGCCCCTGCGTCTCCTCGATGTCCTTTTCCCATCCGACGTGATTTTCGCCGGTATCCACCGACAGCCCCATCACCTTGACGTTGCGCTTCTCCCACTCCGGCATCAGCCGCGCGGCGACGGCAAGTTCGGTCGTGCAAACGGGCGTGTAGTCTTTCGGATGGCTAAAAAGGATACCCCATGAGTTACCGAGCCATTCGTGGAAGTCGATTGTTCCCCTGCTGCTCTCCTGCTGAAAATTCGGTGCCTTCTGGCCTAGCGATATCACCTTCAACGCTCCTTGATTATCTGCGACCTGGCCTGCGCGTCGCCCAACATCAACCGCTGGCGTGCCTGCGTAGACCGCCACGTTTCCCGTCGTGGATGATTGGAGCCTTATATCGGCGGGCCACGGCCATCTATCCGTTAGACTACGCGCCGACACGTAATCGACCTCGCTGCCAGCTACGGTTCCATTGTGGTCACATGCCGGAGCACTACGGGCGGTACGCCTCGTTCAATGGCGCATGGCCGTAATGGGTCGAAACTCCGTACCGCACCCGCCATTCGGCAGCGCAACAAAACCCAAGCCCTTTGGGGAGGACAATGAAACGCCTGCTCTATATCCAAGCTTCACCGCGCGGTGAGCGTTCGGCCTCGAACATGGTGGCCCGTTCTTACATCGACGCGCTACGCAAGAACGAGGAGATCGAGGTCGATACGCTCGATGTCTGGAAGGACTCGCTGCCAGCATTCGACGGCGAAGCACTCGATGCGAAATACGCGGGCCTGTCGGGCACGCCGCTGACCCCTGCGCAGCAGGCCGCATGGAAGGCAATCGAGGCCCTCGGCCAACGCTTCCGCGACTCCGATGAGATCGTCATCAGCGTGCCGATGTGGAACTTCGGCGTTCCGTATCGCTTGAAGCAACTCGTCGATCTCGTCACCCAGAAGGACGTGACGTTCCTGTTTGGCGAGAACGGCTTCGACGGCATGCTCAAGAAGCAGCGGGCGCTGTTGGTTTGCGCACGCGGCCTTGCGTATGGCGAGGGAGGGCTGCCTGAAGAGAAGTTCGACTTCCAGAAATCCTATCTGACAGCTTGGCTCAACTTCCTCGGCATTGCCAACGTCCGGTCGATGAGCGTCAACAAAACGCTGCTTGGGCCGGATGAATGCGAAGCCTCGGTCGCCAAAGCTGTTGCAGAAGCCGGCGTGCTGGCCGCGTGAGCGGTCTGCGGTCTACCTAACGGTTCGGCTGCAGGTGGATTGCGCTGATGCCCGCACTCCCATGCAACGAGGGCCCAGATGTGAGCGATGCGCGAGCGCGCTCACATCCACGCCATGGTGCAGGTATTTGTACGTATTTTATGCCGGAATACACGGGACTATTGTGTGATCAACCCGCGCGCTTTGTCCTGTTTTTCCACGCTGCACCACGCTTTACAAAGCCGAACTGCCCTTGATTATATTCTTGTGCCCATCGGTAATGGGTAGTGCAGTGCATAAATAAACTGGGAACAAAAGCGATGCTGGAGAAAGCGCTTCAAAGGGATGCTCATTCGCGCCCCTTCGAGAAAGAAATAAAGATGTTCGGGGAAGTTCTCATGAACGATCCGGGTCTGCTCGACAGGCTGGACACCACGCCTGACAAGAAGGCCTTCATCGATATGTATCTCTCCCTCGCCAAGGAGCGCGGGATACATTTCTCAAGAGAAGACCTGATGGTCGTCGTGCAGGAACAGAAGCAGGGTCAGGACTGGATCCTGCCGCGGAAAGTCATTCGAATGATCGCGGATCGCTTCTGATCAGCCGATTTTACGAAGGGTAGAGGAGCTTAAGATGAGCAACGACATCAAGACCTCGGAAGGTCGGGTGGTCGGGAGCTGGGACGGTGTCTCGGCGAAGGACTTCATGCAGGAGCTGATGCGCATTCGTAGCCAGCTCGCAACTGAAAGAAACGGCGACAAGATCGATCCGCGCGACATGCCGCACCGGGACCAGCTTCCGGCCGATCTTAAGCAGTTTAAGGCGTATCCTCTCTGGGGATGCGACAAGAGCGGCCAGTGCGTTGTGGGTGCCGGTGCCAACCGGATCGAAGCTGTCGAGAAAGTACTTTCGTTCTCGCTGGTTGAGCACCACTAGCAACTGCCATATGTAGTCGTCCAAGACGCAGAAAGGGGAGGCATCAGCCTCCCCTTATTGATCGGGACAGATAGTCTGGCGGGTAGTTAAATGAACCTTTGGGAGAATGGCGGAGCGGCCATCCTGCGCAGAGCCGAAGAGATCTCGCGGGACGTGTTGGCCCCAAGCGCCGATAAGGTCGACAGCGAAGCAGCATGGCCCGAGCACGGGCTGCGAACTCTGCTTGCCGAAGGATTTGGCGGGCTCGTCGTTCCACGACAATACGGGGGGAGGGGCCAGGGGCTCCTTACGCTCGCCAAGGTGTGCGAGCTGCTCAGCCGAGAGTGTGCTTCAACCGGCATTTGCTTCGGCATGCACTGTGTCGGCGCCTCAGTCATTGCGGTCAACGCCACGACTACCCAGCAAGAGAATTTTCTGACGCCAATTTGTGACGGCAAGCACATCACGACCCTGTCGTTGAGTGAGACGGGCACGGGCGTCCACTTCTATCTGCCACAGACGCAGCTTAACTCAGTTCCGCCCTGCCACTATTCGCTGTCCGGCGAGAAGGTGTTCGTCACCAATGGCGGGCGGGCTGATTCCTATGTCGTATCCGCGGTGGTCAGCTCGCCTGAGGCCCCGGCCGGGCAATTTTCATGCGTGGTGGTTCCCGGCAATGCCATGGGCGTCAGCTGGGGTGCACCGTGGAATGGTTTGGGCATGCGAGGGAACTCCTCGCGCTCCATGATCCTGCGCAGCGTGCGTGTGCCGAGAGCCAACTTGCTCGGCCGCGAAGGCGATCAGATCTGGTACATCTTCAACGTCATCATGCCCTATTTCCTCGTTGCGATGGCTGCAACCTACCTCGGTGTGGCGGCCAGTGCGCTCGAAGAAGCGCGCACGCACATCATGCGTCGCCGGCACGTGCACTCGGGGCCGCTGGCACAAGCGCCGATCATCCAGCATCGCTTCGGGACGCTGTGGGGGATGCTGGAACGAACCCGACGGCTCATCTACGGCGCGGCTGCCAGCTTCGACGCTGGCGAGCACGATGCACTTACGGCGATGATGGCGAGCAAGGCCGAAGTCGCCGACAGTGCCGTCACCATCATCAATGAGGCAATGACGCTTACGGGCGGCCGCGGCTATTCGGAGCGCTCGAAGCTCGCGCGGCATCTGCGGGATGTTCGCGCTGTCCATCTCATGTCCCCATCGACGGATCTACTGCGATCCTGGATTGGCAAATCAATGCTCGGGGTGCCCTTCCTCGCCGATTAGGTCCAGCTTGCGAAATTAAACACTAGCCGCCGGAGACAACACCAAGACTCGAGCAAGTGAGATTCGACAGTGTCACTCGATGAACCCAAATCTGATCGTCATGGGTCAAAAACCAGATCCGCTGCGGTGGCAGATCGCAATGAGGTGTGCCAGCTCTTCTTCGTCAACGTCGACCGGGCGTTCGCGTTCCACGTTGCCAGCAACTTATCGTGCCGCCATCACATCGAATACGTCTCGAGCAGCTCGCAGTTCGAGAGCAATATCAAGGCGGGCGTCGAGAACATCGATGCCGTGCTGCTGGGCACGGCGGTCTCGGAACCGGTAGCTACGGCTCAGCGCATTCACGCCCACGATAAGCGCCTACCGATCTTCATCCTCAGTGCGGACAGCAATAGCGCCAAACTTCGGCAGGACATCATGTTCTGCCCGTTCCTCGGCCACGAGGTCCTGGTCTGGCCCAACTCCGACGTAGATGGCCTGGCGGCCGTGCTGACCGATGCCGCGGAGCGTCGCCAACAGCGCCTGCGCTACCAGGAAGCGGCGATCGCCAACGCGCATGTGCAATTGGAAGTGTTGCCCCTTCTGCAGCCGGGCGCGGCTCAGTATGTCGAGGGACTGTTCGACAACGAACCCATCGGCGTCATTGCGACCGATCCGGATGGTCGGATTCATACGCTCAATCGTCAGTCACGGCAGATACTGGATACCACCGACCGTGAGGCCATCGGCACGCCGCTGCAAGATTTCTTCCCAGATTGCGAACACGACCGCATCAAGAGCCTGCTCGACCTCGCCATCAGCTCGAACAGCCGGCTGTCGCCAGAGGTTTTCGAGCTCCCGTCAGCCAATGGGATGAACTTCTTTGTGGAAATGACCGCTGCTGCGTTCACGATGCCCGATGGAAAGCGCAGTGCCATGGTCATTTTGCAGGAGGTTACGCTCCGTGTCCAAGCCGAGCGACAAAGAACTGAAGCCGTGGTGGAGCTGCGGCTTATCGCCAACGCGCTGCGCGCCTTCCATGCTATCGGCACGGATACCAAACTTACCCGTTCGGAGAAGATCCGCCGCGTTCTACGACTGGGGTGCGAGCAGTTCGGCGTGCAGACCGGAATCGTCTCTCAGATCGATAACAATGCGTTCCTGGTGCTCGAGTCGGTCAGCGACATCCCGCGCTTCGCCGTCGGCAAGAGACTCAGCCTCGAGAAGACCTACTGCGCGACGACGATAGACTCCTCAGAGCCCGTCGCCTTCGAGTGCGCTGCGCAATCGGAGTGGCGCCAGCATTCCACTTACAAGGACTGCAAGCTCGAAGCCTATATCGGCATGCGCATTATCGTCGATGGCAAGCCATTCGGGACGCTCTGTTTCGTCGGCTCGCAGCCACGCACGCGGCCGTTCTCCGCCGCTGAGCGCGAGACGCTGAAACTGATGTCGCAATGGATCGCCAGCGAGCTCGGGGGTGAGAGAGCGGAAGCGCATATGCGCAAGCTGTCGAGCGCCATCGAGCAGACCGCCGATTCGCTGATCATCACGGACTTCTCGGGTCGCGTCGAATACATCAACCCCGCCTTCGAGGCGCTGACCGGCTTCTTCCACGACGAGATCGTCGGCCATCCCGCCAAGTTCCTCGACAGCGACGGCCAGCTGCGAACTGATCTGTGGAAGGCAATCGGCGACGACCGAAAAGTCGAGTTCCTGCTGAGCGATCGAACGAAGAATGATCGGTTCTATCACCTGCAGATGACCATCAGCCCGCTCAGGGATGAGGCAGGCACGCTCACCCACTTCATCGCCACGGGCCGCGATGTCACGGCGCTCATCGAAGCTAAGGAGACCGATCGCAAACGGCAGGCAGAGCTGACGCATGTCGCTCGTCTCAGCACCCTGGGCGGTATGGTCTCGGGCCTCGCGCATGAGCTCAATCAGCCGTTGTGCGCGATCATGACTTACGCGCAAACCTGCTTGCGAAAGCTCGAGCCTGGTGACAGCAAACTCAGCGAGCTGAAGCACGGCCTAACGCAGATCGTGCGCCAGGCCGAACGCGCCGACGAGATCTTCGTGCGCATTCGCAACTTCTCACGCAAGAAGGATATTCGCCGGCAGCGCTCGTGCATGCGCACGATCGTGCAGAGTGCCATCGGCTTTGTTCAGACCGAAATTCACCACAACAACGTAAAGCTGAAGCTGCGCATTCCCAAGAATGCTCCGCTGGTTTTTGTCGACGCGATTCAGATTCAACAGGTGCTGATCAACCTGGTTCGCAACAGCATTGACGCCCTTGCCGAGGTTGACGAGACCAAACGCACGATCACGATTGAGGTGACGGCGGACGAGGAGAAGCACACCAAGGTCCTCGTGACTGACAATGGTTGCGGCTGTGCCGAGCACGATGTCACGCGGTTGTTCGAGCCGTTCTTCACCACCAAGGAGGCGGGCCTCGGCGTTGGGCTCAGCATCAGCCAGGGAATCGTCGAGGCTCACGGCGGAAAGCTCGGGCTGGAGGCCACTTCTTCGCGCGGGACGACCTTCGGCATGAGATTACCAAACTGGAAGCGACCATAACATGCAGACCCCGCCAAGTAAGAGGAACACACCCACCGTCTTCATCGTCGATGATGATCCGGCTGTTCGCGATGCCATCCGCTGGTTGATGGAGCAGGTCCGTCTCAAGGTGCAGGTGTTCGCTTCAGCCGACGAATTTCTGGCGAACTACACCCCGGGTGCGCGCGGCTGCATCATCCTCGACATCCGTATGCCGGGCATGAGTGGGCTTGAGCTTCAAGAGCGCCTGAAGGCAACACGGGCGCTCATCCCGATTATCATTATAACAGGGCATGGCGATGTCCCCATCGCGGTGCGTGCGATGAAGGCGGGCGCCATCGAGTTCCTGCAGAAACCCTTCAACGACCAGCTGCTGCTCGACACCGTGCAATCCGCGCTGTCGACGTATGGGGAGATCTGGGATCAGGAAGCGCGGCGCCAGGAGTACAACAAGAGCCTCTCATCGCTCACCAAGCGCGAGATGGAGGTTCTCAACCTACTTCGCACGGGCAAGCCCAATAAGCTGATAGCTGCCGCGTTGAATATCTCTGTTCGCACCGTGGAGGGGCACCGCGCCACCATCATGGCCAAGACCGGCGCCAAATCACTCGGCGAACTGATCGAGATGCTGCATCTGCAGAACTAGCGTCGCGGGAGCGCGCCTCTCACGGGAATCCTATAGGGTCCAAAAGAACGGGCGGCTCCGCACAATGCCGAGCCGCCTGTCTGCTGTTCCTCGCCTGTTATCGACAGACTGTTAGAGGAAAATGTCGGCGGTGATGCCCTCGTACCAACCCATATTCTCCGACTGCGTCTGCCTATGCACGTCGTCGTTCTCTCCCGTCTTGGAGATGAAGTCCTCGATGGACGCGATCTTTCCGTCCTTGGGCTCGTAACGGCCGCCGACCTTGATCGCATAGTCGTCGTCGATCATGCTCCAGCAGGTGTTCTGGTAGCGCGCGGGGAAGGCGCGAGCGCTGGCGAAGCGAGCCCTTACGGCAGCAGCGGCCACCTTTGCCTGGCTGTTAGCACTGAAAGCCGACTTCGGCATATCACCGGCGATGCAGGCATCGCCGATCACGTAGATATTAGGATCGAGAGCCGACAGCATGTTGCCGGCGTCGATGGGGCAGAAGCCCGACTCGTTCACCAATCCAGCATCGCGCGCGACCGTGCCCGCCATCTGCGCGGGAATGACGTTGACGAGCGCTGCGTCCTTGTACGTTTCGAAGCCAGTGACAACCGTGTTGGTCTTTGGGTCAACCGACTTGATCGTTTCGTAGATCTCGGCGCTGAGCCAATCGACCATGCCGGGATACACCCGCTCCCAGGCTTCCTGAAACAGTGCCTGCTTGGAGAATTTTTGCTTGGGATCGAGAACGACGATCTTGGATTTCGTCTTGCCAGCGCGCTTGAGTGCGTGGGCCATCATCGAAACCCGCTCATAGGGACCAGGCGGGCAACGATAAGGATTGGGTGGTGCGAGCATCACGATGGTGCCGCCATCGGGGACGGCGTCGAGCTTTTCCTTCAGCAGGATGGTCTGCGGGCCAGCTTTCCATGCGTGTGGCATGATTTCTTCGGCTTCCCGACTCCAGCCGGGAACGCTGTCGTATTTGAGATCGATCCCGGGCGAGAGCACAACTGCGTCATAGTCCAGCGTGCTGCCGTCATCGAGCGTGACCTTACGTGCACTCTTGTCTATTGCCTTGGCGCGCTGATGCACGACGCTTATGCCATAGTTGCCGGCGAGCTTATCGTAGCCGTGGGAGATGTCCGCGAGCGTCTTGACGCCGCCAATGACGAGATTGGAGTGAAAGCAGGTCACGAATGTCTTGGATGGTTCGACAAGGGTGACGTCGATGGCTCCGCCGGAGTCCTTGGCTATGTACTTCGCCGCGGTCGCGCCGCCGGCTCCGCCGCCGATGACCACAACCTTGGCCTTTTTATTGGCGAGCGCGGGTGCAGCAAGGCCGAATGCCGCCGAAGCGGCTGCGACTTGGCCTATACCCACCGTGAATTGACGACGTGAAATGCCCATTTCTTTTGTCCTCCCAGTCTATTTTTCAGCAGGGTAATCCCAGCTGTTGCGTCGTGTCCTTGCACTCTGTTGATGTCGCGAGCGACGCGAAATAGGCAGCCAACGCCAGCATCTCCGCTTCGGACAAGCGCGCGGCTATCTGCTGCATTACGGAGCTCACGCGCTCGCCGCTCCTAAACGCGCCAAGCGCTGAGATGATCTCCTCTTGCGAGCGGCCGGCTAGGACGGGGATCTTGCCGTTCGCAGTGGACTGGTGGCAGGTGACGCACTCGCTTGAAAGATAGGCGCCAAACTCGACATCCTCGTTGGCCAACGCTGGTGCAGTGGTAAACGCGAGGCCGACGAGAAAACTGCGCAGCCTTATTTCCATGGCAGGTGTCCTCATCATCAATCGACGCCCGGTGCTGACTTGGAATCGGGCGTGACGTCGAGGATTGCTGCCCGCTTGGTGATGGTCGCCTCGGCCTTGCAATCCTTCATGCATGCCTTCGCATGCCAGAACTGCTTCTCCGTCGTTTCGCGGTCATCGTCGTAGAAGCCGTCAGCGTTCGGCATCTTGATGGAGGTGAAATTATTCTGGTTGAGCTCGAAATCCGGATCCTGGATGACGTCGTTCATCTGCAGGAGATAGGCGACCACGGCATAGAGATTGTCGTTGCTCAACGATTGCGCGTTGCCGAACGGCATCGCACGGCGAACATAGTCGAATACGGTCGACGCCGATTCCCAGTAGGAGCCGATCGTCTTCTCCGGCCTGTCGTCCTTCAGTGAGCCGCGCCCTCCGGCGAGGACAGGCCAACGGTCGCGCCCTTCTGCGAAATCCCCGTGGCACGCCGCGCACTGATCGAGGAAAATGGCCTCGCCGCGTGCCGCCGTTCCCTTGCCGGGGGGCAGACCTTTGCCGTCCTGGCGCACGTCGATGTCCCAGCCGGCAATCTCTCCAGCCGTTGCCGGCGCTCCAAGACCGAGTGGCTTTGCGTCCGCCGGCTTTGGCTGTCCTCCGGCTGCGAAGACGCCGGCTGCTGCGAGCAACACCGCCGCCGTTGCAATAGCGATAACCCGCACTCAGGTAATCTCCACGTTCTCTGTTTCGCCGCTGGCGCGCACCAGCCACGTCTGAATTCCATTGTTGTGATAAATCGAGTTGACGCCGCGGAATTTGCGCAGCTCATCCTTCGTCGGCTGCAGATAGCCGGTCGAGTCGTGACAGCGTGACTGAATGAGCAGCTCTTCTCCCTGCCAATCGAGATCGACGTAGAACCGCGCAACTGAGCGGTCGAACACTGGTCCGTCGATGCGCGCCTCTTGCCAGTTCTTGCCGCCATCGATCGTGACGTCGACGCGCGTGACGCTGCCACGTCCTGACCAGGCAATGCCCGTCAGCACGTTGCGACCGCGGTGCTTGAATGGCGCCTGGGGCGAGGGGTTGGTGATGACGGACTTGGCGTCCATGAAGAACGTGTAGCGACGCGCGCGACCGTCAGCCAGAAGGTCCGTGTACTTGGACGTCTCCTCGCGGGCCAGCCATGGCATGTCGCCGACTTCAATGCGGCGCAGCCATTTGACCCAGATGTTTCCTTCCCACCCGGGAACCACGAGCCGCAGCGGGTAGCCCTGCTCCGGGCGCAGCGCTTCGCCATTCATTTTGAAGGCCACGAGGCAGTCGTCGAGTGCCTTCTCGAGCGGCAGCGACCTGTTCATTCCCGAAGCATCGCCGCCCTCGACGAGGAGCCACTTGGCGTTCGGCTTCAATCCGGCCTCGTTGAGCAGTACCCTCAGGGGCACGCCGGTATACATGACGTTGTGGATCATGCCGTGCGTAAACTGGCAGCCGTTGAGCTGTGGACCGCGCCACTCCATGCCGCTGTTTGCCGCGCACTCGAGGAAGTGGACGCGATTGACGCGCGGCATACGCATAATATCGCTCATCGAGAAGATCAGCGGCCTGTCGACAAGGCCGTGCAACATCAGACGATGCGCGTTCGGATCAACATCTGGCGCGCCGCCATGGTGCCGCTCGAAGCAGAGCCCGTTCGGCGTGATGATGCCGTCGAGCTGATGCCAGGGCGTGAAGTTGACCGAACTCTGGCGGGAAGCCGTGAGCCATTGAACATCCCGGCGAACGACATTCGCTTCGAACTTCGACGGCTTGCCGTATGGCCGATCCGCCACGCCCTCGCCGAGGTAGCGCGACCAGTCAGGGATGTTCGGCGGCAGCTCCTCGGGCTTGGGGGTGCCGCCGAGCGTCTGTCCGAGTGCGGCGCCGCCGCCCGCTGCAGCAGCGGCCGTGGCCACACCGGCGGCCTTGAGGAATTGCCGCCGTGAGCGCGCCACTGTATCCGTCTTTTTGTTCTCACTCATGTTGCTGCCCTGCGGTCTTGATCATGCGCCCTTGATCTCCACGGCGGCGCCGGGAGCGACTTCGATTACCTTTTTGTCCGTGATGTAATCGGAGACGACGTCCCAGATCGGCGGGCCCACTGTGCCTTCGTTGACGCTCGCCCAACCGGCGATGACGTAGCTCTTCTTTGGATCAATCGCTTCGCCATTGCGCATTAGCGTCATGTTGGAGATGCGCTGGCCCATGGGCTGGGCGATGTCGATCGAGTACCTCAGGCCGCCGCAGCGAACCATGTCGCCGCCTTGCTGGTAGTAGGGATCTGGATTGAAGATGTTGTCGGCGACATCCTCGAGCACGTCCTTGAGACGCTCGCCGGTCATTTCCGTGCGATAGCAGGCTGGATAACTCATGGCCGTGGCGTTGGTGATGTCCTCGAACGTGATCGGCTGTCCGGGGAGCATGCTGGTGCCCCAACGTACGCCCGGCGACATGGATATTTCGGCATCGCGCCGCTCGATGACCGAATCACAGATCAGCTTGTCGAGTGTTCCGTCGAAGTTTCCACGCCGATAGAGGAGGCTGCCGGTAGTGCCGAGTACGCGTGACAGATCCTTCGCGTAGGGTTCTCGCACCTTCGCGATGACGGCGCTCATCTCCGGATCGGGCTTGATCACATCCGAGAAGACCGGAATCAGCCGATAGCGGAAGCCGGCGATCTTTTTCGACTGCACATCGAGAT
The DNA here is from genome assembly GCA_041659545.1 of Hyphomicrobium sp. Lineage (GTDB taxonomy): Bacteria > Pseudomonadota > Alphaproteobacteria > Rhizobiales > Hyphomicrobiaceae > Hyphomicrobium_A. The sequence continues at coordinate 14,054 of JBAZYB010000044.1, forward strand.
CGAGACGGGAGACGAACTTGCCGTTCGAGCCGGTGGCGACGAGCAGCGTCTTGCCGATGACCGTCACTTCCGGAACCGCGTCGTGCGTATGGCCGGACAGGATGACATCGATGCCCGGCACGCGCTCGGCCAGCTTGCGGTCGACGTCGAAACCGTTATGGGAAAGCAGCACCACAAGATCGACGCCCTTGGCCTGCAGCTGCTCTATCTCTTTGGCGAGCTCGCGCTCGCGGATGCCGAAGCTCCAATTGGGGACCATCCAGCGTGGGTTGGCGATGGGCGTGAACGGGAAGGCCTGTCCGATGACGCCGATGCTCACGCCGCCGCGCTCGAAGACCTTCGAGGTTTCGAAGACTTTCTCTTCGAACTCGTTGTCGCGAACATTTTGCGCCAGAAATGCAAAGCCGAGGTTGTCGACCAGCTCGCGCACACGCTGCTCACCAAGCGTAAACTCCCAGTGCGCCGTCATGGCGTCGGGCTTCAAAACGGCCATCGCGTCGACCATGTCCTGGCCATGCGTCTTGTACGACGTCCAGCTGTTGGTCCAGGTATCGCCGCCGTCGAGGAGCAGCACGCGGTCGCCACGCTCGGCACGTACCGACTTGATGACCGTCGAGATGCGATCGAGGCCGCCCATGGCGCCATAAGTCTTCGCCAGCTCGACGAAGTCGTCAGCGGTCAGCGCGTACGCGAGGTCGGAGCCGTCGCTGAGCTTGAAGGCCCGGCGAAACTCTTCACCGACGATGTGCGGCACCCGGCCCCTGGCATCGCCGACTCCGAGATTGACGGACGGCTCGCGGAAATACAGCGGGACGAGCTGGGCGTGGAAGTCGGTGACGTGCATGAGCGTCACATTGCCGACGGGATCGAACGACAACAGATCGCTCTCGGAAAGCCGCCCAGCCGCAGCCAGCCGGCCCAAGGGTATTCCCGTTCCGCCGGCCAATACTGCCGACGCGGCGGCGGCGACAAAAAACTCGCGCCGCGAGATCATCGGCGCACCATCGTGTCGCGCAGCCCAGACCGGGCGCAGTGATGCCCGCAGCTCACGATACGGTCACCTTGTGCTCGGACTTGTAGACGGCACCGTCATCATCGAACCAGGTGAACTCGAAAACACCGCTCTCCGTCGCCCGCACCATAAACGACTGATACGGATTGGCCGAAATTGCCGGGTGCCAGTCGACGCTCATGATCTCATTGCCGTTAAACGTCGCGGTGAACTTGTTGATGATGTGCCGAGGGATGAGTTTCCCCGCCGCGTCCTTGCGCTGGCCGCTTTCCATCACATGACTGATCAGCGTCTTCACTTCGATAATCTCGCCTGGCTTAGCGGTCGCCGGCATGCGCACGCGCGGCTTGATGTTGGTGGCCATGAGCAAATTCCCTGCGGTTCTTTTGTTACGGGCGGCGCGAATTACGATGCGATGGACTAGCCGCCGCAGCCGCCGATCGTGACCTTCACTTCCTTCTTCGCCGAGTAGACGTCGCCGTTCGACATGACAGCGAGGGCGATTACATTCTGCGTTTTCGCCAGGCGAATACGCAGCTGCGCCGCAGCCTTCGGGCTCATGGGTGTGAAGGTGAAATCCGCGACCTGCGGATTAGGATTGCCATCGGCGAAAAAGTGCACCGACTTCACGTAATCGTCGGCCGCCATGGGGCTTTCGACCTCAAAATTGAGAGGAACGACAAGGCCGTTTTCGGCGATGCTGGGGAGATCGAGGGTGATGCGGCCCTCGGAGACCTTCTTGCCCTCCGCGAACTTGGAGATCAGCGCGTCCACCTCGGGAGTTGCAGCGGCGGCCGGAGCCACGCCAAACGCGAGCGCGGCAGCGCCCACCGCAGACAGCTTCAGGAAGTTGCGGCGGCTTCTCGCGTCGCTTGCAATGGTCATTCTTCTCCTCCGGAAGTTGACGGGCCAGCCGTCTTCTGGTGCGCTGGCTCCAAACACATAGAAAAATTATCATATGACAATTCATGCTTGCAACCCGTGAAACTACCGGCATACAGATTTAGCGAGCGGATGAGCTCGAGGCCCCATTTGGCAGACCTAGAACAATGAAACTAAACCGATTTTTGGCGCATATCGGCGTCGCGACCCTCGCGGCATGGGGCCTCATCGCCCACGGCCGAGCCGAGACACCTAGCGATTCGAGCACGGACTCGATCGAGCGCTATCGGGAGATGATCAACGACCCGATGGCCAATCCCGCCTACCTCAATGTCGATCGGGGAGAGGCGCTCTGGAGCGAGGCGCGAGGCACGAAAGGAGTGTCTCTGGAGGCGTGCGATCTCGGCAAGGGACCGGGCGTCCTGGAGGGCGCGTACGCTGAGCTGCCGCGCTATTTCGACGACACGAACAAGGTCATGGACCTGGAGCAACGGCTGCTCTGGTGCATGCAGACGGTCCAGGAATTGGACACAACGGATGTTTTGGCGCGGAAATTCGGCACGCCGGGCGTTTCCTCCGACATGGAGGACCTCGTTGCTTTCATCGCCAATAAATCGAGCGGAATGCAATATCACATCCCGCTGAGCCACCCAAAAGAACAAGAAGCGTATGCGGTTGGAAAAGAGCTGTTTTATCGCCGCGGTTCTCTGCTCGATTTCTCATGCGCCACTTGCCACAGCAGCGACGGGGCTCGCATTCGCCTGCAAGAGTTGCCCAATCTGACGAAGCCGGGTCCCGATGCCCAGACCACTTTGGGATCGTGGCCGACGTACCGCGTGTCGCAGAGCCAGACACGGACGATGCAGAACAGGCTGTGGGATTGCTATCGCCAGATGCGAATGCCACCTCCGGAATACGGATCGGACGGCCTCACCGCACTTATGTTGTATCTCGCCAAGCAAGCAGATGGTGGAACTCTCAATGTCCCGTCGATCAAGCGCTAAGTTCTTCGTGCTCGGGGGCTACGCGGCTCTCATTTTCGTCGCGAGCGCCTGCATCGTAACGATCGATGCCAGCGCGCAAGAGATTGATAACACCGTTGCCGTTTCATCTGCCGAACTCGATGGCTATGTCAAAGGCATGTGGCCGAATGTCGAAGCTGGATGGGAGAAGCGTCTCATTCAGGATGAAACGCAGGCGCTGTGCTCACACGAGCGCAACATGCCGTCTGCCGGGGACGCTGAAAAGATCATGGCGCGGGAAGCTGCGACGATCATCTATCCGACCGATGGCAACGTCGTCGGCGACTGGCGCGAGGGCGAGAAAGTTGCGCAGAATGGGCGTGGCGGACAGTTCAGCGACGCGCCAGAAACAGCACATGGAGGAAACTGCTACGCCTGCCATCAGCTGGCGCCGGCAGAGGTATCCTACGGCACACTCGGTCCGAGCCTTGCGGGATACGGCAAGCTTCACGATTATGGCCCGGACGCTGCGCGAATCGCCTACGCCAAGATCTACAATGCGCAAGCGACGTCGGCATGCTCGAACATGCCGCGTTTTGGCGCACACGAGTATCTCACCGAGCAACAGATCAAGGACGTGAACGCCTACCTTTTCGATCGCGAGAGCCCCGTCAATAAATGACCAGCGCACCGGACTGCACCTACATGCATCGCTTTGCTCGCCTTGTCACGCTGGCGTGGCCCATGATGCTTGCGCTCTTGCTGCCGTTCGGCGACGCATGGTCGGCTGAAATGATCATGTTCAATCAGCGCGGCTGTCCGTGGTGCATCAGATGGCAGCAGGAGATCGGTCCCATCTATCCAAACAGCCCCGAGGGCCGTTACGCTCCGCTGCGGGTCGTAGACATAAGGGATACGTTGGTAGACGTTCAGTTGAAAAAGCCCGTCACCATCACGCCCACTTTCGTTCTGGTTGATAAAGGCCAAGAAATAGGCCGGGTAACTGGATATCCGGGGGCTGATTTCTTCTGGGACCTTCTGTCGGAAATTATTCCTCCGCAACATCAGTCGCGGACGCCCAATAAGGATACGGAGCGAAACGGGGGCGATGCCCCTGTGCCGCAAGCTATTCGAGCGCCATGACGAGCATCCTGCCACGCGAGATCATTGCCACACTGGAGGCCGACGAGGAATCGTCAGTCGAGCTGAAGCGCCTCGTCAAGAAGGCGCGGAAGGCGAGCGATTTTCTCAAAGCTCTGGCGCATGAATCGCGCCTCCTTATCCTGTGCCTGCTCTCGGAACGGGAGCGCTCCGTTTCGGAGCTGGAGCATCTGCTTTCGCTCAGCCAACCTACCGTGTCGCAACATTTAGCAAGACTGCGTTTGGATGGTCTTGTGGACTCGCGACGTGATGGAAAAACAGTCTACTATGTCCTCGCCGACGATATGACACGGCGCTTCATCAGCGCCGTGTACGACAAATTCTGCCGCGAGGATAAGCCGACCGGCTGAGCAGAACAGGCGAGTGATGCTGCTAGCGATAGGCGGCTTTTTCTGCGGGCTGTTGGCCGGAGCCGCAGCGCGTTACGGGCGCCTGTGCTCGATGAGCGCGATCGAGGACGCCGTCATAGGCAGCAGCTGGCGGGGAATGAAGGCCTGGGGCCTGGCACTGGCTGTGGCCATCGTCCTCACACAGACTGCATCCATGTTCGGCCTGTTCGATCTGGGCGGCTCCATCTACGCAACGACAGCGCTCGACTGGCCGGCGGCGCTGATAGGCGGTCTCGTCTTCGGCTTGGGAATGGCCCTCACTGGAACGTGCAGTTTTGGGGTTCTTGTCCGCCTGGGCGGTGGTGACCTCAGGGCGCTCGTCAGCGCCATGCTCATTGGCGTGGCAGCATTCGCTTTCGCAAGCGGCATCCTTGCACCGGTGCGCTCAGCCCTGAACGGCCTTGCCGTCGTCGATCTTCCCACTCGCGAGCATGCGCTGCTGCCGCACATGCTGAATTGGACGCTCGGGCGCCCGGCGGAGCTGCTCATATGCGGATTTCTGGTCTGCTTCCTCATCTCCAGTGCGCTCTCCGACGGTCGCCTCCTGCGTCGTCCTCGCCTCATGGTCTCGGCCGTCGGGCTTGGCGTGGCAGTAACGGCGGGATGGGTGATAACGGGGCTGGCCTACACGAACATGGATACCGCGCGCATCGAGAGCTTGTCGTTCGTGGCGCCCGTTGGCCGCATCCTGCTGCAAACAATGAGCGAGACGTTGCAGGACGCCACCTTTACCTCGATGACCGTGTTGGGCGTCGTCGCCGGCTCGTTGGGCGTTGCTTACGCTCGCGACGAAGTGAACTGGGAGGCATTCGACGATGCCCGCGAGATGCGCCGCCACATTGCCGGTGCCGTGCTTATGGGCGGGGGCGGCGTGCTCGCCAAGGGCTGCACTATTGGCCAGGGTCTGACAGCGGGAAGCGCGCTGGCAGTTACCGCGCCGCTCACCATCCTGGGCATCTTCGTCGGCGCGAAGCTCGGGCTTGCGATGCTTCTTCACGAGCCCGGGCTGATCTTCTCGAAGGCTAGATAGCCCGCACACTATCCGCCCGACTTGGGATGTTGGATAGGGTCGGGTGCAAAGCCCGCACGGTACGTCGAGTGCTTGGCCTTGTCGTCGGCCGTCGTGAGCGACTTTAGGAAAGCAACCAAATCGCTCTTTTCCTTTGGGCTCAAGCCGAGAGGCGACAGAACCTTCTCGCCATCGTGCGGGAAGCCACCCTTGTCGTAAAACGATACAACATCGTCGAGTGTCGCGAGCGACCCATCGTGCATGTAGGGATAGCTCAGCTCGACGTTGCGCAGGCTAGGTGTTTTGTAGGCCCAGCGATCTTTTGAATCCAAGGTGATCGCAAAACGACCGATGTCGTTCGCGAGTGGGGTCGTGATCGACTTGAGATCTTTGTGGGCGACGTCGGTGAAGACGCCAGGAGCCAGCTCGACCTTGTAGACCGCATTGGGGTCGCCGATTGCGGCGCGATAGCCGATGCCGGTCACATGGAACTTCTGATCCGTGAACAGTGCTCCGTCCGCTCCGATTTCATGGCACGCGACGCATCCGGCCTTGCCGGTGAAAAGTTCAAAACCGTTCTTCTCGTCGGCGGTCAGCGCGTCCTCGTGCTTGCCGTAGTACCATTGATCGAAGCGTGAATTGCCCGACAAGAGCGTGCGCTGATACGAGGCGAGCGCGTCGCTGATGGTCTCCATATTGGGACCCGTGCCGTTGAAGACGGCTTCAAACAGGCCCGTGTAGTCGCCGAGCGAGCGAATCTTGTCGATGACATAGCCGATGGATGGGTTGGCCATCTCC